>NZ_CEXZKX010000004.1:0-425201 GCF_982776155.1 Robiginitalea sp.
TCCTCGCATCCAGGTTTTACCCCGAAAAGCGGGTGCAAATATAGAATGCTTTTTTTGAAAAACAATCACATAAATGCGTAAAATTTTTTTCTTTTTTCCGGCCTGACACCTAACCCGCTTAGAACGAGAAATTTGGTTGTATCAACCCCAAAAAAAGGACAAGGAAGATAACGGAAAAAAAAGAACCCTGCAACTAATTTTCCTTCTTTTTGGCGCTGCTCCACTGGTTGGTCAGGGAGGCGTAGTCGTAATCCAGTACGGATTCCTGCCGCTCCAGTATATTTGCCGCGAAAGCCCGCTGCAGAATATCCTCGATCAGGTAATCCTCGTGGACGCTTTCCGGGTGGAACTCCTCCTTGATGCTGATATCGAACAGGCTTGCGGTAGTCTGGTACCAGAAGGCCCGCCAGCCGCTCCTGAGTTGTTTCACCAGGTCAAAAGCGGTAATGCCCGTCTGCCGGTAGATCAGTTTCACCAGGATCTGGCCCTCGGTCCGCGTGAGCTTCTTCAGCTCAGCGGCGAACTCGTCTTCGATGAACCGCTGTACAATGCGCGTGTAGCGTTTCTGCTTCCGCCTGGAGGTGATGCTCTCGAGGCGGCTGTTGAGTTCTACGAGCCGCTCCGAGGCGAGCTTCGCGTACGGATACACCTTGATGGTCTTCCTTCTGAGGATCAGGTACCGGAGTTTGTCGTCATAGGAGTCGAACTTCAGTTTTCCGAAAATATACACCGCGTCCAGCTCGATGGAGCTGCGGAAAATACTATCCCCCTCCAGGATGATCATTTGCTCCTCCACCGAATCCAGTTCCTGTTCGGGCACCTGCCCGATAAGCCAAGCCGGCAGCAGGGAGATCTGCAGGATCGCCAATAAGGTTTTACGGGAAAAACGCATAGACATATTCAATCAAAGGCCTTGCCAAAAGTAACGATAAAGCCAGGCTGGAAGTATTAAATAAAAGTGAATATTGCTAAGTTTGCAGCAAACAAAGCTACATGAACGCAGACAGCATTCTCACTCCGGAATCCCTGGAATTTTTTGAAAAATATCTGAATAACGCCTCCCCGACCGGCTATGAATGGGAGGGCCAGAAAATTTGGATGTCCTACCTGAAACCCTATGTGGACACCTTTATCACGGACACCTATGGAACCGCTGTAGGCGTCATCAACCCGGATGCCCCCTACAAGGTGGTTATCGAAGGGCACAGTGACGAAATTTCCTGGTATGTCAACTATATTACGGACAACGGACTGATCTACGTGATCCGCAATGGGGGCAGCGACCACCAGATCGCCCCGTCGAAATGGGTGAATATCCATACGGCCAACGGCATCGTTAAGGGAATTTTCGGTTGGCCGGCCATCCATACCCGCGACAAGTCGAAAGAGGAGCCGCCCAAACTCGAAAACATCTTTATAGATATCGGGGCCAAGGATAAAGAGGAGGTTGAGAAGATGGGCGTGCATGTAGGCTGTGTTATTACCTACCCGGACAACTTCCAGGTTTTGGCCGGAAACAAGTTTGTCTGCCGGGCCATCGACAACCGGGCCGGAGGCTTTATGATTGCCCAGGTAGCCCGCTTGTTAAAGGAAAACGGCAAGAAACTACCCTTTGGTCTCTATGTGACGAATTCGGTCCAGGAGGAAATCGGGTTGCGGGGGGCCGAAATGATCACCCAGCGGATCAAACCGAATGCCGCGATAATTACGGATGTCTGCCACGATACAACCACCCCGATGATCGACAAGAAAAAAGAGGGGCATACCGAAATCGGGGCGGGGCCGGTGATCTCCTACGCCCCGGCTGTTCAGAACAAACTCAGGGAACGCATCCTGCAAACCGCCCAAAAGAATGACATTCCGTTCCAGCGCCTGGCGGCTTCCAGACAAACCGGGACGGACACGGATGCATTTGCCTACAGCAACGGGGGGGTGGCTTCCGCCCTGATTTCCCTGCCGTTGCGGTATATGCACACCACGGTGGAAATGGTGCAAAAGGAAGATGTGGCGAATGTCATCCGGCTCATTTACGAAACGCTTTTGACCATCGAGGAAGGGGAAACGTTCAGCTACTTCGATTAACCAACCCGCAGACAAGGTGGATGAGCGGATAGACATCTGGGACGCAGACGGCAATCCCACCGGCAAAACGGCGCTGAAGTCGGAAGCCCACCGGGAAGGCTGGTACCATCCCACCGTCCACGTCTGGTTCTACACCTCCGATGGACGCGTCTTGCTGCAGCGTCGCGCCGAGGACAAAGCTACCGACCCGGGCGTCTGGGACGTTTCCGTTGCCGGTCATGTCGGCGCAGGGGAAAGCCCGCTGGAAGGGGCAGTGCGGGAGATACGCGAAGAGATTGGCCTGGAGGTATCCGCGGACCAGCTCATACCGATAACCATTGTGAAGGATTCCCGGGACCACCCCGGGGGAATCCGTGACCGGGAGTTCCGGCATGTATACCTCTGCCGGCTCAGCCAGCCCTTTGGGGCGCTCACCCCCCAGCAATCCGAAGTTGCGGAACTCCGGCTTATCCCCCTCCTGCAATTTGCCGAAGAAACCTGGGGGCTGGCCCGGCCCGGGGAATACGTACCGCACGGGGCCCAATATTATTCCCGGATCGTCAAAGAGGTCAAAAAAAGGCTGTAGTAATACAGGCTGTTGCCGTTATGCGGAAAGGGTATCGGCAAAGTCTTCCCATGCATCCAGCGGGTAGGATTGCTGCCCGCCCCCGCGCATGTCCCGGACGGTAAACTCCCCTTTGCGCAACTCCTCGTCCCCGATCAGGACGACGAAGGGAACGTCCCGTTTATCTGCGTATTTAAATTGCTTGCCCACCTTGGCGTCATTTGGGTAGAGGTCTGCCCGGATCCCGCGGGAACGCAGGCGCATGACCAACCGGAGCGCTGCCCGCGCCTCTTCCGGGCCAAAATTGATGCAGAACACATCCAGGGCGCGGTCCAGGGTTTCCGGGAACAACCCAAGCTCCTCCATTACCAGGCAAATCCGGTCCAGGCCAAAGGAAATACCGACCCCGCTCACATCCCTGAGGCCAAAGATGCCCGTCAGGTCGTCGTAGCGGCCGCCCCCGCCAATGGACCCCATTTGCACCGTTTCCGGGGCTGCCACCTCAAAGATGGTCCCGGTGTAGTAGTTCAGGCCGCGGGCCAGTGTAACGTCGAGCACGCACTTACCCGCTTCCAATCCCATCTGCCGGGTCAGGTCGAGCAATTCTTCCAATTCCTCCACGCCCTGCAGCCCAGTCGGCGATTCGGCGAGCAGCCCGCGCAGTGCGGCCAGTTGTCCGGAAGCCTCCCCGCTCAGGTCGAACAGGGGTGCCGCTTTGCGGATGGCCTCCCGGGAAATCCCCTTTTCCTCCATCTCGGCTTCCACCTTTTCCCGCCCGATCTTGTCGAGTTTGTCCAGGGCTACGGTAAAATCCGTCAGCCGGTCGGCAGCCCCGATGACTTCGGCAATGCCGGACAACACCTTGCGGTGGTTCAGCTTGATGGTTACCCCATTCAGGCCCAGAGAGGCAAAGACCCGGTCGTATAGCTGGATAAACTCCGCTTCCTGGATGAGCCCGGTGGCGCCCACAACATCCGCATCGCACTGGTAGAACTCCCGGAACCGCCCCCTTTGCGGCCGGTCTGCCCGCCAGACAGGCTGGATCTGGTAGCGTTTGAAGGGAAAATCGATTTCGTTCTGGTGCATCACCACATAGCGCGCAAAGGGCACGGTCAGGTCGTACCGGAGGGCTTTTTCCGCTATTTGCGGAGTGAGCCCGGCGGAGTCTTTATCCTGCAGGACGGTCGCGTCTGCCTTTTTTAAAAAATCCCCCGAATTCAGGATCTTGAAAATCAACCGGTCGCCTTCCTCCCCGTATTTGCCCATGAGGGTGTCGTAATTCTCAAAGGACGGGGTTTCGATGGGCTGGAAGCCGAACCGCTCAAATTGTTCGCGGATGGCCCCGATGATATGGTTGCGCCTTGCAACCTCCTGCGGGCTAAAATCCCTTGTACCTTTCGGGATGGATGGTTTTCTTGCCATAAGGCGGCTTGAATTCGTGTGGTTATTTCCGGAGCCTGGGATGATCCGACACAGGCTCATGCAAATATAGCGGAAAGACGGGAGGGTGCCAGTCCCTGGGGAGGTTAGTTTTCAAGGCTTGCCGTTAGTTTTCAATCACCTCGTCAAACCAGCGGTACAGGTCGCCTTTGGTAATGGTCGCCCCCTTTCGGATCAATTCGAATTTATCCGCATTCGGATCGTCCGAATACGCCTTGGCCGCCGTGAGGTACTCCACAAAATCGGACTGCCAGTTTTTCTTGAACCAGCCAAACCCTTCCTGCGACCTGAGATCGATTTCCGGGTTCATTACCCGGACGGAAATCAGTTTCATCTCGCGCTTTGTCATGTGGAACAGATGCATTTGCTGCGCCTCGATCTGTTCCAGGTATTCTACCCGGGACAGGACGCCCTCCCAGACCAGGTCGCTGAAGACATCGATTTCGTCTTCGGCCACCTGGGGCGTTTCCCGCTTAATCCGGTCCCATTCCTCGGCCGTGATGGATTGCGTTGCCAGGAAATTGATGAATTCCGGGTGCAGTTCCTCCAACTGTTCGCGTGTAAGCCTTTCGTATTTCATCCTCCGCAATTCGGTTTATAAAAAAAGCCCACCCTGATGGCCAGGATGGACTCTTATCTATTTGCCGGTCGGGCTTAGTTTTGTTCAGCCACCACCTCAAAGGCAAACTCCACCTGTACCTCGCGGTGCAGCCGGATTTCCGCCTCGTAGGGTCCGGCGCGCTTGATAGCGCCTCCTTTGATGCTGATATACTTCTTCTCGATAGCGTGTCCCTCTTTCTCCAGGGCAGCCGCCAGGTCGGCGTTGGTAACGGAACCAAACAGTTTGTCCGCTTCCCCTACTTTGGCGGGGATTTTAATTTCCAGAGCCTTCAGGGCTTCGGCTGTCTTCTCGGCAGCGTCGATGGCCTGCTTTTCCTTATGGGCCCGCTGGCGCAGGTCCTCGGCGAGTACCTTTTTGGCAGAAGGGGTAGCCAGTACCGCCATCCCCTGGGGAATCAGGTAGTTCCGGCCATAGCCGTTCTTGACGGATACCAGGTCGTCCTTGAACCCGAGGTTCTCTACGTCTTTCTTGAGTATCAATTCCATGATTCCTTCCGTTTACTTTAATAAATCACCTACATAGGGCATCAACGCCAGGTGGCGCGAACGCTTAATCGCCTGGGCTACTTTCCGCTGGTACTTCAGGGAGGTACCCGTCAGCCGGCGCGGCAGGATCTTGCCCTGCTCGTTCACCAGCTTCATCAGGAAATCCGGATCCTTGTAATCGATATACTTAATACCGGATTTCTTGAAGCGGCAATACTTCTTCTCTTTGCTGGTCTCAATATTCAGCGGGGTCAGATACCGGATCTCCCCGTCTTTTTTTCCTTTTGCCTGTTGTTGCAGTGTGGCCATATCCTTAGGCTTTAGCTTTTAATTTGTTACGGCGTTTCTCCGCCCATGCGACGGCGTGTTTGTCCAACTTCACGGTGAGGAAGCGCATGATGCGCTCATCCCTCTTGAACTCCTGTTCGTACGGGCCAATGACCTCGCCGGGAGCCGTGAATTCGAACAGATGGTAGAATCCGCTCTTTTTGTGCTGAATGGGATAGGCCAGTTTCTTGAGTCCCCAATCTTCCTTGGAGACCATCTTGGCACCATTCTTGGTCAAGAAATTTTCAAATTTCTTAACTGTTTCCTCTATCTGCGTATCAGATAGAACGGGATTTAAAATGAAAACAGTTTCGTAATGGTTCATATTAAGAGTTTAATTTAAGGTGCGCAAAAGTAAGAATTCTTTGGCCTTTTTACAAGAAATCCAAAAAAAGATCGTTATAGCTAGGAAGGATTAAAAATTAGAGCTTAACCTGAACCCAAATCAAATGACTGAAAGTCGTCTGCAAACCGTACAGTAATTCACACCATGTTTACAACTTTAGTTGTCGACACCGCTGATTTTTAAGTACTTTGTAGATGATTAAACCCCACAAATCAACCATTTATGAAATTAAGGAGTATTGTGGTTGATGATTCATCAATGCAACGAATGGCGGTTGCGAAATTGGTGAATAATCACCCGAATTTAGCCTTGGTTGCTGAGTACAGCAATGCTATTGAAGCCAAAAACGGCATCAAAAACAATGAAATTGACCTGATTTTCCTGGATGTGGAAATGCCCATCATCAACGGTTTCGACCTGTTGGAATCCCTGGAAAATCCGCCCCAGGTCATCCTGATCACCGGGAAACCGGATTACGCCCTCAAGGCGTTTGACTACGACGTGACGGATTACCTGCACAAACCGATTACCATGGCCCGGTTTGACGCCTCCGTAAAACGCGCGGTGTCCAAATACGAGCAGATGCACAAGGTGAATGAGGACGAGGAGCACATCTTCGTGAAAAGCAACCTGAAAAAACGCAAGGTCATCCTCAACGACATCAAGTGGATCGAAGCCCTGGGCGATTACATCAAACTGGTGACCGACGAGGCGAACATCGTTATTTTATCCACGATGAAAGCTTTTGAGAAACAGTTGCCGGAAGACAAATTCCTGAGGATCCACAAATCCTATATCGTCAACCTGGAGAAAATCGAAAAATTCAACAGTAAAAACGTGGAGGTAAGCGGACGCTCGATCCCGCTGAGCCGTAACAAGAAGACGGAACTCGCGGAAGCCTTGAGCAATGTTTAACTAAATGTAGTCGACGTTATAGATCACACGTATACTTCGGAATTGCGAAATAGCATTAAAAGACGATTCAATTCTTTTAATGCTATTTTTTGTTTGGGCCAGCCCGCTGCCCGGCCGGATCTTCAATAGGATATTCTTGTGGTACTGGTTCCGGATCCGCGCTACCGGAGGGAATTCCGGCCCCAGGACGTCCTTTCCGAAATGCATCCGCATAGATCGGGCAAACCAGGCGGCGCCCTCCCCTACCCGATTGTATTCCCGGTGGCGAAAGGTGATCCGGATGATCCTGAGGGCAGGCGGGTAGCCAAACTGCTCCCGTTCGTAGACCTGTTCGGCATACATCGCATCATAGGCCCCGGAGGCAACCTGCTGGAGGATCTGGTGGTTCGGGTTGTACGTCTGGATCAGCACCCGACCCCGCTCCCGCGTGCGCCCCGCGCGCCCCGCCACCTGCGTCAAAAGCTGGAAGCAGCGTTCGTGGGCCCGGAAGTGGGGGAAGTTCAGCAGGGAGTCCGCATTCATGATGCCCACCAGCGCCACATTCCGGAAGTCGAGCCCCTTGGTCAGCATTTGCGTCCCGACCAAAATGTCCGTTTCCCGCGCTTCAAAAGCCTGGATTATGCGGCCGTAGGCGTGCTTGCCGCGGGTGGTGTCCAGGTCCATCCGGGCCGTACGGGCCTTGGGGAACAATTCCGCCAGCTCCGCCTCCACCTGTTCCGTGCCGAATCCCTTGGTGTCCAGCGTGGGGTTGCCACAGGCTTCGCAGGTGTTTTCCAGGAGCCGGTGGAAACCGCAGTAGTGGCACCGGAGCTCCTTGCGGTGCCGGTGGAAGGTCAGGCTGACGTCGCAATTTCGGCACTGGGGGGCATGGCCGCAACTCGCACATTCCACAATGGGTGCAAAGCCCCTGCGATTCTGGAACAGAATCACCTGCCCGCCCTGCCCCAGGGCACCCTCAACCTCCTCCCGCAACCGCTCTGAAAAATGTCCCTGCATCTTCTTTTTCCGGAACTGCTCCGCGAGGTCTACCAGTTCCATCTCCGGCAGCAGCACATCCCCGAACCGCCGGTCCAGTCGGGCATAGGCGTATTTTCCCGACCGGGCATTGTGATAGCTCTCGATACTCGGTGTGGCGGAGCCGAGAACCACCCGGGCCCCGGATAGGCCGGCCAGTACAATGGCAGCATCCCGGGCGTGATATCTCGGTGCCGGGTCGAATTGCTTATAAGTGTTTTCGTGCTCTTCGTCCACTACGATGAGGCCCAGGTCTGCAAATGGCAGAAAGAGGGCTGAGCGGGCTCCCAGGATTACCGACGCCTTTTCCTCCCCGGCGCGTACATGGTACCAAAGTTCGGCCCGTTCCTGCATGCTGTGGCGGGAATGGAAAACGGCCACGCGATGGCCCAGGACCCGTTGCAACCTCCTCACGAGTTGTTCCGTAATGGCGATTTCAGGGACCAGGTACAAAACCTGCCGCCCTGCCGCCACCATATCGAGGATCAGGCGGAGGTACACCTCGGTCTTTCCGGAGGAGGTTACCCCGTGGAGAAGGACCGGCCGATCCGATTCAAAACCGCTGCGAATGACTCCCAGGGCCTCCTCCTGAAGAGCATTCAACTCCGGGGGTTGATGCTGCGCCCCGCCCCCCGGGGATACAATCCGGTCTTCCTCCAGGAAGTACTCTTCCAGGACGCCCTTATCGATCAACGCTTTTAAAACTGCCCGGGAAGTTCCGGATTGCTCCTGCAATACCTTGCTGCGAATGGGTTTGTCGGTTCCCCGCCGCAATTGGAATAAATGCAGGAGGAGCTCGGATTGTTTCGGGGCCCGCCCCATGGAGTCCATCAACTCCCCGAGTGCGGCCTGGTCCTCGTAGTCCGGGTGTAACCGGATAAAACGGGCCCGCAGGGGTTTATATCCCTGTTGGAGCTTTTCCTGCAATACCAGTAAATCCCGGCCGATCATCCGGTGGAGGATGGGCAAAACGGATTTGCGGTCCACGATATCCCCTATTTCGCCCACCGAGAGTACCGGTTGGTGCTGCAATGCCTCCAGGATCAGAAATTCGGTATCGTCCAAATCCTTTTCGTCGGGGTTCGCCCCTTCCCGCAGCATGACCCGGGTTTCGCTCTGTAAAAGGAAAACCGAAGGCACGGCTGTACGGAATACCTCGCCGGCAGTACACATGTAATAATCCGCAATCCATTGCCAGTGCCGGAGCTGCAATTCGGTGACCAGGGGCTCCTCGTCCAGCACGCGGTACACCTCCTTGGCCTCATACGCCTCGGGTGCCCGGTGTCCGAAGCCCACTACCAGGCCCGTATACAATTTGGATTTTCCGAAGGGGACGGCAACCCGGGTCCCGGGACGGAGCGTCCCCGGCGGGATGTCTCCCAGGGCATAGGTGAAATTCCGCTCCAGCGGCATCGGGAGGAGCACCTCCACATAGCGCGCGCCCGACGAAACCTTTGGGCCGGAGCCCCGGGGGCTGGCATCCGCTCCGGTCCCCGCCTCATTCATCTCGCGGGAAACTTTTGCGCAAGTAATTCAGCGTGGCGTTTAGCTCAAACCCGAGCAGCAGGATATTCGAATTCAGCCAGATATAAATCATCAGGATCAACAGGCCGCTCAGTGCCCCGTAAAGCTCGTTGTACCTGGCAAAATTATCGATGTAGACGCCAAACAGGTAGGAAGTCAGCAGGATGAGCAAGGTGGTCATCAGCGCACCGTAGGAGAAAAATTTCGCTTTCTTCCCTTCTGTCGTGCCAAAGTAGTAGAGGATGGCGGTGGTGAGGTAGGTAAGCAGGATAAAGAACAATACTTTGCCCACCCGGACCCCGAGGATCTCTCCTTCGTCCAGGACCACCCCGCTGTTGCGTGCCGTGAATTCGGTGAGGTATCCCAGGACGTAAAACTCGAAATAGACGTAAAAAACCGCGCCGACAATCAGGAGGACCGAGAGGATAAGCCCCACGAACAACGCATAGGCATATTGCTTGAAGAAATTCCGCGTGAGTTCGATGTGGTAACTGTTCTCAAAGCCCCCGAAAATAGCATTCACGCCGTTGGCCATCAACAGGATGGAAATCAGGAAGGCCGAGGATACGAGCCCACCCTGTTTCTGGTCGCGGATTTGCTGATAGACCTCCGTGAAATACTCCCCGGTGGCCTGCGGGAGGAAGGCTTCCAGAAAACTCAGGAACTGGGCGTCAAAATTGCTGTTGCCCACGCTGACCAGGGGGATCACGAAAGGGATGAGGGTAACCAGGAAGATCAACAGGGGAAAAATGGCCAGGAACAGGCTGAAGGCAATGGCGCTGGCACGGGTGGAGAGCGCCCCGCGAATGATTCCCCGGGCGTACATAACGATCAGGTCGAAGAGGGAGAGCCCTTCGAATGCCTTTAGCTGAACCCGCTTTAAGGCAAATACCACCCAGCGGATAACGGGCATGCGCTCCAGTTTTTCGATGAAATTCTGCCCCATCTAGACCGCTTTAAGGCTCATGTCCAGGTTGTGGACCGAATGCGTGAGTGCCCCGGAGGAGATATAATCCACCCCGCACTCCGCAAAGGCCCGCAGTGTTTTTTCGTCGATCCCCCCGGAGGATTCGGTTTCGCACCGACCCCCGATCCGCCGCACGGCTTCCCGGGTGTCTGCGTAGTTGAAGTTATCCAAGAGGATCCGGTGGACGCCCTGGCAGGCGAGTATTTCATCTACTTCCACGAGGTTCCGGGCTTCGACGATGATCTTCAGGTCGCGGCCGGTACTTGCCAGGTATTCCCGGGTCTTGCTAATGGCTTCCCGGATTCCCCCGGCAAAGTCTATATGGTTGTCTTTCAACATGATCATGTCGTAGAGGGCAAACCGGTGGTTTGTGCCGCCCCCGATGCGGACGGCCCATTTCTCCAGGGCGCGGATGCCCGGAGTGGTCTTTCGGGTGTCCAGGATTTTGGTGCCCGTCCCTTCGAGCAGGTTCACATACCTGCGTGTTTTGGTGGCAATCGCACTCATTCGCTGCATCGCGTTGAGGACCAGCCTCTCGGCGCGAAGGATACTCTGGGAGGATCCCGAGATAAAAAATGCCGTGTCGCCGTGGCCCACATTGCTCCCGTCCTGCAATAAAACTTCCATGTCCAGGTCCGGGTCTACCGCCTGGAAAACCTGTCGCGCCAGGTCTACGCCGGCCAGGATTCCCCGGTCCTTGACCAGCAGGCGGGCCCGCCCCGCCGCCGACGCCGGGATACAGGCCAGGGAACTGTGGTCCCCGTCACCAATATCTTCCCGCAGCGACGTTTCGATAATCCGGTCAATTTCCTGCTGGAATTTTTCGGCTGAAATCATTTGTTCTTTTTCTATCGCTAAAGTAACAAAATGTTCGGGTTAGACCCGGGCCAATCAGACCGAATCGGTGGGGGATACACTGCGGAACGGGAGATTTCCCGAATTGGCCCGCATACCTTATTTTTACCGGATGAAGCTCATTCTGCTCGCTGTTGGCAAAACGGATGCCGGCCCGTTGGAGGCTCTCATTGCGGACTTTGAACGCCGACTCAACCACTACATCCCTTTTGAAATCGGGATCGTCCCGGATATTCGAACCAAAGGGAAGGTTAAACCGGAACAGCTGAAAGAAAAAGAAGCGGAAGCCATCCTCCGGGCGTTACATCCCCAGGATGCCCTTTGGCTGCTCGATGAAAAGGGGCGGGAGTATTCCTCCCGGGGGTTTGCAGGGCAGTTGCAGAAATGTATGAATGCCGGGCCGAAAAGGCTCGTACTGGTTATCGGCGGGGCCTACGGCTTTTCAGAAGGCCTGCGCACCCGGGCCGATAGGACGGTGAGCCTCTCGAAGATGACCTTCAACCACCAGGTGGTCCGGCTCCTGGCGGTGGAACAGCTCTACCGGGCTTTTTCCATCCTGAGGGGGGATCCCTACCACAATGACTGACGGGGAAGGCCGCCCCCGGGCCTGTTCCCACGTTGCGGAATACCGTCCGGGCGGCACCGTTAAAAAGCGACAAAGATGAAGCAACCGAAAGACTTGTTTTCCGAGCAGGCCGCAGATTACCGGCGATTCCGGCCTTCCTATCCGGCAAATTTGCTGGAAGATATAATCGCCCTGGTTCCCGACAGGCAACGGGCGCTGGATTGTGCCACCGGCAACGGGCAGGTAGCCCGGGCCCTTTCACCTTATTTCCAGCAGGTAAACGCTATCGATATCAGCGAAGAACAATTGCGGCAAGCCCCTTCGGCCCCCAACATTACCTACAGCCGGCAGCGGGCGGAAGCCACCGGTTTTGCCAACGGGACGTTCGACCTGATCTGTGTGGCCCAGGCCATCCACTGGTTCGACATCCCGGCATTCCACAACGAGGCGCGACGGTTGCTCAAACCGGGAGGCGTGCTGGCCGTCTGGGGTTACGGCTTACTGAAAACCGACCCGGAAACCGATGCCTGGCTCGATCGGTATTACCGGCAGGTGGTGGGCCCCTATTGGGAGCCCGAACGACGATACGTGGAAGCGGCATACGCCAACCTGCCCTTCCCCTGGGAAGAAATCGAAATGCCCGGCCCGTATTCCATACGCCGTGAGGTGGCACTGGAGGATATAGCCGGATACCTGTATTCCTGGTCGGCTACACGCCACCTGTTGCACACCGAAAGGGACCCGGTGCCCGAATGGATGGATCAACTGGCTGCCCGCTGGATCCCGGGAAGCACCCGGGAAGCAAGACATGAGATATTCCTGCGTGCGGGGCGAGCGGATGTCCCGGACGGAGACGGTTAGTAGAGCACCCGGAACTTAATCGTGTGCTCGATGGCCTTGAGTTCCTTGATGACCGCTTTGTTGTACTCCTTATCCAGGTCGGTGATTACGTAGCCCACTTCTGGGTCTGTCGACAGGTACTGGCCGATGATATTCATGTCGTAGGACGCCAGGACCTTGTTGATATGGGCCATGATCCCCGGCACGTTCTTGTGGATGTGCAGGAAACGGTGCGCATTTTGTTGTTTGGGCAGCCGGATGTTCGGAAAATTCACCGCGTCTACCGTACTGCCCGAATTGATATAGTCCATGATCTTGTTCGGGACAAAGTCGGCTATATCCCGCTGGGCTTCCTCGGTGCTCCCGCCGATATGGGGGGTGAGGATCACGTTATCCAGGTTTCTCAGTTCAGTTTCAAACGGGCCGTTGCTGGCAGGTTCTTCCGGGTACACGTCGATGGCGGCACCTGCGAGCTTTCCGGATTTCAGGGCTCCGACCAAAGCCGGGATATCCACCACGAACCCCCGGGACAGGTTGATCAGGTAGGCCCCCGTGCGCATCTGGGCGAGTTCCCGTTCCCCGATGAAATTCCGGTTGGCAGGGTTGTCGTCTATGTGCAGGGTGACCACGTCGGAGACGCCGAGCAGGTCTTCCAGCGTGTCACATTTAACGGCATTGCCCAGGGCGAGTTGTTCGTTCACGTCGTAATAGTACACGCGCATGCCCATGGCCTCGGCCAACACGGAGAGTTGTTTCCCGATATTCCCGTACCCGACAATCCCCAGGTTCTTCCCCCGGATTTCCCGGGCATTTGCTGCGGTTTTATGCCATTCCCCGTTGTGGATTTCCGTGCTCCTGGGAAAAATGCTCCGCATCAGGACGATGATCTCCCCGATGGCGAGTTCCACCACGGAACGCGTGTTGCTGTAGGGGGCGTTGAAGACCACCACCCCTTTCTGGCGGGCGTACTCGAGTTCGATTTGGGTGGTCCCGATGCAAAAGGCCCCGACAATCAAAAGCTTATCGGCGGCATCCAGTACTTTCTTGGTGACCCGGGTCTTGGACCGGATACCCAATACATGGACACCCTTGATTTTTTCGATCAGTTCTTCCTCCGGGAGGCTGTGTTTGACCAGTTCGACGGAAAATCCGTCTTCGGAAAGGTTTTTAAATGCTGCCGGGTGAACATTTTCCAGCAGGAGGATCTTGATCCGGTTCTTGGGGTAGGATAGATTTCGTGGCAAATCGTTTACAAATAAAAATTCATCAAGGTTAGGTGCGATATGGTCGGCATTTCGGGCGGCCTTTTCGCGGTGGACATTCTCGGTATAGGCGAAGAATTTATGGGCTATACCGGCCTCGCGCATCACGTAATCGCTGTAGCCGTCACCGATGACCTGTACCTCCCCTTCCAGGTCGAGTGCCCGGAGGCATTCGATCTTTCCGTTGTGGGAAGCAAGTACATTGGCCGTGTCGAATCCGGTAATGCGGCCCTGCTCGTCAAACTCGAAGGTGTTTGCAAAAACCCGTTCTTCCGGAATGTTGTATTCCCGGACAATCGGATCGATAAACTCCTTGAAACCGCAGGAAATCACATAGATGTCATCCGCAAATTTTTCAAAGAATTCCCTGTTGGTTGCAATGGATTTTGAAATTTTCTCCCGCAGCATCCCTATGAGGGGTTCCAGGTCTTTCCGGTGCGCCCCGAGCAATCGGATACGCCTTTCCAGGGACTCCGTAAAGGAGATATCCCCGTCGATGCCCAGGTTGGTGATCTGCTGAATCTCCCGGATGATGGCATCCCGGTCTTCCCGGCCTTCCAGGGTAATTTCCGCCAGGACATCCAGGGCCTCAACCCGGGTCAGCGTGCTGTCAAAATCGAAGACGAATTTCCGGCTCACGTACCAACAAGTGTTTAAGGCGGTGAAGATAAAAAGAAATTGCGGCAACCCCTCATTGCCTCTGACAAAATGAAACGGGCGCTACAAAGCCGCCCCGGGATGTTATATTCTTTAACCCTGCAGGGAGGGGAGAACCCACAGGCCGGCCAGGATGGCCATGCCAAAACTCAGGAGCGTCCCGATCAGGATATATTCCGTCCAACGGCGGTTGTTGAACTCCTTCAGGTCGTTGAAGCGGAATACGGATTTGGCCGCTATGAGCAACCCGATGGCTTCCCAACGACCCAACAGGATAAACGCAAAGACAAACAGTCTTTCCAAAATCCCGATATACATGCCGGCGCGCGGGAGGGATTTGTGGTCCATTGGGATCTGTTCGCCCAGCCCCTCGAGGAGTTTGGCGGTGAGGAAGGCCGCCGGAAAGGTCACAAAGAACAAACCGGTAAGGACAGGCCAGTTGAGCCCCGCTGCCAGATGCGCCAACTCCCCTGTGGTATCCGGATAGGTTGCCACGACCAGGAGGACCAGTACATGGGCCAACTGGTCCAGGAAGAATGGGATGCTGTCTCTTCGGTACCAGTGTGCAGTGTAGAGTTTGACGGCGTCGATGACCAGGTGGGAGGCCGCGATGACCAGGGCCTCCTGCCAGAACCGCAAGTCCCATACCAGGAGCAGGGTCAGGGAAAAATGCACCAGACCGTGGAGGTAGAAAAACCAGGAGCCGGCCTTGCGGGCCTGCTTGTGGCGGAGCGCCCTGCCGGGTTGCAGGAGGAAGTCGCCAAGCATGTGGGCGAGCAATAATTTTACAATAAGCATCCGATCTGTTTTAGGTAATCATCCTGGTAGTAACCCAGCAACTCTCTTACCAGGTCGAGGCGGGCCCGGGTCTGTCGCTGACTCACCGCCGACTGGCGGATTTCGAGCCGTTCTGCCAGCGTCTCCTGGCTCGCTTCCGGATAGGCCAGGGCCAGGCTGACAGTTTCGGCAGAGACCCGGGTCCAGCTGTCCATGAACTGCAATGCGAGCCGGAGCATCAGGTTGAGGCTTTTGTCGGCATCCGGGACGCCTCCTGAAACCTTCAGGCGCGTTTTATCCTTCTTCAGATTTTCAAAAGCCCGCCCGGATCGCCGGTAAGCTTCCCCATTCGACTCGCTGACCCGCCGGCCCCGAAAAGTTTCCGTCCCGATTCCTATGGCCAGCCGGATATCCATGTCCTCCCGCGACCGCATGAGGGCTTTCAGCCAAACTGCAGCCCGGAGGGCTTTGCCCGGGGGCAGGCGCAGCTGCAATTCGTCCCCCCGGTATATTTCCCAATCCTGCGGGCTTTCCCCCCACTCCCCCATCAGCGATTTAAGTGCAGGCAGCCATTCGGGAACCGGTGTTTGGGCGGAATTGATGATGTCTCCTGTGAGAACAGCAATCATTTTATTAGTTTTTCAGCTAATATAATTATTTATTATTTAAAAAGCTAATATTTTGTATTATAAGCATTAAAGATAATAGTTAGAACCACCTGCGGACCAATTTGCAATACTGCCTGTAGGGCGCCCCAAAGCGATCCAGCAACACCCGCTCCTCCGGGAGAATCTGAAAGCGGTTCATATACGCGACAAACCCGGCCGCGAGCAGCGTGTTGAAGGCGTTGCCCAGTTGCAGCCCCCAGGCGAGCAAAAACAAAAGCATGGCCAGGTACATCGGGTTCCGGGTATAGTTGTAAATCCCCGAGGTGACCAGCCGGTTGACCTTCTGCGGATGCATCGGGTCCGTGGTGGTCCGGCTGAAGACGAATTGCAGGATAGCGACGGCCAGGATGACAATCCCGGCACCTCCCAGTGCATAGATCAGCCAGCGCCGGCCGAAAAAATCAAATTCCCCTGCAGGCAGCCAGGCGGCCAGCAGGTACATGGCGCCGGCAAAGGCCAAAAAAACCAGGGCGGGCGGAAGGCGTAATTCAAGTGTTTTCATAATGCGGGCAGAAGCCTAAAAATAGTATTTTTGAAACCGTCCCAGGAACAAATGATCCAATATCTGTGAAACTGGTATTTGCAACTCGAAACCCCGGCAAACTCCGGGAGGTTCGGAAAATGCTGCCGGAAGGCATTTCCCTCCTTTCCCTGGACGCCATTGGCTGTACAAGTGAAATCCCCGAGACCGAGCCCACCCTGGAAGGCAATGCAGGCCTCAAGGCCCGATATGTTTCAGACAATTTCCGCATGGATTGTATTGCCGATGATACCGGCCTGGAGGTAGCCGCCCTGGGCGGGGCCCCCGGCGTATATTCGGCGCGGTACGCAGGCCCTGCAGCCGACCCGGAGGCCAATATGCGCAAATTGCTGGCAGCGATGGAAGGGAAGGAGGATCGGCGGGCCCGATTCCGCACGGTGATCGCCCTTTGCCTGGGCGGACAATTCCACTATTTTGAAGGCGTGGTCAACGGGGAATTGCTCAAAGCCCCCAGGGGGACGGGTGGTTTCGGCTATGACCCGGTATTCCAGCCGGAGGGTAGCCCGCGGAGTTTTGCCGAATTTACCACGGACGAAAAAAACAGCATCAGCCACCGCGGAAAGGCATTCCGCGCCCTGGATGCCTTCCTCCGCACCCGGGTCTGAGCCTGGCGGCAGATCCCGGTCCATCCGGGCCCGGGACGCAAACATCTGAGGCAGAAAAAGATAAATTGCGGCACATATGTCGAAAATTCGAAATATCTTTGCGGCCGAATTTCAACCGCCGGGTCTCCCGGGTTCATGCGGCACATCCCATGCGTATCGCCGCCACTGTTCGCAACGATTGAACAGCAATACCATCCTATGACATCATTTAAAGACCTGGGGCTCAGCCAGCCACTTGTGGAGGCCGTCGACGCCCTCGGATTTGTACAACCTACGGGCGTTCAGCTCGAAACCATCCCGCTGCTACTCGGCCCGGAAACCGACCTGGTTGCCCTTGCCCAGACCGGTACGGGAAAAACTGCCGCCTTCGGCTTGCCACTTCTGGAAAAAACGGATTCCGCCAGCCGGAAGAGCCAGGCGCTCATCCTGGCCCCTACCCGGGAACTCTGCCTGCAGATTACCTCGGAATTACAGGCCTATGCCAAATTCATCAAGGGGCTCTCCATTGTGGCCGTATACGGAGGCGCGTCCATCCAGCAACAGGCCAAGGCACTTAAAAACGGCGGTCAGATCATCGTGGCCACGCCGGGGCGGATGAAAGACATGATCAGCCGGAAGCTGGCGGATATATCTTCCATTGGCTACTGTGTCCTGGACGAGGCCGATGAAATGCTGAACATGGGTTTTTACGAAGACCTGGTGGATATCCTCTCCCATGCACCCAAAGACAAATCGACCTGGTTGTTTTCGGCCACCATGCCGAACGCCGTCGCCCGGATAGCCCGGGACTTTATGCACCAGCCTGCAGAGGTAACCGTCGGAACCCGAAACGAGGCCATTGCCAGCGTCCAGCACGAATACTACACCGTTGCGGGCAGGGACCGTTACCCGGCCCTCAGGCGCCTGGCCGACGCAAATCCCGGCCTGTTTTCCGTAATTTTCTGCCGAACAAAACGCGACACCCAAAAGGTGGCGGAAAAATTGATCGAAGACGGGTATAACGCCGGCGCCCTCCACGGCGACCTGAGCCAACAACAGCGCGACCTGGTGATGAATGCCTTCCGCAAGCGGCAACTGCAATTACTGGTAGCTACCGATGTAGCCGCCCGGGGCATCGATGTGGACGATGTCACCCATGTGATCCATTACCAGCTGCCCGACGAAACAGAGACCTACACCCACCGCAGCGGGCGTACGGGCCGCGCGGGAAAATCCGGGGTGTCCATGGTGATTCTGACGCGCTCGGAACAACGGCGGATCCGCGCCATCGAAAAAATAATCGGACGGCCATTTGAGCAGAAAAAGCTGCCCGACGGAATGGAGATTTGCGAAATCCAGCTCTATCACCTGGCCAACAAAATCCGGTCTGTGGAGGTCAATCCCTCTATCGAGGCGTACCTCCCGGCCATTGAAGATGTCTTTAAAGGCATGGACCGGGATACGCTGATCCGGAAGATGATCTCGGTGGAATTCAGCCGGTTCTACGACTTCTACAGCAAGACGCGCGACCTGAACCCGGCCGCAGGGGCTGCCGAATCGGCCCGGGATTCCGGGACCACGCGGTTTTTTATCAATATCGGCGAAATGGACGGCCTGGACTGGATGCAGCTCAAGGACCTGCTTAAAGCGGCAACCGGACTCGGCCGTGACGACATCTACAAGGTGGAGACCAAGGACAGTTTCTCCTTCTTCAACACCGATTCTTCCATGGCCCCACTCGTGATGGAATCGATTCAGGGGGTCACCTACGAGGGGCGGGAAGTCCGTGTGGAAATTTCTTCCAGCCCTCAGGACGGGGGATCGAACAGGAAAGGCGGCAAGAAATTCCGCAAAGGCGGCAAGAAGTCCTACAAAGGCGGAGGCCAGGGAAAAGGCGGGTACTCCAAAAAAGGGGGGTATCCCAAAAAAGGAAAGCCTGCGGGGGGCAAGAAGAAAAAGGGGGCCAAGAAAGGCGGGAAACGTGCCGGCTTCTATTAGTTAAGGCCACGCTAAAAATTGGGAAACAGCCATTTTTTTTGTTTTCTTAGCAGCCCATTGTCCCGCATCCCCATGAAGAACCCCCTGCTTTTATTCCTGCTCCTGGCAGTTACCCTTCCGGCAAGCGCCCAGGATACATCGACAGCCGGCGTTTTTAAGGCCCGCGTGATCAACGCGCAGACCGATCAGCCACTGGAGAGCGTTCACGTCATCAATTTGAACCAGGTGGTCGGGACCATTACGGACCGACAGGGGGAATTCGCCATCCGGGCAGCCGTCAACGACACGCTCTACTTTTCCTATCTGGGGTTTAAGTCGCAAAAGATCCGGGTAACCAACGACATGTTTAAGTTCGAGGATACCGACATCGCCCTGACCGAGCTCGCCTATGCCCTGGAAGAAGTCATCGTACAGCCCTACCAGCTTACGGGCTACCTGGAGATAGACGTTAAAAACCTGCCCATCAATACGGCCTACCAGTACAGCATCTCCGGCCTGCCCGTGAGCTATGAGTCCGGGAGCAAAAGCCCGAGTGCGGTTACCAAGGTCCTGGGGGCCATCATGAACCCGGCAGACTTGCTCCGCAACCTGTTTGGCAGGCACCCGCGCCAGATGCGCAAGCTCCGGCAAATCAAGGAAGACGATCGGATCCGGGACCTGCTGGCCTCGAAGTTCGACCGGGAAACCCTGACCGAACTCCTGCAGCTGCAGAAGGTGGATATCGAGGATATACTCACCAATTGCAACTATTCCAGTTCGTTTATCCGCACAGCAAATGACCTGCAGATCCTGGATGCCCTGAGCAGTTGTTACGAAGAGTACAAGGTGCTCAACCGCCAAAAATAAATTTTAATTATCCCCCTCCATTTTTTAGCTTTAGGAAAAATCCTGAAACCATGCATAGACTCCTGCTGATTCTGGCGCTATCGGTTAGTATTTACAGCTGTAAACCCGAACCAAAAACAGCGCAGTTACCGGCAACGGAGCAAGTGGCAGATCAGGGCCGGGACAGCATCCCCTTCCTCTGGGAGGCAGCGAACATCTACTTCCTGCTCACCGACCGGTTCCGCAACGGGAATCCGGAAAACGACCTGAATTTTGATCGCGTCAACCCCACCGGGCCCCTCCGCGGGTTTATGGGTGGCGACCTGGCCGGCATTACCGAGAAAATAAAAGACGGTTATTTTACCGACCTGGGCATCAATGCCATCTGGTTTACCCCCGTAGTGGAGCAGGTGCACGGGGACACGGACGAAGGGACGGGCAACACATATGCCTACCACGGGTACTGGGCGAAGGACTGGACGGCCCTGGATCCGAATTTCGGTACCCGGGACGAACTGGCAGAACTGGTGGCAGCTGCCCACGCCAAAGGGATCCGCATACTGATGGACGTGGTCCTGAACCACACGGGTCCGGTTACCGGGGAGGATCCGGCCTGGCCGGAGTCCTGGGTGCGTCTGGACCCCACCTGTAATTTTGAGGATTACCAGGGAACCACCGCCTGTACCCTGGTGGAGAACCTGCCGGATATCCGAACGGAATCGTCGGAAGCCGTCGTGCTGCCGGATGCGCTCCTGGCCAAGTGGAAGGCGGAAGGCCGGCTGAGCGAGGAATTGGACGAATTGCAGGTGTTCTTTGACCGCACGGGCTACCCCAGGGCACCGCGGTACTACATCATCAAATGGCTGACCGACTATGTCAACGACCTGGGCATCGACGGTTTCCGCGTAGATACGGCCAAACACGTCAATGAAGACGCCTGGTCGGAATTGTACCGGGAAGCCGCCTACGCATTCCAGAGCTGGAAGCGCAAACATCCCGGGAAGGTCCTGGATGACACCCCGTTTTATATGGTTGGGGAAGTGTACGGCTATGGGGCTTCCTCAGGCCGCGACTACGATTTTGGCGACCGGACGGTGGATTACTTTGACCACGGCTTTAAAAGCCTGATCAATTTTGAACTAAAATCGGACGCCGGGCAATCCTATGACCGGATCTTCGAAAAATACAGCACCCTCCTCCACGACGACCTCAACGGACTGGGAATCGTCAATTACCTGAGTTCGCACGACGATGGCAGCCCCTTTGACCCGGACCGGTCCAAACCTTTCCGCTCCGCCAATATCCTGCTGCTCACCCCTGGCGCCTCACAGGTTTACTACGGGGACGAAAGCGCCCGGGGGTTGGTGGTGGAAGGCACCGTAGGCGATGCCACGCTGCGTTCGTTCATGAACTGGGAAGAACTGGACAGCCTCCCGGAGAAACAGGAGATCCTGGCCCACTGGCAGAAACTCGGCCAATTCCGGAACCACCATCCGGCTATCGGGGCCGGCAGGCACAAACGGCTTGCCAGCCAGCCGTATGTATTCAGCCGCACCTATACGGACGGCGACTATCGGGATAAGGTGGCCGTTGGCCTGGATTTACCCGAAGGGCCAAAATCGCTCTATGTACGTGGGTTTTTCGGGGACGGCACCGTCCTGAGGGATGCCTATTCGGGCAGCGAAGCCACGGTTAGCGGCGGCCGGGTGGAGCTCGATACGCCCTACCCCATCGCCCTGCTGGAACTGGCGGATTAACGGCGAGACAGCCAAAAGCCCGTACAGCCTATTGACCTATTGGCGGGAATGCAGCGCCATCCGGTTTCCTTCCGAATCGATAAAAAGCCCCATGTACCCGTGGTCCGGCGAGATTTGTTTTTTCTCCTGGAGGACCTTGCCTCCGGCTTTGGTAATTTTATCCAGGGTTACCGCCACATCCCCGCAGGAAAGGTAAATCATTACTCCCTTGGAATCGCTTGGCTCGTAGAAATCCTTGTGGTACACCAGGG
The DNA here is from genome assembly GCF_982776155.1 of Robiginitalea sp. Lineage (NCBI taxonomy): Bacteria > Pseudomonadati > Bacteroidota > Flavobacteriia > Flavobacteriales > Flavobacteriaceae > Robiginitalea > Robiginitalea sp. The sequence continues at coordinate 21,847 of NZ_CEXZKX010000004.1, forward strand.
ATCCCGAAGCGCCCGGCTTCTCGGGTGCAAACGGGAACCACCCCATCTTGAGGTCGTGCATGTCGTTTAGCTGAATCTCGATATCGAGGACCGATTCGTAAAACTTTTTGGCCCGGTCCATATCCCTGACAGGGATCTCGAACCAGCCTACAAAATTCTGTTCCATTTTTAGGTTGTTTTAATTCACTCCTTGCTTTCGAGCCGCGTTTTCAGGGAGGCCAGCCCCTCCTCAAAATCCTTGCCCACCATTTTATCCATGCTCATCACCAGCATCATCAACCGCATGGGGAATCCGTTCTGCCCGGAAAAACCCCAGCGGACCCGGGTAGCGTCCCCTGCGGCAGGCTCCACTTCAATGTAGGCATCCGAGGTGGATTTCCAGGGCTTCAAAAACCGCAACTCGCTCTCGATTCGGGAACCTTCCTGGATGCGGGTGATTTCCTGCTCCCCGGCCCCCACTTCCTTGTTCCCCTCCCAGGAACTCACAAAGCCCACGGTGCCGTCCGTACCCCGGTACTCCTTCTTCATATCCGGGTCCCGTTTCGCCCAGGGCGACCATTCATCCTGGTTTTTCAGATACTTTAAATACTCAAAAACTACAGCCGGGGGGCGGTTGATCAGAATGTTCCTGGATACATCGTATCGGGCAGGGGCAATAAGGTACAGGATAATAAGCAGCACCAGGATGGCTGCCAGGATATAGATAAAAGTCATCATTTGGCAGGTTTAGTTGGAAAAGCCCGGATGGCAGTGCCACCAGGCAGGTTTGTGTATTGTAATATACGAAAAATCAGTGAGTTCTCCGGTAATGGGCGATGATCTCCGGGGCAGACTTAATTGTTTTCTGAGCCCAGTCCAGTCGTTTCTCCAGGATTTCCGCTTCGGTAAGGCGCCAGGGCAATTCGGATTTACGCAGGCGGGTTCCCAGTTCCCGCAGGACGATGGCAGCCGCTACGGAGACATTCAGGCTTTCTGTAAACCCCACCATGGGAATCTGGATTGCGGCATCCGCCTGCCGGATGAGACCTTCGCTCAGGCCTTCCTTTTCCGTGCCGAAAAATACGGCCACCGGGGTGTCCAGCGGGAGTGCCTCCGGGGAGACGCTCCCCTGGTGCGGACTGGTCGCCACAATCCGGTACCCCTTTTCCCGGAGGGCATGGACGCACGCATCCGTGGATTTGTAACGATGGATGTCCACCCATCGCTGGGCCCCCATAGCGATATTCTTATCCAGGCGGTTGCCAAACCGTTCCTCAATCAGGTGGGCATCCTGGATGCCGAAAATATCGCAGGAGCGGATCACTGCGCTCGCATTGTGCAGTTGATAGACGTCCTGCAGCGCCACGGTGATATATCGCGTCCGGTTTGCGAGAACTTCGAGGAAACGATTGCGCCGCTGTTCAGTTAGAAATTCCTCCAAATATTCCAGCAGGCCAAAATCCATGCGTATATTTCGTTTGTAATGCGATTTACCAACCCGATGAAATTACAGATTTTTCAATTAGGCCCGATACCGTTCGCCCGGATTACCCGGACGGGAGGGTATCGGAATGCATGTATGCAAAATGCAAGTAGATTGTCCGGGTCCCCGGACAAAACCCCTTTGCCATGAAGCGCCTGGTGGTTCTCAGCGGGGCCGGGATGAGCGCCGACAGCGGGATACGGACATTCCGGGATGCAGGCGGGCTTTGGGAAGGTCACCCGGTAGAGCAGGTAGCCACTCCCGAAGGATTCCGCCAGGACCCCCGGCGCGTCCTGGATTTCTACAACCAGCGCCGCCGTCAGCTATCGGAAGTGGCCCCCAACAAGGGGCATTTGGCATTGGCGGAAATGGAGCAACACTACCACACCACCATCGTCACCCAGAATGTAGACGACTTGCACGAACGTGCCGGCAGCAGCCGCGTACTGCACTTACACGGGGAACTCCTCAAGGCGCGGAGTACCGGGCCGAATGCACGCGTATTCCCCTGGTCCGAAGACATCGTGCTGGGGGATACCTGCCCGGACGGATTCCAATTGCGGCCCCACATTGTCTGGTTTGGCGAGGAAGTGCCCATGTTGCAACGGGCGGCTGAGGTAACCGCCCAGGCCGATGTTTTGATCATCGTAGGCACCTCCATGCAGGTGTATCCGGCAGCCGGGCTGGTCCATTATAAAAAAGAGGGAGTCCCGCTGTATTTTGTGGACCCGGATCCGCAGATGGCGCCGGGGGAACACGGGAACCTGGAAATAATCCGGGAGCGCGCTTCGGTGGGGCTGCCTATTCTGGCGAACCGTTTACGGCCAGGCGACTCCGGCTAAGCCGCGCCCATTCCAGGATGGCGTTGCGCTGAGACTCTGTCAGCCGGGCCTCGGCATGGGTCCAGGTATATTCCCGCAACGGCATTTCGCCGGATTCCACGGTTTCCACAACCTCTTCGAGCTTGTGGTCTTTCTCCCCGGCATCATAGGTACCCCACTCCGAAAAATTCAGGTGCCCCTTGCCGTGGTCAATGTGGTCGGCCAGCCAATAGGAGACCGGCGCTACGCGGTTGTACCAGGGATAGACCGTATGGTTGCTGTGGCAATCGAAACAGCTCGTTTTCAGGAGGTGCTCCACCTGGTCGGGCGGATTGGTTTCGCTGAGGAAGGTGGCCAGGTGGTCTGAAGTATCTTCATTTTTGTCCGGCTGGAAGAACTGCATGCCGACAAACACAATGAGCAGTGCCCAGGCAATTTTTTTTCCTAATTTCATAGTGGCGATTTAACCAACCCAAAATACGTCATTGGAATTAAACAACCAACTACTCCAGCGTTTGGATTATGTGGATGCCACCCGGAAGGAGCGCCTCGCCATGGCGGCAGAAATCCTGGGTACCCCCCATTGGCTCCCGGATTTAATCGCTATCTGCCTGAACCGGCACGACGCTATTGGCAGCCGGGCCTGCTGGGTACTGGAATTCGTCTTTAAAAAAGACCCGGCCCGGTTATTCCCGTATTTGGGGGTATTCATTGACGGGCTGTCGCGCCTGCAGGAAGAGTCTTCCATCCGGCCCATGGCCAAAATCTGTGAATTACTCGCCGGGAGTTACTACAAGCCCGGCAAAGGAGCAAAGCCCCCCCTGGAGAGCCGTCACCGGGAGCGGATGGCCGAGGTGTGTTTTGACTGGTTGATCGGACCGCACAAGGTAGCTCCCAAGGCCTATTGCATGCAGACGCTCTACCTGCTGGGGGAGGAATTCCCGTGGATCCGGCCGGAATTGCGGGAAGTCCTGAAGTTGAATTACGCAAAGGGAAGCGCTGCCTATCAGGCGCGTGCCCGCCACGTCCTGAAACTGCTGGAGAAATCGCAGTAATCAGTATCTTTGCCCTTTCCAACGCAAACAGCCCTATGGCCCACGATCCACTATACGCTATCTCTCCCGTCGACGGTCGGTACCGGGATAAAATAAACTCCCTCGAGGACTATTTTTCAGAAGCCGCCCTGATCCGTTACCGTGTCCGCATAGAAATCGAATATTTTATCGCCCTGTGCGAACTGCCGCTCCCGCAGCTCCGGGACGTGAAGCCGGAAGTCTTCGGGGATTTGCGAAAGCTGTATCGGGAGTTCGACCGCGCAGATGCCCGTGCTGTAAAAGAAATCGAAAAGACCACCAACCACGACGTGAAAGCCGTGGAATATTTTATCAAGGAGCGATTCGATGGACTGGGACTGTCCGACTACAAGGAATTTATCCATTTTGGCCTTACCTCCCAGGACATAAACAATACGGCCATCCCGCTTTCCCTGCAGGAAGCGGTCAACGAGGTCTATGTACCCGCCCTGGAGGAGGTGCGCGAAAAAATCGGCGAACTGGCCGGGCAGTGGCGGGATGTACCCATGCTGGCCCGGACCCACGGGCAACCGGCTTCGCCAACCCGACTCGGCAAGGAAATCGAGGTCTACGCCGTCCGCCTCCGGGAACAATTCAACCTGTTGAACGACGTGCCCTGCGCCGCCAAATTCGGCGGCGCTACCGGCAACTTCAACGCGCACCATGTCGCCTACCCGGATATTGACTGGAAGGCATTTGGAAGGAAATTTGTCCAGGACCGCCTCGGGCTGCACTACTCCTTCCCGACCACCCAGATTGAACACTACGACCATATGGCCGCCCTGTTCGACGGGCTGAAGCGCATCAACACGATTCTGATAGACCTGGACCGGGATTTTTGGAGCTACATCTCCATGGATTACTTCAAACAGCAGATCAAAAAAGGGGAAGTGGGTTCCTCCGCCATGCCGCATAAGGTCAACCCCATCGATTTTGAGAACAGCGAGGGGAACCTGGGTATTGCAAACGCCCTGTTTGAGCACCTGGCTGGCAAGTTGCCGGTTTCCCGGCTGCAACGGGACCTGACCGACAGTACGGTTCTCCGGAATATCGGCGTACCCCTGGCCCATACGCTCATCGCTTTCCGGGCCACGCTGAAAGGCCTGGGCAAACTCCTGTTAAACGCCCCGCGTATTGCGGCGGACCTGGAGGCCAACTGGGCAGTGGTGGCCGAGGCAATCCAAACCATCCTGAGACGGGAAGGATACCCGAACCCCTACGAAGCCCTCAAGGGCCTAACGCGCACGAATCAGGCCATTACGGCCGAAACCATGTCCGAATTCATCGACACCCTGGAGGTGTCCGAAGGGGTGAAAAAGGAACTCCGGGCCATCCGCCCGGAAAATTACACCGGGGTATAAAAAATCCCGTTCCGGGGAACGGGATCGATACCGCAATGCGGGTTTCTTTTCAATAAACGGAGTTGCTGCGGTGGGAACTGCCCGGATCAGCCATTGATCAGGAAAGCGAGTTCCGAAAGCCCCTCCCCTTCCAGGTCGGCATTTTCGATAGCCTGGAGCAGTTGGACGAAGTAGGCCGGGTTCATATTCTTCCCGAGCACGCGGATTACCGCAAACCCGTTTTCCCTGCTGTCGCCGTAGATCACCACCTCGTCGATGGCATCCTCGTCGCCCAGGTATTTGACCACCCCACGTCCGTACTTGGTGTTGAGCTTCATCAGTTCCTTGAACTCGGAATCCTTCAGGATCGCTTTAACCTTGGCGCTTTCCTCCTCATAGGACCGGGCGTTCGCTTCGGTTTTTCGAAAGGTAAGGATATTGAGTTTCCGCAGGGATCTGAGAGCCTGTTTCTCCGTTTCACTCAGCGCGGCTTCGTCGAGTTTCAGGATATTGGCCGGGACATCGAGCACCAGGAAATTCGGGTTTTCCGAATTGTCCACATAGTATTCCTGCAGGCTCTGGGTGCCGGAGCAACCCATAAACAGCAAGAGGGACGCAAGTCCCGCCAGCAGTGAGCCAAATGTGATTTTACGTTTCATCCCGTTGGGGTTATAACAGGGTCCCCGGGCGGTGGATCGCCGCCCGGGTCCTGCCTGTCTGATGTTATTTATTCGATTTTTTCTCGGCCTTGTTGAGTTCCTCGGGAAGATTCATCTTCCGGGTCAGCGCACCGATCTTGGTCAGGTCGATATCGCCGGTTAGGGTCAGCAGCACCGTTTCGATCTGCCGGTCATTCACCTCGAGGTCCATGTTCTTGATGCCGGTTACGAACATCAGCAATTCGCTCACATGATCGCTGTCCTTTCCCTCGCGGATATAGAACTTCACATTGGCATCCTTGTCCTTTACCCGCATCAGCTCGCTCAGGGAGGCAGACTTCAGGTAGCGGTCCACGGTGGCTTTCATGTCCGCAGATACCCCGCTGTCTTCAGTGATAAAGACCTTCACGCCGTTCAGGCTCTTGGCGATGTCCATAAACTCCTTCGCCTCCGGGTCATCCACGTCCACGTCCATCTTGATCAGGAGTTCAAACATGTTTTTATTGACGATCACGGAGCTCACCTCGTCCATTTCCTCGTACTTGTCAAAAATCGACTGGGAGGAAGCGGCCAGGGGCGCAATGAGCATCAGGGCAATTATTACATACTTTTTCATTGTTTTTGGATTTAATTGTTTTTGTAAATTTTTTGTTTGGTTTCTTCAAATTCGCTCAGGTGGGCTACTTTTTCCGTACCCCGATCGAGGTTCTGGGCAATCAGCCCCAGCGCCTTGCGGGTCTGCTGGTAGGCGTACTCCGCTTTTTGCTGTTCCCGGTACTGATTCCCGAAATACAGGCCCATCATCAGGACGGCTACTGCGGCAACGGATAGCCACCGAAACGTGTTTCTTCTGGCTGTTAGTGGTACCTGCCGGGTAGACCGTTGATTTTTGGCCTCGGAAAAGTATTGGAACATCGGGGCGTATTGTTCCAGGCCGGGCGCAATGTCCCCTGCCGAAAAATAATCCCGGAGTTGCTGTTCCTCGGCCTCCGTAGCGGTGGCCTCGAAATACTTTTCCAGTATCGATTCTATTTTTTTATCCAATTCCATAGCGATGCTTTTCTATTAATTTATCGCGAACGGCCTTCCGCGCCCTGGAAAGGGCCACGCGAACGGCGGTTGGCTTCATATCCATCAGTTTTTCAATTTCCTCGTATTCGTAGGACTCCACGTCCCGCAACTGGAGGATGAGCCGCTGTTGTTCCGGCAATTCGTCCATAATCCGCTCCACCCAGCCCACACTGTCCCGGGCCTCCACCTGCTGTTGCAGGGAAGAATGCCCATTGTCCGCGTAATTGCTGTGCACCAGCTTCAGGTTGCCGGATTGTTTGGACTTTAACCGGTCGAGGCAAAAATTCTTGGTCATTGTCATGGCGAAAGCCTCGACATTTTTATACCGGCCCATTTTCTTCTTTCCCGCCCAGAGTTTCATCAGGATTTCCTGGGTGGCGTCCTCGGCCTCTTCGGAGGAAATCAGCAACCGCTTAGCTACGCGGTACAGTTTATCCTTAAAAGGCATTACGATCTGCAAGAACTCAGCCTGTGTCATTTTGGGTCGGTCGATGGTTGTCGTTGTCAATTTAACGTTGCTTTACATCAGGAAGACGAAAGTGGACGAATTTTGTTACAAAAAGTTTTTTATTCAGGGGGGCGTGTCTATTTTTAACGCTGTAAACCGCTGATACAGGGTCAGTAAAACGCTATTTATCAGTATTTTTGCAAATATAGGGCCGGAATTTTGGAACGGTCTTTGCCCCAAACAATAAAAAAATTGAATATGAAGAAGCTAGTATATCTGCTGGTGGGTCTGTCGGTGCTCTCCTGCAGCAAGGATGACGATGCCAATCCCGGACCGGACCCGCAGCCCGTTGGCGATACGAATGTGCAGGATTTTATGTGGCAGGCCATGAACCTCTGGTATTTCTGGCAGGGAGACGTGGCAGACCTGGCGGATGACCGGTTTGGCACGGATGCGGAATACAGCGAATTCCTCGATTCGGAAGATAGCCCAACCGCATTTTTTGAAAACCGCCTGCGGTTTGTGGAGGACCGCTTCAGTTTTTACAGTGACGACTACACGGAACTTACCCAGAACCTGGCGGGAATTTCCCGGAGCAACGGGCTGGAGTTCGGGCTGATTTACGACGACGCAAACGGAAACAGCCAACTGGACGATACGGATCCGATTTTCGGCGTGGTCCGCTATGTGGTCAACGGCTCGAATGCCGCCACGGCGGATATCGGACGGGGGGAGATCTTCGTGGGCGTGGATGGGACGATGCTCAACGGCGGCAATTACGCGGACCTCCTGTTCGGGGAAAACGCCACCTATACGCTGATGATGGCCGACTACAATGGGGGGGACCCGGTTGTCAACGGCAAGGAAGTGACCCTGACCAAGGAAGAAGGGCTCGCCGAGAACCCGGTGTATATCGTCAAGTCCTTTGAGATCGGGGCCGATAGAATCGGATACCTGATGTATAACGGCTTTACCAACGAATACGACGAAGACCTGAACGATGCCTTTGGGAGCCTGGTGGCCGACGGGGTTACCGACCTGGTCCTCGATTTGCGCTATAACAGCGGGGGGTCCGTCAATTCGTCCCGCCTGCTGTCGAGTATGATTTACGGCCGGAATCCGAACGATTTATACCTCAGGCAACGCTGGAATGACAAAATTCAGGAAGCCTTTACCAGGGACGACCCGAATGCCCTGGACGATTATTTCGCCACCCAGACCGGGGCCGGGTCGGTTATCAATACGCTGAACCTCCAGCGCGTCTATATCCTTACCACCGGCAGTACTGCTTCGGCCAGCGAACTGGTAATCAACGGCCTGGACCCCTATATAGAGGTCATCCAGATCGGGACAACCACCACCGGGAAAAACGAATTTTCGCTAACCATGGTGGACGACCCGGGACGACCCGGTGCACCGTTTATCTACAGTGCCAGCCGTGAAAACCAGATTGACCCGGAAAATAACTGGGCCATCCAGCCCCTGGTTGGACGGAATGAGAACGCCGTCGGTTTCTCCGATTATACGGCCGGTTTTGCCCCGGAAATTGAACTCCGGGAAGACCTCGGGAACATGGGCGTCCTCGGGGATGACGACGAGCCCCTGCTGGCCCGCGCCATACAGGAAATCACCGGCGTATCGGCCAAAAGGAGCTGGCAGCCCGAGCGTCCTATTGAGGCCTTTACCCATAACGGGATGTTCACGCCCATGCGGAACAATATGGTGCTGGACAAGGACATCCAACTGCCGCCGAGCCTGCTGGAACGCATGCCCCAACAATAAGCCCCACTGCCGGTGCAGGCCGGAAGGCCGTGCGCAACATCCCTTTTCCTAATGAGCAATCAAAAACGCCCCCGGCCGGGGGCGTTTTCGTTCCGGGCCGATGCCGGGCCCTATTCCAGTTGCAGGGCCCTATTCCAGTTGCAGGGACCTAATCCAGTTGCAGGGACCAGCCAAGGTAAATCGTCCGGCCCGGGGTTTGGTAGCCAATTACCTCCGTAAATTCGGTATTCAACAAGTTGTCCGCCCGGAGATAGGCATCCAGTTTCCCACGGAGGAAGCTGTATCCAACCTGCCCGCCTACCAGGGAAAATGCGTCCAGTTCCCGGTTGGTAAACGTACTGAAATCCGTATCCGTCCGTGTCCCGGTGTACCGGTAGTACAGGGAGCCCCTCCATCGGCTGGAAATCTCCCCATTCAGGCGAAACTGGAATTTATGGGCCGGTATCCGGATCGCAGCATCCCCCTGACGGTCCGTATAGGTGTAGCCCGCCCGGACCTGCCAGCCATCCGCCGCAAACCAGGTGGCCTCAAATTCCACCCCGTTTACCTCCACGGGGTCCGGGCTGTTCCTGTATTGCATCCCGGCGCCGTCATAGATAACCGCCTGCTCTTCTTCCCGGTCAAAGTACAGCACGGACAGGCGCATCCGATTCCCGAACTGCCACGCCAGGCCCGCTTCCAGGGTCCGGTCGGTCTCGGGTTCGAGTTCCGGGTTGGCCCCGAAGGTGCCATAGAGCTGGTTCAGGGTGGGCGTAATATAGGCCGTGGACCAGGTGGCCAGGGCCTTAAAGGTGTGTTCCCCAAGGGTGAGCGCATAAGAGGGATTCAACTGGTAGACCCACTGGGAGCCGTATTGCGAATGGAAATTGACCCGGGTTCCGGCATTCAGGTTCCATCCGGAAGCGGATGCCCATACCAGGTTTACGAAGGGGTCGATAAACCGAAAGGATTCCACATCTTCGGTCCCCGCCCGGTCTTCGGATGCCATGATACCCCCCAAAACAGACAGGCTGCGGTTCAGGCGATGCTTGTACAGGACCTCCCCGAACCAATTGCTTCCCCGAAAGGTCGTCGGGAAGTCGCTGCGGTTGTCCGAATCGAACTCCGAATAGCCCGCGCGGGCCTCCAGCGTTCCTTTTGAAAATTCCCTGGTGGCATTCAGGGAAACCCGGGTTTGCTCCGAGAGGAACAAAAAGTCTGCATCTGCCCCGTTAAAGGCGTCATCATAGGCCGTCCGCAATTGCGTCCGGTTTGCCGTGAGTTGCACCCTGGTATGGTCCCAGGGTCGGTATCCCAGCCGGGCACTCAGCGAGAGGTTTCGGAAGGGGTCCGTTTCAGTACCGGATCGCAGGGAAGACAGCCCCGTAGCCCGGGCGTGCGTAATGCCCGCCTGGTAATTGAGCCGTCCCGAGGTCCCTCCCAATCGCGCATACTGCTGGTACTGGCCAAATTGTCCTTCAGGGTCTTCGGGGGCCCGGTGGGTCCCCAGGAGACTGCCCACCCGGAGTGCGAGGGGGGATTTGGGTGCCTTTCGGGTGCGGATGTTAATCACGGCCGTTGCCGCATTGGTGCCGTAAAGTGTGCTGGCTGCCCCTTTCAGTATCTCCACGGACTCCACCTCTTCGGCCTGGACGAACCGCAAATCGTATTCCTGGGATGCCGAGGAGGGGTCCGTTACCCGGACCCCGTCAATCAGGACGAGTACCTGCCGACCCCGGCCGCCGCGGGCAAAAACTCCCAGGACCTCCCCGGGACGGCCCCTGCTGCCCGATATTTCAATCCCGGTTTGCGCATTCAGGATCTCCGCCATAGTCGCCCCCCGGTAGGATGCGAGTTCCCGCCGGCTCAGCCGGATGACGGTTTTTCCGCTTTGTTCCCAGCGCAGCGGAAAGCGCGTGTCCGATACGACCACTTCGTCGAGTTTTTCAATACGGGTGGAATCCGTTTGGCCCATAAGAGGGACGCATGCCGCCAGATAAGCGGCAACGCCCAGGGCCTGCCATGGTTTGTGCATGTCTTTTTCGTTTTAAGACACGGGAAAGGTTTTCCGTAGAATAGCTACCTAAACTTTTATCCCGAAAGTTTAACAATGAATGCGGAAAACGGCAGGTCTCCTGGCTTGCGTCCCGGCTGCCTGCCTTCCCGTCCGAAAAACAGACAGTGGTCTAATGAAGATGGCAGCGGGCATCCCCCTAAGGGGACTGAGCATACAGTTGCGGGAACAGCTCCGGCCTTTCACCGGATTCCCTTTTAATCCCGCATCCCCTGGTGGGGCGATACGGGAACCGGTATCCGGCCGCAAGATACACATTTACCGCAAACTTTGACAGGCGGTATTTTCAGGCTACTTTTGATCAAACCAAAAATGACCCGTGGCCCGAACATCTGCCTTGCTCATCCTGATCCTCCTGACAACCGCCTGCAGGGAACGGCCTGAGAAAGCCGCTCCCCTGCCGGAAGCAGCTGTTGACAACCCCGTTGAAATCGATTACGCAAAAGGCTTTGCCGCTCATACGGATGCGTCTGGCGTCACCTACCTGACCGTGAGCGATCCCTGGCCGGAAGCGTCCCGGGAGTACAAATACGCCCTGGTGCCCCGTGGGAAACTGGCCGCCATCACGCTCCCTGCCGATACCTTTGACGCTATTATCCCTGTCCCCGTGGAGCGCCTGGTCCTGACCTCCACAACCCATGTCCCTTCCCTGGTGGCTTTGCGGGCTACAGAATCCCTGGTGGGGTTCCCGGGCCTGGATTACATCTCCTCCCCGGAAGTGCGGCAGCGTATCGATGCGGGAGCGGTGCGGGAACTCGGGGCGAATGAACAACTCAACACCGAATTGGTCCTGGAGGCGGCCCCGGAGGTCGTCGTGGGCTTTGGTATCTCGGATGCCCCAGGTTCCTATCGGGGCGTCCGGGAGGCGGGGATCCCGGTAATCTACAACGGCGACTGGATGGAGACCAACCCGTTGGGAAAGGCCGAATGGATCAAATTCTTCGGGTTGCTCCTGGGGTCCCTGCCGGAGGCTCAGCAGTATTTCGAAGAGGTGGAGGCCGCCTACCAGGAGGCCCGGGAGCTGGCTGCAAAGGCCTCCACCCGGCCAACGGTCCTCAGTGGGGCACTCTACCGGGATGTCTGGTACCTGCCGGGGGGTGAAAGCTGGGCTGCGGCCTTCCTCGAGGATGCCCATGCAGAATACCTGTATGCGGATACCCCGGGCAGCGGCAGCCTTTCCCTCAGCCTGGAAGCTGTTCTTGAAAAAGGCGTGGATGCCGAATTCTGGATCTCGCCCTCCCAGTATACTTCCTATTCGGAAATGGCCTCCGACAATCCCCATTACGAGCAATTTCGCGCCTTCCGGGAACGGCGTATTTTCGGGTATGCCTCCAATCGGGGTTCCGGCGGGGGGCTTTTGTATTTCGAAATCGGGCCAAACCGTCCCGACTGGGTACTCAAAGACCTGATCCACCACCTCCACCCGGGGTTGCTGCACGGGTACGAACCCGTATTCTTCAAACCCCTGGCCCCTTGAGACGTCCATTCCACCAGCCCGGTCGGTTCCTGCTGCTCGCCCTGATCCTGGCAGTGGTATTCCTCGTCAATCTGAGCCTGGGCTCTGTGGACATTCCCCTGGGCGATATTTTTCGCTGGATGGCAGGCGGCCCATTGGGCGAAACGAGCTGGGGGTATATCCTTCGCGAATACCGATTGCCCAAAGCGCTCACGGCAATAATTACCGGGAGCGGGCTGGCCCTCTGCGGCCTGCTGATGCAAACGCTTTTCAGGAACCCGTTGGCGGGGCCCTTTGTATTGGGCATCAGTTCGGGTGCCAGCCTGGGGGCTGCCCTGCTGATCATGGGGGCCTCCCTGCTGGGGCCCGTGGCTGCGGCCTGGGCAGTTTCCGACCTGTCCCTGGCCATTGCAAGCAGTATGGGCAGCCTGTTGGTGCTGCTAACCGTGGTGGCGGTTGCCACCCGTTTGAAGGATGCCATGGCCCTGCTGATCGTCGGTTTGATGTTTGGCAGTATCACCGCGGCTGTGGTGACGGTATTGTCTTCGTTCGCCCAGGCGGAACGCCTGCAACAATATATATTCTGGTCCTACGGCAGCGTGGGCAACCTGGGCTGGGGACAGCTGGGTGTCCTCGCCCTGGTATTTGCCATCGGCACCGGTATTTCCATCGGGATGCTAAAAGGCCTCAATGCCCTGTTGCTGGGCGAGGCATATGCCCAGAGCCTCGGCATACCGATCCGCCGGTTGCGCCTGGGCATCCTATTGGCCACGGGCCTGCTGGCCGGCGGGATTACGGCTTTTGCGGGGCCCATTGCCTTTGTCGGCCTGGCCGTACCCCACCTGACCCGGCAGCTGCTTGGGACTTCCGACCACCGGCAGCTCATGCCCGGGGTACTGCTCTACGGGGCCATCCTGATGCTCATTTGCGATACGGTGGCCCAGATGCCTTATTCCTCCTACGTCCTGCCCATCAATGCGATCACCTCGGTAGTAGGTGCCCCGGTAGTGATCTGGCTCCTGCTCCGACGGAACCGGATGCTGTTCTGAACCGCCTGCTCGTGGGGCTGTAACCCGGATACCACCCGGCATGTGCCGGGAAATTAATAGGAAAATATTCTGTGAGCGCATAACTTAGCAAACATGGAATCCACAGAGGACCTATCCCGTAAATCGACCAATGGCCAGGCCGCCGATCCGATCCTTGAGGCAACGGGCCTGCGGATTGGGTATCCCGGGGCGAAACCTCCCCTGTCTCTTTGCGGCGAACTGAACTTCGGCCTGCCATCCGGCCTACTGGCGGCCGTAGTAGGGATCAACGGGGTCGGAAAATCCACGCTGCTGCGGACGCTTGGGGGGATGCAACCCGAACTTTCGGGGGAAATACGGATTGGCGGGAAGCCTGCCGCAAAACTCCCTGCCCAGCGAAGGGCCAGGCTACAGAGCCTCGTCCTTACGGAGCCCCCCGCCTCTCGGAACCTCACCGTGACCGAACTGGTTGCCCTGGGGCGCCACCCGTATACCAACTGGATCGGGCAGCATACCGGAGAGGACCGGGAATGTATCGAAAAGGCCCTGCAGCGCATGGAACTCGGCAACCTCCGGGAGCGTCCCTGCCATACCTTAAGCGATGGTCAGCTTCAGCGCGTTCAGATAGCCCGCGCCCTGGCCCAGGACACCCCGCTGATCCTGCTTGACGAACCCACCACCCACCTGGACCTCTACCACAAAGTACAAATCCTCAAAGGCCTCCGGGCCATCGCACACGATACGGGGAAAACCGTCCTGTTTACCACCCATGAAATCGACCTGGCCATCCAGCTCTGCGACCGGATACTGATCCTGCACCGGGACCGTTCCGTTTTTGGCGATCCCTGCCAGCTGATCGAGCAGGGGGCATTCGAGAAATTATTCCCCGAAGAAACGGTTCGTTTTGACCGGGAAAGCGGTGCCTTCCGGATTGCGAAGTAATCCATTCCACCCCGTACCTTTCTTCAGGTATCTTGTTATCTTTACGGGAAATTCACTTTTCGGATGAGCGAAATCTGGACCCTGGGGATTGTTGCCCTGTTTTTCCTGGCAGCCGGCTTCTTCCTCGGCAGTTATATCGTCAAATTAAAAACCCAATCGGGCCAAAGCGCACTGCGCGAACGGGAACAGCAGCTGAGCCACAACCTGGAACTCCTCGGGGCGGACCTGCAGGAGGCCCGGGGGCAAAACCAGGCACTCCAACTCGAAAAAGAACGGCTCGGGCAGGAACTGGTTCGCCGGGAATCGGAGATCGCCAACCTGGAGGAAAAACACCGGGAACAACGGCAACAACTCGAGGAACTCCAAAAGACGTTTACACGGGAATTCGAAAACCTGGCCAACAAGATCCTGGACGAAAAGAGCGTCAAATTCACGGAACAAAATCAGAAAAACATCAAGAATATCCTGCTTCCCCTGCAGGAGCGCATCCAGCATTTTGAGAAAAAAGTGGAGGAAACCCGGAAGGAAAATTACGGGATCCACCAGGCGCTTCGGGAGCAACTGCTGAACCTGCAGAACCAAAACCTGAAAATCACCCAGGAGGCTGAAAACCTGACCCGGGCCCTGAAGGGCGACAGCAAGATGCAGGGAAATTGGGGCGAACTGGTCCTGGAACGCGTCCTGGAAAAATCCGGCCTGGAACGCGACCGGGAGTATTCAGTACAGCAGAGTTTTACGCGGGAGGATGGCACCCGTCTGCTCCCCGATGTAATCATCAACCTGCCCAACGGCAACAAAATGGTTGTAGATTCCAAAGTTTCCCTGACCGATTACGAGCGGTATGTCAATGCAGACGAGGAGGCCCGGGAGCGGCACCTGAAAGACCATGTCAATTCCCTGAAACGGCACGTAGAGCAATTGTCTGCCAAGAAATACGAGGATCTGTACGAAATGGAAAGCCCGGACTTTGTGCTGATGTTCGTCCCCATCGAGACGGCATTTTCCATCGCGATCAACGCGGACAACGACCTGTACAACAATGCCTTTGTCAAGAATATCGTCATTGTGACCCCTTCCACGCTCCTGGCCACCCTGCGAACCATCGACAGTATGTGGAGCAATGAGAAACAACGTCGGAATGCGATCGAAATTGCCCGCCAGGCGGGAGCGCTCTACGATAAATTTGAAGGCTTCGTCACCGACCTCACCCGGGTGGGAAAAAAAATGGACGATGCCAAGAGCGAGTATCGGGGCGCCATGAACAAGCTGGTGGAGGGCCGGGGCAACATCCTGACTTCCATCGAAAAACTAAAGAAAATGGGGGCAAAAGCCAAAAAATCCATACCGGAATCGCTGTTGAAAAGGGCCCGGGAAGCCGAGGAGGATGCCGAACTGGAACTGGAAGACCCCACTGAACCCAACCCGCAATCGTGAAAAAAGCCCTTTTTGCCAGCCTGGCGGTTATTCTTTTGGTTTTCGCGGCCATATATGCCGTTATTTACTACATACCCTATAGCGAAGGGGTGCGTTCCGGGGAACTCATCAAGATCAGCCGGAAAGGCGTGTTAATCAAGACCTGGGAGGGACAGATCAGCCAGGGAATTTCCGGGGCGCAGATATTTTCGTTCTCCGTGCTGGACAAGGAATCCGAAGTCATCCGGAATTTGGAAGAATACCAGGGGGAATACGTCAAGCTCTATTATACGGAACGGTACGCCACCTTCCCCTGGCTGGGGGACACCAAGTACTTTATCACCCGGGTAGAACCGGACGAATCACCACATTTCAGGCGGTAGGCCGGCTGCTGCTGCCTCATCCAGGATCCAGATCAACCTTCCGTCCCGGGGCGCTACCCGGCCTGCCGGATAATTGCCCCCGGCTCCCTGCTGCCCTACAATTTCAGCCACGCGCCCGGCCTTGGCCGCCCCGGTTACGAGGAATACGATACGCGCCGCATTGTTGATGATGCCGCCGGTCAGGGTCACCCGCTGCTGCCCCGTATCCGGATGATTCGCTACCGCGCATAATTCCGGGGAATCCCATAAATGGGCTTCGTGGGGAAACACGGAAGCTGTATGCCCGTCATCCCCCATCCCGAGTATTACCAGGTCAAACCGAGGCAAACCGTTTTCCGCTGGGAGCTGCTTTTTCAGGAGGTCGGCATAGCGTTGGGCCTCGGACTCCGGGTTGGCTTCCCCCCGGATGCGGTGGATGTGCTTGTCCGGGATGGGTAAGGGGTCGAAAAGGTGCTCGCGGGTCATCCTGAAATTGCTCTGCGGGTCGTCCGGGGGAACGCAGCGCTCATCGCCCCAGTAAAACTGCAGTTCTTTCCAGGGCAACCGGAACCAGTAGTCCTCCGCAAGGGTATCGAAAAGAATTTCCGGGGTACTCCCGCCCGAAAGGGCCAGGTGCTCCACGCTGCCCTCCCGGGCCCATTCGGACAGCTGCTCGGCCAGGGCCTCGGCGGCCTCTTGTTTTCCCGGGTAAACCTGTAATTCCATAACGCGTAATTAACTGATGACACAAAATCCGGGGTCGTCCGTGAGGTGGGCCCCCGGGTTCCTCCACCCATAGGCTCCTTCAATCAGGTCGTCGGCGTTTTTCGGGCCCCAGACCCCTGCCGAATAGCCATAGGTCACCACGTCCCCGGCCTCCGACCAGTATTTCAGTATCGGATCCACAAACTCCCAGGCGGCTTCCACCTCATCGGCACGGGCATAGAGGGTTGCATCCCCCTGCATGGCATCCAGCAGGAGCCGCTCGTATGCCGTCATGATGTTTTGATCGGCCAGGTCCGAGTAATAGAAATCCAGGTTGGCCCGTTCTACCTGAAACCCCTGCCCGGGTACCTTTACCCCGAATTTGATGAGGATCCCCTCGTTGGGCTGGATGCGGATAATCAGCTTGTTGTCCTTGCTGTCCATGCCAATATCCCGGAAGATCTGGTGGTGGGGCGATTTAAAATGGATAACCACTTCGGTCACCTTGGTGGGCATCCGTTTGGCGGTGCGTACGTAAAACGGGACTTCCGCCCAGCGCCAGTTGTCCACATAAAATTTCAGGGCGGCATAAGTTTCCGTGGTGGAGTCCGGGTCCACGCCAGCTTCTTCCCGGTACCCGGGTACTGCCT
The DNA here is from genome assembly GCF_982776155.1 of Robiginitalea sp. NCBI lineage: Bacteria > Pseudomonadati > Bacteroidota > Flavobacteriia > Flavobacteriales > Flavobacteriaceae > Robiginitalea > Robiginitalea sp. The sequence continues at coordinate 39,112 of NZ_CEXZKX010000004.1, forward strand.
CCCCGTCGATCTCCCCGGCAAGATATTGTCCGCGGATGGTGTGCGCGTAAAGCGTTTCCGGGTCGCGCATAATGCGCAGGGACTTTAGGGCCTTCACCTTTTCGTTCCGGATGGCCTCCGCCTCGGGCCCGATCGGGGGCTCCATGACCACGAGCGAGATGATCTGCAGCAGGTGGTTCTGGAACATGTCCCGGAGGGCACCTGCCGAATCGTAGTAGCCGCCGCGCTTCCCCACCCCGACGCTCTCCGCGTTGGTGATCTCCACATGCCGGATATAATTGCGGTTCCAGAGCGGTTCAAAGATGCTGTTCGAAAAGCGGGTCACCAACAGGTTCTGGACGGTTTCCTTGCCCAGGTAATGGTCAATCCGGTAAATCTGCGATTCCTGAAAGTACCGCTGTAAGCCCTTGTTGAGACTCCGGGCGCTTTCCAGGTCATAACCGAAGGGTTTTTCCACGATCAACCGGCGCGTGCCCGACTCCTCGGAGGAAAGGCCCTGGTCGTGCAGGCGCGAGGCAATCGTTTCGTAGATCCGCGGCGGGACGGACAGGTAAAATATCATATTCCCCGGAGAACCTATGCCATTGTCGAGTTCCGCGATCCGCTCGTTCAACCCCGCATAGTCCTCCTCATAGCTCCCGAGGTCGTAATAGTGCAGCAGTTTTGCAAACTCCTTCCGGTGGCCGTGGTTGCCCACGGTCTCCGGGATATGCGGATTGTCTAGGACGACCTTCTTGCGGAAAGCCTCATCGTCCATATCGCTCCGGCTAACTCCCAGGACGGCAAAGGACTCCGGGAGGTGCCCGCCCTGGAACAGGTTCATCAGGGAGGGGATGAGTTTCCGCTCGGTCAGGTCGCCGGAGGCCCCGAAGATGACCAGCAATTGTCCGTCAATGGCATTCATAATTGATAATTTGCCCTATTTTTGAAGGAAGGACGAATATACGTCGAAAATTGCCGGCGGAAAAGACCGGGCGGCCAGGCAACAGAAGAATTTTAAGAAAATAGTATATGCAAGCGAATAACCAGTACGCATTTGGGTTGATCGGCCTCGGGGTCATGGGCCGGAACTTCATTCTCAACGTGGCCGAAAAGGGCTTTACCGCCCTGGGGTACGACCTGGATCCCGGTCAGGTGGAAGCGCTGAAGCGCGAAGGAGGGAACCTGGACCGGGTCAATGCAACCAATTCGCTGGAGGCGTTTGTCCAGGGGCTGGAAACCCCGCGGAAAATCATGTTGCTGGTCCCGGCCGGGCCCATCGTGGATTCGGTAATCGAAGAACTGCTGCCCCTGGTGTCCGCTGGCGACCTGATCATCGACGGGGGGAACTCCTTTTTCCGGGATACGGACCGGCGGGAGGCCTACCTGAAGGAAAAAAACATCCATTTTTTCGGGGCCGGGGTTTCCGGCGGGGCCGAAGGGGCCCGGCGGGGTCCCAGCCTGATGCCCGGCGGTGACCGGGACGCTTACCGGGAAGTACAACCGATTTTCGAGGCCGTGGCCGCAAAGTTTGAGGGGACGCCCTGCGTAGCCTACCTGGGGCCGAAATCGGCAGGCAACTACGTAAAAATGGTCCACAACGGGATCGAATACGGCCTTATGCAACTCACCGCCGAGGCCTATGACCTGTTGCGACGGGCCGGCGGTTTGGGCAATGCGGAAATTCAAGAAGTCTTTGCCCGCTGGAACCGGGGCCGCCTACAGTCCTTCCTGGTGGAAATCTCCTCGGAAATCCTGGGCCGGAAGGACGACCTGGATTCCGGCGACCTGATCGACAAGGTTCGCGACCAGGGGAAACAAAAGGGTACCGGCAAATGGACTTCCCAGAATGCCATGGACCTCGGCATTCCCGTGCCGACCATCGACATCGCCGTCAGCATGCGGGCCATCTCCGCATTTAAACAGGACCGGGAGCGGGCAGATACCCTGTTCGAAAGGCCCGGGGCCGGATCTGTCGATACCGAAAAGCTGATTGCCGATTGCGAAGCCGCCTTGTATTTCAGCTTCCTGCTCACATACGCCCAGGGGCTTCACCAGCTGGCCGAAGCCTCTGAAACCTACGGGTACGAACTGGACCTGGCAACCGTGGCCCGGATCTGGCGGGCGGGCTGCATCATCCGGGCGGCCCTGCTCGAGGATATCGCTTCGGCCTACGAAACCGCACCGGAGCTCGTCAACCTCGTTTTCTCCGAGAATTTCCGGGAGCCCCTGCAAAAGGCGGCGACCCCTGCCCGCCGCCTCGTGTCCCTGGGGGTTTCAGCCGGAATCCCGGTACCCGGCCTGGCGAGTGCCCTCTCCTATTTCGACTCCTACACCACCGGACGGCTACCCATGAACCTCGTCCAGGCCCAGCGCGATTATTTCGGGTCGCATACCTACCAGCGAACAGACCGGGACGGGACATTCCACACGGATTGGGACGCATAAGGCCCTGCAAGGAGAACCTCCCGTGAGGTCCTGATCGCAGAATTTCCTTAAGCAATCGGGGCCGGAATGGCCGGGGCTTAGAACTGGAACACCCGGCTCAGGTTAAAGCCGAAATAAACAACCCCCTCGGACCAGTCCCCCACCGCATTGCCGAGGAAACCGCTCTCAAAAGTTGGCTGGGCATTCGTGAAGTGAAGCTGGAAAACGTGTCCGCCCGTTTCGATGTCCACCCCAATGGACAGGGGGTTTACGAAGGGCGAGCCGGATGCCCGGTTCAGGTGCCAGCCGTAATCGACGTTGAGGCTCCAGTGTTTCCCGATTTTATACCGTCCCCCAATACCCAGCGCCCACTGGGAATTATCCTGAGGGGCGTAGTCCACATATCCTTCGTGGAAATACGTGGGCATCAGTTGGAGGGAAAGCCGTTCGTTGAATTTCCGTGAAATCAGGACTTGCTGCGTATAGGATACCCGGTCCGAAAAATCGACGGGGATGGTCAGCAGGTCTTCGTCCAGCTGCGTATTGATCGCCAGTTGGCTGTATCCCACCACCGTCACCGGGACCCCGGCCTGTTGCTGCAGCATCCGGTATTTCAGGGAAAGGTCGTAGGTCTTGTTAAAAGAACTCCTGGAAACCGAAATGTTGAACCCATCGGATACCCCGTAGAGGAAATGCAGGCGGGTATTGGCAAAATCCAGGCCGAAAAAATCGTCGAATCCGTTGCTGATGCTGCCAAAGCGGTGGGATACCACAAAGTAAAACTCCCGTTTGGAAAGGAGTTTTGTGGATTCGAAGTTGACGATTTTAAGGCCTTTAAAAGCGGCCTCTCCGAGTTGGGTGGTGTCTTCCTTGTCGATAGTGGCGAGCAGGTCGTCCTGCCCGTTGACCCCGAGATGCAAGGCGCAAGCCAGGCACAAAAGGCTGATTGTTTTTTTCATAGCGGTTGTTTTAAGGAGCCGGCCCTCAGTACCCGGGGGGCCATACGGAAACCGGCCTTTTTTACGTTAAACATACTAAATAATTCAATGGGCGGATGGTTTCCCTGCCCGGACAACCGGTGGGAAATCCGGTGAACAGAAGCAACCAAAAGCGTATTCAGGCGTCTTTTTGAAAAGAGGAATCGATTCGCAGTTACCTGACTATAAAGGACGTAGTTGGGAAAATCGAACAACCTATCTCAAGACGCTATGAAAAAAATGAAGGTAATCCTGGGGGCAGTCGCGCTGGCTGCAGTGGTATCCTGTTCCAAGGGCGGGGACTCCGACCCTGTGAACGACCCGCCCGTAAACAACCCGGGCAACGGCTCGGGCGATGATTCAGGCGACGGTTCCGGGGACGGTGCCGGGACAGACCCCGTATCCTACCAGGCAGACATTGCACCCATTATGAGTTCGAGCTGTACAAACTGTCACGGCGACCCGCCCACCCAGGCGGCCCCGATGGCCCTGGTAACCCTTGCGCAGGTACGCAGCGCCGTGGAAGACCGGGGACTGATTTCCAGGATCAACAGCACGTCCAACCCCATGCCGCCCGACGGCCGGTTGCCTCAGGCAACCCGCGACCTGATACAGGCCTGGGTAGACCAAGGATTCCCGGAATGAAGAAACTGCTCCTGCTTTGCTGCCTGCTCTGCCTCGGCGCTCCCGTTAGCCGCGCACAGGATCTGTGGACTACAGAGACCGGCATCGTTCATATCAATGCTTCCACCCCCCTGGAGGATATCGATGCCACGAACGACCGGGTCAATGCCATCCTCCGCCACGGCGACGGAGCCTTTGCCGTGGTCATGCTGATCCCGGAATTCCGGTTCCGCCGGAAATTAATGCAGGAGCACTTTAACGAAAATTACATGGAGTCCGACAAGTTCCCGAAAGCGACCTTCAGCGGAAAGATCTCGGGCCACGCCGATATGGCCCCCGGGGATACCCGCCAGTGCCGTATAGCGGGAACGCTCACGGTTCACGGAGTGGCCCGGGAGCGCGTGGTGGAGGCGGAAATCCGCCGCACGCCCAGGGGGTGGCGAATCCATTCGGATTTTACAGTCCGCACGGCCGACCACGATATTGACATCCCCAAAATCGTCTTCACCAAGATTGCCGAAGAGGTTGCGGTATCCCTGGATTTTGACCTGGACTCCGAAAAGGATTCGGGGCCCGGGGAATAAGAGCCGCTTACTTGCTCAGGTACATTTTCCGCCGGGAATACAGGTTGTAGAACTCGTCGTCTTTCAGGCTCTCGATAAACAGGATGCTCTCTCCCGTACTCTTCATCTCCGGCCCCAGGTTCTTGTTGACGTTGGGGAATTTGTTGAAGCTGAATACGGGTTGCTTGATGGCAAAGCCTTCCAGTTTCGGATTAAATTTAAAGTCCTTCAGCTTGTTTTTCCCCAGCATGATCCGCGTGGCGTAATTTACATAGGGCTCCCCATAGGCCTTGGCAATAAAGGGCACCGTACGGGACGCCCGGGGGTTTGCCTCGATGATGTAGACCATGTCGTCCTTAATGGCGAACTGGATGTTGATGAGCCCGACCGTATTCAGCGCCAGGGCGATCTTCCGGGTATGGTCCTTGATCTGCTGCATCACAAATTCCCCGAGGTTAAACGGCGGCAGGGTGGCATTCGAATCGCCGGAGTGGATTCCGCAGGGTTCGATGTGTTCCATGATCCCGATGATATAGACATCCTCCCCGTCGCAAATAGCGTCCGCCTCGGCCTCGATGGCCCCGTCCAGGTAGTGATCGAGTAGCAGCTTGTTGTTTGGGATCTTCCGGAGCAGGTCCACGACATGCGCTTCGAGTTCCTCCTTGTTGATGACGATCTTCATCCCCTGGCCGCCCAGCACGTAGGAAGGCCGCACGAGCAATGGGAATTTGAGTTCATCGGCGAGTTGCAGCGCCTCGTCTGCGCTTTCCGCCACCCCAAACTGCGGATAGGGGATGTCGTTGTCTTTCAGCAGTCGGGAGAAACTCCCCCGGTCTTCGGCCAGGTCCAGGGACGCAAAGCTGGTGCCCATGATGCGGATGCCGTATTTATCGAGCTTTTCCGCCAGTTTCAGGGCCGTTTGCCCGCCGAGCTGCACAATGACCCCTTCGGGTTTCTCGTGCAGGATGATGTCGTAGATGTGCTCCCAGAATACCGGCTCGAAATACAGCTTGTCCGCCGTGTCGAAGTCCGTGGAAACGGTTTCCGGGTTGCAGTTGATCATGATGGTCTCGTAACCGCATTCCGCAGCGGCCAGCACCCCGTGTACGCAGCAGTAGTCAAACTCGATCCCCTGTCCGATCCGGTTGGGCCCGGAACCGAGCACCACGATCTTCTTCCGGTCTGTGACCTCGCTGTCGTTGGCCACATACCGCTTCCCGTCGGCTGTCTCGATCTCTTCCTCGAAGGTGGAGTAGTAATACGGGGTTACCGCCTGAAATTCGGCTGCGCAGGTATCTACCAGCTTGTAGACCCGTTTGATGTCCAGGGCCATCCGCTTGGCGTGGACCTCGCTCTCCCAGCAATCGAGCATATGGGCAATCTGCCGGTCGGCAAAACCTTTTTGTTTCGCCTCCAGCAGCAGCGCCTTCGGCAGCGTTTCTACGGTATAATTCCCGATTTCCTTTTCCAGTTCATAGAGCTCCTCGTATTGTTTGAGGTACCACATATCGATTTTGGTGATCTCGTGGATGCGGCTCAGCGGTATTCCCAGTTGGATGGCATCGTAGATCACAAATACCCGGTCCCAGCTGGGATGGGTGAGCTTGTCGATGATCTTGTCGTAGTCCCGATACCCCTTGCCGTCAGCTCCGAGACCGTTCCGCTTGATTTCCAGGGACTGGGTTGCTTTGTGAAGGGCTTCCTGGAAGGATCGGCCGATTCCCATCACCTCCCCTACTGCCTTCATCTGCAGTCCGAGCGTCCGGTCGGCGCCCTCGAATTTGTCGAAATTCCAGCGGGGAATCTTAACGATTACGTAGTCCAGAGTGGGTTCAAACAGGGCCGAGGTGGACTGGGTGATCTGGTTGTCCAGCTCGTCCAGGTGGTAGCCGATGGCCAGCTTGGCGGCCACCTTGGCAATGGGATAACCCGTCGCCTTGGAAGCCAGGGCCGAAGACCGGGATACCCGCGGGTTGATCTCGATGGCAATGATATCCTCCTTCTCGTCCGGGCTTACCGCAAACTGTACGTTGCATCCGCCCGCAAAGTCCCCGATGCTGCGCATCATGTGGATGGCCATGTCCCGCATCCGCTGGAAGGTGCGGTCCGAAAGCGTCATGGCCGGGGCCACGGTTACCGAGTCGCCCGTGTGGATCCCCATCGGGTCCATATTCTCGATGGTACAGATGATGACCACGTTGTCGTTTTTGTCGCGCAGCAATTCCAACTCGTATTCCTTCCACCCCATCATCGCCTTGTCGATCATCACCTCGTGGATGGGGGAAGTCTCCAGTCCGACGCTTAAAAGGTTGTCGAAGTCCTCGGGTTTGTAAACGATGGAGGCCCCGGCTCCCCCCAGGGTATAACTGGCCCGGATAACGAGCGGAAAGCCGTATTCCTGTGCGATTTCCTTACCCTGCAGGAAGGAGGTGGCTGTGGCCTGCGGCGCCATGGCCACGCCGATGCGGCTCATCAGATCCCGGAATTTCTCCCGGTCTTCGGTAATGTTGATCGCATCGATGTCCACACCGATGATTTCAATTCCGAAATCCTCCCAAATGCCTTTGTCTCCTGCCTCGATACACAGGTTCAGGGCTGTCTGTCCCCCCATGGTGGGCAGGACCGCATCGATTTCCGGGTGCTTTTTGAGCACCTCCAGGATGGACTTGGTGGTCAGGGGCAGCAGGTAAACGTGGTCGGCCATGGACGGGTCCGTCATGATGGTGGCCGGGTTGCTGTTGATCAGTACGGTTTTGATCCCGTCCTCCCGGAGCGACCGGAGTGCCTGGGAACCGGAATAATCAAACTCACAGGCCTGGCCGATGATAATTGGGCCCGAACCGATAATCAACAGGGTTTCTAGATCTTTTCTTTTGGGCATGGGGAAGCGAACTTTTTGGAGTTAGTGGACAAAAAAAAGGTGCTACTTTCAAAAGTAACACCTTCAGATTTTATGATTGGGTACACCATTATTTTTTATGCCGTGGCTCAGAGGATACGCTCAGTTTTTTACGTCCTTTGGATCTTCTGCGGGCCAGCACTTTCCGACCGTTGGCTGAAGCCATGCGCTCGCGAAAGCCGTGTTTGTTTTTCCTTTTCCTTTTGGAAGGCTGAAATGTTCTTTTCATCTTGAATCTTTTTCCGCTTGATGGATTAAGGCCCGGAGCCTCTTGAAAATCTGGGCGCAAATATACGAAGAGTTTTGGCAATCCCAAATGCAAATAAATTTTTTTTCGAATAGTTTTTAGTACTTTTGCGGCAGCCGTTTAAACGCTGCCAATCCCATGTCCAAGGCCCTGTTTTTAGCACTTTTCACCCTGTTTTTGACCGGTAGCACCACCGCCCAGGAAAAGTTGGGGTACTCCTTGCAGAAAGGGGATGTATTCACTGTGGAACAACAGTCGGAACAAAACGTTTTCCAGGATGTCGGCGAAACGGGCCACCAACTGACCAATCGGGTGACTGCCGTACTCGAATTCCAGGTTCGGGAAGTCAAGGACAGCACCTATGTGCTGGTGATGCGGTTCAGGGACCTGTTCTTCCGGATTGAAAGCAGTTCGCAAGGGCAACTGCTCGACGTGCGCGCCCGGGAACCCGGCAGGACGGATCTGCGCTCCCGCCTCTTCCGCAACCTGATGGATGTACCCGTAACCATGGAACTAACGCGCAGCGGCGAGGTGCTGTCCGTTACCGGGGGAGACGGCCTGGTGGATGGCATGCTGGATGGCACGGGCCTGATGGCGGGAGCCGAACGCACAGCCCTTAAGGAAAGCCTGCTGGCTGACTACAGTTCGGAGGCCCTGGCGGCCAGCTTCGAACAATTGACCTATTTTTATCCGGATCGCGCGGTGCGCTCCGGTAGCCAGTGGACAAACCGGCACGAGGGCAAGCTCCAGGCGGCAAACACCTGGAAACTGGATACCGTGGCAGGCGGCAGCGCCTCCATCAGCGGCCAGGCAACCATTCTGCTGCGGGAACATCCGGAATCGCCCGGGAGCGCCCTGCAGGGCAAACAAAACATGCTGGTAAAGACGGAAGCCGGCAGCGGCTTTTTGCTTAAAATGGTCGTCTCCGGAGAAGCCTCCGGTCAGACGCCACTCGGCGCCCCGGGGACAGATCCTGTGCCCACAAGGGTTCAAATGAAAAGTATCTACACGCTAATAGACCACAAACATGTTCAATAAAAACATCAAAATCGTCCTGGCTTTTTTGATAACCGGGTATGCCGGATACCAGTTCTACGAAGGTGAAATCGGCAATGGCATTATGTTGGTGCTTTTGGCACTCATTTTTGTCTTCCTGTATTTTCGAAATGAATTGATCCTCCTCGCGTTTTTGCGTATGCGGAAACAGGACCTTGAGGGTACCGAGAAATGGCTTGGGAAAATCCGCAACCCAAAGGCGGCCCTGACCACCAAACAACAAGGCTATTACGAATACCTCCACGGGATTATCTACTCCCAGAAAAACCTGACGCAGGCCGAAAAGCACTTTCGCAAGGCCCTGAAACTCGGGTTAAACATGGATTACGACGTTGCCATGGCGAAACTCAGCCTGGCCGGGATCGCCATGCAGAAACGGCGGAAACGGGAGGCCACCACGCTCCTTTCCGAGGCCAAGAAACTCGATAAAAACAACATGCTTAACGAGCAGATCCGCATGATGCAGCAGCAGCTGAAACGGATTTGATAATTTGGGAATTTGGAAATGCGTTTAACGGGCGATGCCGTAAATTGGCCGCGGGAAATTCCCGGGGTGCAGTCCTGGAGCCAGGAGGCCCGGAGCCGGTTTTAGAGCAAGGGGGACCAGAGCCGGTTTTAGAGCAAGGGGGCCCAGAGCCGGTTGAGGGATTCCTGTAATTTTCGGGAGATCCCCCGTTCCTCCCAGCGTTCGAGTTCCACTTCCTCAGACTCTTCCAGGTCGCGGAGAAAGACCTCCTTCAACTGTTTAGCTTTGGTCTTGCTGTAAAGCAGGGCATTGATTTCGAAGTTAATCGAGAAACTCCTGTAATCCATATTGGCCGTCCCGATGCTCGCGAAGGTGTCGTCCATGACCAGCGTCTTGGCATGCACAAACCCCTTGTTATACCGGAAGATACGCACCCCGGAACGCAGCATCGATTCGATATAGGAATCCGTGGCGTACTGGGCTGCCCACGAATCGGACTGGTACGGGATGATTACCCGGACATCCACGCCGGAGCGGGCCGCCGTGGTCATGGCGGTCATGATGGAGGCATTCGGTATCATGTAGGGCGTGGTGATATACACATACTCCCGGGCCGTATTGATGGCCGTAAACAGCGCCTCCATGATATTCGCGTAGTCGGAATCCGGGCCGCTGGCGGCAATCTGGACAGCTACCGGGTCCTGGGAATCGGGTTTGGTATCCGGGAACAGGTTCTTTTGGATCGAGGTAATGTCATCGGATACAAAATCCCACGACAGTAAAAAGCTCGCCTGGAGGGAACCCGTTGCCGGCCCCCGGATCCGAAGGTGGGTGTCCCGCCAAAACCTCGGGTTGCTCAGGGAGTTGTCGTATTTCCTGCGGATATTGATCCCCCCCACATAGCCTGTAATCCCGTCAATCACGATGATCTTCCGGTGGTCCCGATAGTTGAATTTACCCGTAAACCGGGTGAACAAAACAGGCATGAATGGAAAATGCTCCACCCCGCATTCCGTCATGCGCTTCTTGGTGCTACCGGAGAGTTTACTCCCCACATCGTCGTAGATCACGCGCACGGTAACCCCTTCCCGGGCCTTACGGCAAAGCATGTCGATGATCGGGAGCCCGGTCGCATCGTCGTAGAGCACAAAATACTCCAGGTGGATATGGTCGGTGGCTTTTTCAAGGTCTTCCAGCAAACGGGGGAATTTGGCCTCCCCGTTAATGAGGATTTCCACGTCATTTTCATACGTCAGGACAGCGCGGTCATTGTAGTGCAGCAGTTGATACACCCGATAAAGGCCGGGGCCGAACCGCTGTTCAAAATCGGTTTGCTGGTCCGGGGTCATCCCGAATTGCTCCCGCCAGTCTTTTAGCCGGGTATTATCGGTGAGGTACTTCTTTTCGAAAATTTTATTTTTCCGGTGGTCGATCCCGAAGAGGTAATAGACCAGCAACCCCAAAAACGGCAAAGTAGCCAGGGCAAAGAGGTAGGTAAGCGTTTTAACCGGATTGTCGTTCTTGAGCAGGACCGTTACGGCAATAATAATGGCCAGCAGGTAGTTGACCAGCAGGAGGTAGGCCCAAAGATTGTCCTGCAGATAGTCCGACATCAGGGCCCGGTCTTATAATAACCTTTGTGGGGGATGGCGATCTGGTATTTTTTACGGGAGGCATTATTCAGGTGGGGTTCCCGCAGCCAGGGGTTGTGCCGTTTGAGGATTTTATAGTTAATCTCGTACTGGTTGGCGAAATCAGCAAAATTGCGGACGGCCGTATCCACCTCCACCGAAAAAGTGGGGACCTCATTGTACAGATCTTCCTTCTCAATGACGAATCCGTATTTCTCCGGATGCGAGAGGATTTCCTTGATGGCCAGGATCCGGAACACGTACCGGCCGGTTTCCGCCCCGAGCAATAAGTCGTAGTAATCGTCCACTTTCTGTATGCCCATGTACCGGTCGATAGACCCGGTACCTGTATTATAGGCCGCGGCGGCCATCGTCCAGGAACCGTATTTGTCCCGGTAGCGCTTCAGGTAGCGGCACGCCACTTCCGTGGATTTTTCAAGGTGGTAACGCTCGTCTACATTGTCGTTGATCTCCAGGCCGTATTCCCTGCCGGTGGCTTTCATTATCTGCCAGAATCCCGTGGCCCCGGCGGGGGATACCACATTCTCCAGCCCGCTTTCAGCTACCGCCAGGTATTTAAAATCGTCAGGGACTCCATTTTTTGCCAGAATGGGTTCGATGACCGGAAAATATTTGTGGGCCCGCTTCATCAGCAGCAGGGCATTGGATTGCCAGTAGGTGTTCACCAAAAATTCCCGATCCACGCGCTCCATGATTTCCGGGTCGTCCTGGGGGACGGGCTCCCCGGCAAAGTTCAGATCCCCGGGGATATCGATGGCGGAAATCCGGTAGGCGGGGGAAACGTTTTTGTCCTGAGCTTCAACCGATTCCGGCGCTTCCAGCGATTCAGGTGCCTCCCCGGCGGTTTCCGCCGATTGCTGGACGGCAAATACCAGGGTGCTGACCACGCTGATCAGACCGATCAGCATCAGGGCGTTCTTGAGAAGTCTCATACAAAAAGGATTAAGGATTTATACCAAAGGTATTAAATAGAACTCCCATCTTGCAAAATAATTGCAGGCAACCGTTCATTGAGCCAGCGATGCCGGTGGAGGATCATTGTATGGGTACCCCCGGGCACCGAAATACAATCGCCGATATACCCCATCGGAAAGACAGCATCTTTTTCACCGTGCAAATGCACCAGGCCGGGAACGGGTTCCTCCCGGGTCCAGTTTACAATCTGGTCGATGGCCCAGTCCAGGTAGCCGGTATCCCGCACGCCCAGGTACCTCTCGTAAAGCTTCAGCCGCTTGCCGATCGATTCCCCGAAGGCATACCGCGCCAGGACCTCCACATTGTTGACCAGGGATGTGGGCAGGAGTTTGTGGAGTTTCGTATAACGCGCCACGAGCAGTCGCCTGGGCATTTCCCGGCGGCATTTTACGCTGGAAATTATTATCACTTTACGGGTTTCCAGAAATCGGGTCATCTCCTGGACGAGCATCCCTCCAAAGGAAACCCCGATCAGTACGGGGTTGGCCTCCCGCACCTGCATGCTCATCCTGCGGGCGTATTCCTGCAGGTCCATCCCGGGCTCTGGCAGGAACCATTCCAACAGGTGGATCCGGAAGCGGTCCTCCGGCAATCGGATATTTTCAAAGATATCCGGACTGGCTGCCAGGCCGGGCATCAGGTAAACGTGTACCAGGGGAGCTTCTGGGTCCTTCAAAACCGTTTAAATCTTAGGTTTTTAGCATTATTTTGACTAATTTTGAACGCTATCGGTGGTATTTTTTGCATTTCTGAAAAAAAACGCGCCCGGTGCTTCTAAATTACAACACTCCATAGTTCGTAATTTTTTTATCTGAAACCAAAATTAAATCACGACATATGAGCGAGCTGGCAATTAAGGACAATAGCTTCCTGCGTCAATTTGAAACGCGGGTTAACGGGCAACTGGCCAAGATTGAGTATTCCTCTCAGGAACGGAAAGTATTCCTGACCAAACTGGTCATTCCGGAAACCATTACCCGGGAGGGCTTCAAGGAAGAGTTTATCAAGGCCGTACTGAACCACATCCAGGAGCAAAACCTTCGCGTTGTCCCGACCAGTCCGCAAATTGCCGGTTTTCTGAGGAAAAACAGGCAGTATAAGGAAATGCTCCCCGTCGGCATCCGGATCTGATTGCCGACGTTACTCCAAACGGCCTGGTAACCAGGCCTGCATCCCGGTACTGAGACCGGGATTTTTTTTGTCCGGGCTCCAAGCCAAAGTTAAATTGCGAAAGCGGGCGATACCGGCTCCATGCGCACCAGGCCATCCGAGTCGATTTCCGTCAGCCGGACGCGTAGGGTGGTACCTGTCAAAGCCGGGTCCCAGGGAGCTTTGACCTTCACGTAATTCCCGGTAAAGCCGTGGATGTATCCCTTTTTGTTTTCCCCCTCAAAGAGTACGGTTTGTTCGGTGTCCAGTTGCTCCTGGTAGAACGCCCGCCGTTTCTTGGCCGAGAGGCTGCGGAGCATCTTGCTGCGACGGTTGCGTTCTGCCGGGGGTACCGCCCCGTCCATCTTCGCGGCCGGCGTATCGGCCCGTTCCGAATACGTAAAGACGTGCAGGTAGGAGACCTCCAGTTCGTGCAGGAAATTATAGGTTTCCATAAAGTGGTCTTCCGTTTCCCCGGGGAACCCGACGATGACATCCACCCCGATACAGGCATGGGGCATGACTTCCCGGATGCGCGCCACCCGGTCTGCGTACAACTCCCGCATATACCTCCGGCGCATCCGTTTCAGGATTGAATTGCTGCCGCTTTGCAGGGGAATATGGAAGTGCGGTACAAAATGCCGGCTGCCCGCCACAAAATCGATCGTTTCATTCTTCAACAGGTTCGGTTCGATAGACGAGATCCGGACGCGTTCAATCCCGGGTACGTCATCGAGGGCCCGCACCAGGTCCAGAAAGGTGTGTTTGTGCCGTTTATCCCCGTTTTCGCCCTTTCCGTAATCCCCGATATTTACGCCCGTAAGGACAATTTCCCGGATCCCCCGGGCTGAAATTTCCCGGGCGTTTTCCAGGACATTCTCCAGCGTATCGCTCCGCGAAATCCCGCGAGCCAGCGGGATGGTGCAATAGGTGCACTTGTAATCGCATCCGTCCTGCACCTTGAGGAAGGCCCGGGTCCGGTCTCCGATGGCATAGCTGCCCACATAGAAGTCCGCTTCGCGGATCTCGCAGGAATGCACTTCCCCCATATCGTTCTTGGACAGGTCGTCCAGGTATCGGGTCAGGTTGAATTTTTCCGTTGCCCCCAGAACCAGGTCCACACCGGGGATGGAGGCGATTTCCTCGGGTTTGAGCTGGGCATAGCAACCCACCACGGCTACAAAGGCCTCCGGGTTGTTCCGCAGGGCCTGTCGGACAACGGCCCGGCAGCGCTTATCCGCATTATCGGTTACCGAACAGGTATTGATCACATACAGGTCGGCGGGCTGCCCGAATTCCACTTTGCGCAATCCCTGTTCCACCAGGTCGCGGGCAATCGTGGAGGTCTCTGCAAAATTCAGTTTGCAACCCAGGGTATAAAAGGCAACGGTGCGGTCCATAGTATTTTTCAGGTCGTCGGCCGGGCCGGGGCTAACACCGGCCGGTTTTACCGGGTGGCAAAGATACGGATTTACTCCCTTTTGGCAAGCCGGGCCGGGCACGCAGCGTATTGGCCCCGATGCCTATTTGCGCCATTGGGCACTGTCGTCAAAAACCTGCTGGAGGATCCGGGCGTCTTCCTCGGTGAAGTCCACACCCCGGCGGGCCATCATCACCCGGGCTGCCTCGAATGCCTTTGCCGGCTGGTAAGTGGAAAAACCGGAGGCGCCCCCCCAGCTGAAACTCGGGACAAAATTCCGGGGAAACCCCGGCACATAGATATTGCAATTCACCCCGATAACCGTCCCCGTGTTAAACATCGTATTGATGGCTGTTTTGCTGTGGTCGCCCATCATCAGCCCGCAAAACTGGAGGCCGGTGGGATCGAAGCGCCGGGTCTCATAATTCCAGAGCCGGACCTTGGCGTAGTTGTTCTTCAGGTTGGAATTATTGGAGTCCGCCCCGATATTGCACCATTCGCCCAAAACGGAATTTCCCAGGTAGCCGTCGTGCCCCTTGCTGGAATACCCGAAGATGACCGAATTGTTGATCTCCCCGCATACCTTGCCATAGGGCCCCACTGTGGTGGGGCCGTAAATCTTGGCGCCCATTTTCACCACCGCATGGTCACAAACGGCCAGCCCGCCGCGGATCAGGTTGCCTTCCATGACCAGGGCATTGCGGCCAATGTAGATCGGGCCATCACTGGCATTGAGGATACTGTGCTCCACTTCGGCCCCCTCCTCGAGGAAGATCCGGTCGGCAGCTACGAGCCGGTTTGTGGCGGAAATCGGGGCCGACTTACGCCCGGCGGTCACCAGGTCAAAATCGGCCTCCAGGGCCCGGCCGTTCATCGAAAAGATATCCCAGGTATTTCGCAACTGCCAGGTCTCGCCCGGGTAGTCTCGCCGGATGAACCCTTTGCCCTTAGGGTCGGCATGCGGGTCTTCGCTCCTGCAAGCCAGGACGCAATCGTCCTTCCAGAGCGCCTCCCCGGGCTGCAATTTCCGAATGGCTGCCACCAGGCCGGGGTCCGGGAAAAACGAGGCTTGAATCAGCAGGTTGTCCGCCCCGCTCTTCATTGGGAATTTTCCGGAGAGGTACGCCTCGGTACGGCAACTCACCTCCTCCCCCAGGTAGTGCTGCCACTTCTCGCGGAGTGTGAGGATCCCGATCCGGATATCCCCGACCGGCCGTGTATAGGTAAAGGGCAACAAGGCGGTCCTGCGGTCGCCGTCGAACAGGATGTGGTTCATGGTTCCGTTTTAGCGCAAAGCTACAAAAAGCGTTCGGTGTGGTTTACCCGGTTGGTCGGCAGGATGGAACCCGTGGTCGAAACGGGTCCGCGCCTGAGGGCGAAGGCCCGTGTGCGGCAGATGCGATCTGCCATAAAAAAAGCGACCCCCGTATGGAGGTCGCCAATTTGATCCGGAAAGCTTTCGGGAAATTATTTCTCTTCCTTACTGGCCTCCTTTTTACCTTCTTTCTTGTCGAACTTCTTGTACTTGTTCTTGAATTTATCGATCCGGCCGGCCGTGTCGATCAGTTTGGACTTGCCGGTGTAGAACGGATGCGAGGTACGGGAAATTTCCAGCTTCACCAGCGGGTACTCCACCCCGTCAACCTCCATGGTCTCGCGGGTTTCTGCGGTAGACTTGGTAATGAATACATCGTCATTGGACATATCCTTGAAGGCCACCAGTCGGTAATTATCGGGATGAATATCTTTTCTCATCGTACGCTCGTTTTATTCCTCAGTTTTTCAGGCTGCAAATGTAATAATTTTTACTGGAAAACAATCAAGCACAGAAAAGATTTTTATCTGCAGAATGCTTATCTTTCCTGTAACATTCCTCCCCCGAAAGCAACTAATAACCAACAAAAACCAAAAAAATCAAACGACAAATGGAACAGATCCAACCAAAAACCGGGAAGTACTCCCTGAATTACGGCCTCATCCTCGGCGCTATCGGGGTGGCCTTCTCCCTGATGCTCTTCCTGGTGGATGCGCATACTACCAACAGCCCGGTCGTGCAGATCGTCAATATTGTGATCTCCGTAGCGATCATCTTTTGGGGCATCCTCAGTTTCCGCAAGGCCAACGGCGGCCTGCTCAGCATTGGCCAGGCCCTGAAACTCGGGGCGGGCATCTCCCTGATCGCCGGGATCCTTTCGGTACTTTACCTGTTATTGCTCTCTAATGTTCTGGACCCGGATTTTGCCCGGGTAATGACCGAGGCGCGAATGGCCGAAGCGGCTGCCTCCGGGAACATGACCCCCGAACAAATCGAACAGGGGGTGGAAATGGGGGAGAAATTCTTCTGGTTCGGCTACCCGATTATCCTGATCATGTCCGTGGTCTTTGGACTCATCATCGGCCTGGTGGGCGGCCTGATTTTCAAAAAAACCGAGGAGGCCTGATTTTGGCCTAAAATCGTACATTTGGGCAGAACCGGAATACTGAGTATGCACCTGTCCATCGTCATCCCCTTGCTCAACGAGGCGGAATCGCTTAACGAACTCCACGATTGGATTGTATCCGTAATGCAATCCAATCGTTTTTTGTACGACATTCTTTTTATCGACGACGGGAGCAACGACGGAAGCTGGGAAATTATCCGGACCCTGGCAGCAACCAACCCCAACGTCCGGGGCATTCGCTTCCTCAAAAACTACGGTAAATCCCAGGCGCTGCATGCCGGTTTCCGCCAGGCTTCGGGCGATATCGTGATTACCATGGACGCCGATTTGCAGGACAACCCGGAGGAGATTCCGGAAATGGTCCGCATGATCCGGGATGAGGGCTATCACCTGGTTTCGGGGTGGAAGAAAAAACGGTACGACTCCCTGCTGATGAAAAACCTGCCGTCCAAACTCTTTAACTGGGCGGCGCGCAGAACCTCGGGGGTTCGCCTCCACGATTTCAACTGCGGCCTGAAAGCCTTCCGGAAGGAAGTGGTGGACCAGATTGAGGTTTCGGGCGAGATGCACCGCTACATCCCCGTACTGGCCAAAAACGCCGGGTATACCCGGATCGGGGAACAGGTCGTGCAGCACCAGGCCCGCAAATACGGGAAGACCAAGTTTGGGGCCGACCGGTTTATCAATGGTTTTCTGGACCTGATCACCATCTGGTTCGTCTCCAAATTCGGCAAGCGCCCCATGCACCTGTTCGGGGCCCTGGGCGTATTGATGTTCCTGATAGGTTTTGGGTTTGCACTCTACCTGGGTATCGATAAGTTATTTCTGAACCCGGCCGGCCGGCTGCTGACAGACCGCCCCCAATTTTTCCTGGCCCTCGCGGCCATGATCATGGGGACGCAGTTCTTCCTCTCCGGTTTTGTGGGGGAGATGATCCTCCGCAGCAAGCGCAACGAACAGCGCTATTCCATCTACGACCGGGTAAACATCAGCGAATCAGTGCAAAATGTCCGGTGACTTCCCGTCCTGTTTCCAAATGCAACCGGTACCAGTAATCGGATGCCGGGAGCGGGCTGCCCATGCGGTTGCCGTCCCATCCCGGGTCTGAATCGCTCATCTGCCCCACCAGGTTGCCGAAACGGTCGTAAATCTGGAGCTGATATGGCCCGAAATAGGCCGCATTGTGAAATTCCCACCGGTCATTTTTGCCATCCCCGTTCGGGGTGAAAAAGTTCGGCAGGCCGCCCACCGCGATTTCCCTTGAAAGTGTCTGGCAGGTCCCCTGTACAACGAGTTCGTATACCCCGGGTTCCAGCCCCCCGAAAAAAGGCGATTCCTGGAAATTCAGTCCGCCGTCCAGGGAAAAGGACACGGCGGATTCCGACCCCCCAACCATTACGCGAACGCTGTTGACCTGCCGGAAATCCGAAACGATTACTTCGTTTATTTGCAGGGTTTGCGGGGGAAGGACCCGGAATTCCTGCACCTGCTCACACTCCCCTACTCTCAGGATGACCGAATAACTGCCCGGGGCATCTACTGTCCGCACCCGGCTCGTACTGCCGTCGTCCCAAAGGTATTCGGAAAACACCTCCGGAGCCTCCAGAACCACCGGGCTGTCGCAGTAGGACATTTCGACAAAGCCGTCCAGGTCGGGCGGGGTGACAAAGTCGACCTGAACAGACCCGATCTGCCCGCATCCCCCCCCATCCTCGATACGGAACCAGACAAACCGGGGGGAACCGGGCTGGAACCGGATGTTATAATTGAAAAAAGCGCGTTGGCTCAGGAGGGCGTCCGAACGGGTGGCATGTAGGGTCAGGTTGCCGGAAGCCCCGTACAGACCGGAGAGAAAAGCTTCCATCTCCTCGCGCTTCAACCCTGCCGTGCTTTCCCCGGAAGTGACCTGACAGACCGTCATTACAGCTGCTTCAGGGATTTCCAGGAATCGCGTTTGCAATTCGATTTCCGATATGCGGAAACAATCCGGGGTTTCAAACACCCGGGCATAGACAACCTGGTCCGGAATCGTGTTGGCAAAGCCCACAGGGTTTAGCGGGTTCCGGTTAATTTCGGCATCCTCCCGGCTCAGGTAGTAGAATGCGTTGATTTCCGGGTTGCCCCCCTGCAGCGCCGGCAGGGCCTCCCCCAGGTTGAATTCCGCCAGTCCGTCGTCATCCCCGTCGATATCGCATTGCAGGAGTTCCACCGTGGACGGGGGGTCCGGGACGTCGGCAATCTCCACGAACTGCAAAAACTCCCGGCGGGTGCCGTTCCGATACGTCACATCGAAGCGCACCTCGTAAACCCCCGGGGACGAATATTGATGCCCGGGGACGATTTGATCCGAAAAGTTCCGCGATCCGCTGGCCGGGTCGCCGAAATCCCAGGAAATGGCAGCGATATCTCCGGCTCCATCCGGGGTAAACTGCGCGGTGGAACCAAAGCAAAGCGGATGTACATCCACCACAGTCTCAAAATAGGACTGGATAAACTGCGGGAGCCCGTAGGTGGCTGCCGGGCCGCCGAGGTTCGTGTCAAAAGGGCGAAAGTCGCAGGCATTCCCGGCAGCTTCCGGATTCCGGATCACGGATAACTCCCGGCCGGGCATGGAGTGGTAGATTCGCCGGTCTACCGCCAACTGGATACTCCCGCCTATAAACCCCTGTATGGGCCGTTCGAACCGATGGACCCGGTATCGGGAAGCGGGGATATCCGCCGTCGTCAGGTCGAACTGGAGGATCTCCACGATCTCCGTCTCGAGAAACAGGTCGGAGGTCTCCCCGCCAATCAGCGTCCCCGTCGCGTAGAGTTTGGAGGAATCCGGGGAGAATTCCACCCCGTAAAACAACAGGTCGCCGCCCAGGGCCCTCGGGTTGGCAACCCGGCCCGTACCGGCATCGAAGTCGTAGAGGAACAATTGGCTTTCAATCCCGGGCTCCACAATGGTATGCGCTATGGCCAGTCGCGTCCCGTCCGGGGAAATCTTGGCGCACCCCCTGAAATTGGCCGGAAGTCGCGTATCCGGCCCCAGGAGCGTAACCACGGGGTCGGGGTCCAGGCCGGAAGCCGTCAGCCTATACGCAAAGAAGCGGTCCCGGCGATGGGTGACCACCCAGTAAAAGTCGTCCCCTTGGTTCCGGACAGCCGTAATATTTTCCGATGCAGAAGCCAGTAGCGGGACATTGCGCCGTACAACCGCCCCCAGCCCGCCATTCCGGCTCATGTCCACCACGGAATAATTCAACCCGTTGGGGGTGCTCCCGGCCAATCCGCCGGCATACGCCAGGGCATCGTCCGGGGTAAATATGTAAAAAATCGTCTCAGAACCGGGCAGGGGAACCACCACCGCAGCCTGGGAGGTCGAGGGGCTGCCCGCCAGACCGTTGCCACCGTCCATCTGCTGGTGATTCCGGTCCCAAACCGAAATGCCGTCCGTATAGAAGAGCAGGTTGCCGTCTGCGTCCGAATACGCATCGCATCCCTCCACCGTATTCACCAGACCGTCAAAAAGCGCCACGGGTTCCCCCGAACTGAAATCCAGGCCTGCATACTGGCCAAAATACCAGACCGCCGCTTCTTTCTGGCCCAGGACTATTCCAAAGCCGTAGAAAAACAGCGCCAGGCAGGTGATCCATCTGGAGCGGTTCATGTTCATAGCGCTAGCAGCTTGTAAAGTACAAAATATTGGCCTCCTCCCTTCGGTTAACCGCTTAACGGCCCGTTTTTTCGAAGCATTTCCCCTATTTTGCATTTCTGATGTACCTTTGTTTAAAACTTTGAATATGGATTCCGAAACCATCCTGAAAACCGCAAAAAGCTGGCTCACCGACTTCTTTGACCCAGCGGTTAAAAAGGAAATACAGGACCTTGTGGAAAACGACCCGGAAGAGCTCAAAGACCGGTTTTACAAAAACCTGGAATTTGGCACGGGCGGGATGCGCGGCATCATGGGGACCGGCACCAACCGCATCAACAAATACACCCTGGGCAAAAGCACCCAGGGCCTGAGTAATTACCTGAAAGAAATTTACGGAGCGGACGGTTTGCAGGTGGTAATTGCCTACGATTGCCGGAACAACAGCCAGTCCCTGGCCCGCCTGGTTGCCGAGGTTTTTTCATCAAACGGTATCCGCGTCTACCTGTTCTCCGAACTGCGGACCACCCCGGAACTCTCCTTTGCCGTCCGTCACCTGGGTTGCCATGCCGGCGTGGTCCTGACCGCCTCCCACAACCCGCCGGAATACAACGGTTATAAGGTATACTGGACAGACGGCGGCCAGATTGTGCCCCCCCAGGACGGGGAAATCATCCGGGCCATCAACCGCCTGGAATACGAGGACATCCGTTTTGAACCCCGGGAGGACCTGATTAAAACGATTGACGCCGAGGTAGACGAGGCATTCATCGAGGCCTGCGTGGCCAACGGCAGTATTGGCGCTGCAGGGAAGGACGATTTCTCCATTGTATTTACCTCCCTCCACGGCACGTCCATCACGGCCATCCCACAGGTACTCGAAAAGGCCGGCTATAAAAAAGTGACCATCATCCCGGAGCAGGCCGAGCCGGACGGGAATTTCCCAACTGTGGCCTCCCCGAACCCCGAGGAGCCGGCTGCCCTGGCGTTGGCCCTGGAAAAGGGGGAAGCCATTGGCGCAGATATGGTGGTGGGGACCGACCCGGACAGCGACCGCCTGGGCATTGCCGTGAGGAATTCCGAAGGTCGGCTGGAACTGCTCAACGGGAACCAGACCATGGTACTGATGACCCGGTATTTGCTGGATGCCCGGAAATCCAAGGGCTTTAAGGGCAATGAATTTGTTGCGACCACCATCGTGTCCACCCCCATGATGCCCGCCATGGCAGATGCGTACGGGGTGGAATGCAAAACATCCCTGACGGGATTTAAATGGATTGCCAAGATGATTGTCGATTTCCCGGACCAGGAATTCCTGGGCGGGGGCGAAGAGAGTTACGGGTATATGGTCGGGGATTTTGTACGCGACAAGGATGCGGTGACATCCACGCTCCTGGCCTGTGAGATTGCGGCCCAGGCCAAGTCGGACGGCAGCAGCTTCTACCGGGAACTGTTGCAGTGCTATGCAGATTTCGGCTGCTACCGCGAACGCCTGGTGTCCCTGGTGAAAAAGGGAATGGACGGGGCAAAGGAAATCCGGCAGATGATGAAGGACTTCCGGGAAAACCCACTGAAACAACTGGACGGGTCCGAGGTTGTCCGCATCGACGACTACAACGACGCTACCTCCCTGGATACCCGCACCGGTGAGCGCACGCCCATCGACCTGCCCACCTCCAATGTCCTGGTCTACACAACTGCCGACGGGACGCGCGTAGCAGCCCGGCCCAGCGGTACCGAGCCGAAGATCAAGTTCTATGTGAGCGTAAATGCCCCCATCGACTCGGTCTCGGACTACCCAGGCATGCACCGGCAGCTCGAGGAAAAAATCGACCGGATACTGGCCGACCTGAATCTCGAAGGATGAAATATTTCCGGAAAATCCTCCGTTTCGCCCTCCCCTACCGGCGTTACGGGATCCTGAACATCTTCTTCAACATCCTCTACGCGCTTTTCAGCGCCCTGTCGTTTGTGGCGCTGATCCCCATGCTGGAGGTGCTGTTCCAGCAAACCGAACCCGTTCAGGAACCCCCGGTGTACGAAGGGATCGGGCAACTGGAATCCTATGTAAAAGATTCCCTGTACTACGAGCTGGGTTCCGTGGCCGGGGATGACAAGATGCAGGCCCTGGTCTGGGTAATCGGCCTGGTGCTGGTCCTTTTCCTGTTGAAGAATGTCTTCAACTACCTGGCGATGTTCTACATCACCTTCCTGCGGAACGGCGTGCTAAAGGACCTTCGGAATGCCATTTACGAAAAGATCGTGACGCTGCCGGTGTCCTTTTACTCGGAAAAACGGAAAGGCGACGTGATCGCCCGTATTACCTCGGACGTCCTGGAAATACAGCATTCCTTCCTGTCCATCCTGGAACTCATCGTACGGGAACCGCTTACCATCCTCTTTACGATCCTGGCGATGTTTTTTATCAGCGTCAAGCTCACGGTCTTCGTCTTTGTCTTTATCCCCCTGGCCGGGTTTATTATCTCGCGCATCGGGAAATCGCTGAAACGGCATTCCGACCGGGTACAGCGCGAACAGGGGAACTTCCTGTCCATCGTGGAGGAGACCCTGGGCGGGTTGCGCGTCATCAAGGCCTTCAATGCCGAAAAGCGATTCGCCGACCAGTTTGCCGCGTCTACCGGGCGGTTTTTCCGGTTCTCGAACAGCCTGCTCAACCGGCAGAACCTCGCCTCCCCCGTCGGGGAATTCCTCGGCATACTGGTTATCGGGATCCTGCTGTGGTTCGGGGGAAAGATGGTGCTGGTGGAAGGCAGCCTGAATGCCGCCTCCTTTATTGCTTATATGGGGCTCGCCTACAACATACTGACGCCGGCCAAAGCCATCAGCAAGGCCTCCTATGGGGTAAAAAAGGGCAATGCAGCAGCCGAGCGCGTACTGGAAGTACTGGAAACCCCATCCACCCTGTCCGATCCGTCAGACGGGAAACAAATTGACGGTTTCAATACCTCCCTCAAACTGGAACGCGTTTCGTTCCGGTATGAAGACGAGCCGGTACTGACGGACTTCAGCCTGGAAGTCGCCAAGGGGCAAACGGTGGCCCTCGTAGGACAATCCGGAAGCGGGAAGAGTACCATCGCCAACCTGGTGACGCGCTTTTACGACGTCAATGAGGGGCGCATTACCCTGGACGGGACGGATATCCGGGAAGTGACCAAGGCTTCGGTCAGGCATTTGATGGGCCTGGTAACACAAGACTCCATCCTCTTCAACGACACGGTCCGCAACAATATCCTGCTGGGTCGGGAAGAGGCGACGGATAAGGAAGTGGAGGCGGCCGCCCGGATTGCCAACGCTCACGAATTCATTACCCAGCTGCCCCGCGGTTACGACACGAATATCGGGGACGGCGGGAATAAACTCAGCGGCGGTCAAAAGCAGCGGTTGTCCATCGCACGGGCCGTGCTGAAGAACCCCCCGATCATGATCCTGGACGAGGCGACTTCGGCCCTGGACACGGAGAGCGAACGCCTCGTACAGGATGCCCTCGAAAAAATGATGCAGGGACGCACCTCCCTGGTGATCGCCCACCGGTTGAGCACCATCCAGCACGCAGACCGGATCGTGGTCCTGCAGAAAGGGCGCATCGTGGAACAGGGTACCCATCAGGAGCTCCTGGAACAGGGCGGGGTGTACAAGCGGCTGGTGGAAATGCAGCAATTGGCCTGATACAGGCACGAAATTAAACCAATCGGGTTTCCGGTGGTCCTATACCATACAAGCAGCAGATGTCTGAAGATGCCGACTTAATAGCCAGGTTGCAGGATCCCGCCCGCAAGGATGCGGCATTCCGGGTATTGCTGGAAAAATATCAGCAACGGCTGTACTGGCATATCCGGAGGATGGTGATTTCCCATGACGATACGGACGACGTGCTGCAGAATACCTTTATCAAAGTTTTCAGGCATATTGATAACTTTAAAGGGCAGAGCAAGTTGTATTCCTGGATGTACCGTATCGCCACGAATGAAGCGCTGAGCTACATGAAGAAACGGTCCCAAAGGATGGGTATTACCGATGAAGCGCTCAGGGAGCACCTGGTGGACAGCCTGGAGGCCGACCCCTATTTTGACGGCGACCAGGCCCAGTTGCAATTGCAGCGGGCGCTTGCCGGACTGCCGGACAAACAGCGACAGGTGTTTAACCTGAAGTACTTCGAAGAGATGAAGTACGAGGAGATGTCCGAGTTGCTCGAAACGTCGGTCGGGGCCCTGAAAGCCTCTTATCACCTGGCGGTGAAAAAGGTTGAAAGTTACCTCAGGGAAATAAATGCATAGACGATTAAACCTTTTTAACTAATTGGAATCTAACAAGTAATGATGGCAAAAAAAGGTAAAGGCGGATTCCGGGTGCCGGACAATTATTTTGAGGAGCTCCCGGGTCGCGTTGAAAAACGTCTGGAAGCTTCAAAAGGGACTCCCCTACCCCAGGAAGCAGGTTTCCGGGTGCCGGAAGGTTACTTTGAAAACCTGGGCGAACGCCTTGAATCGCGGCTGGGGAACACCCCGGGCAAGGTTCGGCCGCTCTGGCCGGTCCAGCTTGGCTGGGTAGCAGCTGCCGCCGCGGCAATTGCCCTGTTATTCACGCTCTGGCCGGCTAAGCCTGTCGATTCGCTGCAATTCGAAGACCTGGCGGGAATCGATATCCAGCAGTACCTGGAAGCAGACCGGGACGAGATGGATGCCTATGAACTGGCCGAAGGGCTCCCACTTGACGATATCGCAGTGGGCGATGTCCTGGAAAACATCCCGGACGAAGAACATATCCTTGAATACCTGAGCCGGGATAACGAATCAGTAGATGAATTATATTGGGACGACAATGAATAAATTCACCATTATAGCTTTATTGCTCACCGTATTTTCCGGGCAGCTCCTGCGCTCTCAGCGCGGTGACAGCCAGGAAAAAATCAAGGCGCTCAAAGTTGCGTTTTTTACCGAGCGGCTGGGCCTGAGTTCCGACGAGGCCGCTGATTTCTGGCCCATGTACAACGCGTACGAGGCCGAAAAAGAGGCAATTCGGGATGCGCAGAAACAGGAAGTTTTTCGCAGGATCGGTGCGGGCAACTATTCGGAACAGGAGGCGCGGAATATCCTGGATCGCTACCTGGAGCTTGAAGAACAGGAAGAAGAGCTGGATAAGGAATTCAACCTGGAACTCTCAAGGAAATTCTCGGCAACGCGGACGTTGTTGCTGTTCCAGGCGGAGTACGACTTCCGCAAACGCCTCCTGAACGAATTCAGGAAACGGGGCGGCAATGAACCCGAACCCTGATAGGGTTTACCGGCTGAAATTGAGGCGGGCCAGGCGCCCCCTGCCGCCCGCGTAAGCCACCGAATCATTTACAAAGCGGATCGTGTAAAACGACTCCCCGGACAACTCCCTCCAACTGCGGCCCTGATCCCTTGAGTACACAATACCCGTGTACCCGACGGCCACCAGGTCTTCCCCCCCGGAACCCGGCACAAACTGCACGCAACTTTTATAGCCCGGCAGCTCGCCATCCGCCACCCGCGACCAGGTCTGCCCCCCGTCCCGGGTAATCATTTTGTTCCCGGTACGAATTGCTGTGTCGGTATAGTCCCCACCGATGGCAAACCCGAGTTCCTCATCGAAGAATGCCAGGCTGAAAATACCCTGCGAATCGGAATCCACGGCAGCCGGGGTCGTAAATACCTCCCAATTGTTCCCCCGGTCCGGAGAATGGAAAACCCGCCCTTTGGTAGTGGCAACCCAGCAATGGTTGCCGGAAAGGGCAATATTCGTATTGCTGGCGGCAAAAGCCCCTTCCCCTTCTATTGCCGGCGGCAATTCGCCGCACGGCTTACGCTCCCAGGTCTTCCCGCCATCCCGGGTCAACAGGATGCTCAGGCATCCCTCCCGGGCATCCCCCACAGCTATTCCGAGGGTGTCGTCCCAAAATGCCATGGAATCGTAAAATACGCCCGGGCCGGATTCGGTAAACACGAGTTCCATCGAGCCGGAGTCCCCCGTTTTGTACAATAGAGCCGGATCGCCGGCAGATAGCAGGAAGAAGTCTGTAGCGGTATGGGCCACTGCCCGGAATTCCGGCCGGGAGCCCCTGTGTTCCAGGTTGCCCAACCGCACGGTTTCCCCTGGGAAGGAGATGCTGCCAAACCTGCCGTCACTACCGGCAAACCCGATACTCCCCGGAAGGACTTCCAGCGCCCTGTAGGACGCGGAATCCTCATGGAGGACAGTTATTGCAACCCGGGTGAATTCATGGGAGGCAGGGCCGGGTGTACAGGATTGAATGGACGCGGCCAGGCTTGCGACCAGGATCGGCATCCAACCGGAAAACGCACGTGGCATAGGCATAGATTTGAAGTAAAGATACCTTTATTCTTACCAAAACGATACCTTTGCCGGATGATGCGCATGCACCGAAATCTCGTATTTGCTGTCTGGGACGGACTGGACCAGATATTCAATGAAAATGCCTATGCCGACAAGGTGGTGGAAAAACTGCTCAGGCGCGATAAGCGTTGGGGAAGCAGGGACCGGGGGTTTATAGCCGAAACGGTTTACGACATGGTCCGCTACCGCAGGCTGTACGCCGAGATCGCAGGGGTATCCGCCCCCTACAGCCGACAGGACCTGGGCCGGATGTTCGCCGTTTGGGCGATTTTACGCGGCCATACCCTGCCCGACTGGAAGGAATTTGCCGGAACCCCCGAACGCCGGATCAAGGGACGGTTCGATGCGCTGCAGGAATCCCGGGCCGTTAGGGAGTCCGTTCCGGACTGGCTGGATGCCCTCGGGGCGGAAAGCCTGGGGGAGGCCGTTTGGGATCGGGAGCTCCGGGCCCTGAACCAGCAGGCCGAGGTGGTATTGCGGGTAAACCGGTTGAAGGCTTCGCCGGAGCAGGTACGGGAGTCCCTGTCGGAAGCCGGTTTTGAAACGGCTCCTATTTCGGGGTATCCGGATGCCCTCCGCCTTTTGGAGCGTGCCAACGTGTTCGGCAGCGAGGCGTTCCGTTCGGGCTGGTTTGAAATCCAGGATGCGTCTTCACAGCGCGTGGCGCCCCTGCTGGCGCCGGAGCCCGGGATGCGCGTTATCGATACCTGTGCCGGGGCGGGCGGCAAAAGCCTGCACCTGGCGGCCCTGATGGAAAACAAAGGGCAAATACTGGCCCTCGATATCTATGCCAACAAACTGCGGGAGCTCAAGAAACGGGCCAAGCGGGCCGGCGCCTTCAACATTGAAACCCGCCCGATTGAATCGTCCAAAACGCTCAAACGCCTGGCAGGCTCTGCCGACCGGGTACTGATCGACGCCCCGTGCAGCGGCCTGGGTGTTCTCAGGCGTAATCCGGATGCCAAGTGGAAATTGCGGCCGGAATTCGTGGAAGAACTCACGCGGACCCAGGCAGAGCTCCTGAATTCCTACAGCCAACTGCTGAAACCGGGAGGGAAACTGGTATATGCCACGTGTTCCATCCTGCCCGGCGAAAACGAACAGCAGGTGGCCCGGTTCCTGGACTCCGGGGCCGGCCAGGCGTTCCGGCTGGAGGAGGAACACCGCATCCTGGCCTGTGAATCAGGCTTTGACGGGTTTTACCTGGCACTCCTGAACCACACGGGCTGATCCGGCCAGGGAGCCGGTCGATCCCACCGGCGCGCCGGCAGACGCCAAAACCCCGGGATGCGGATTAATCGAGCGGATTAATCAACAGGCCGGCCGCGGTTTGTTAATTATTCAGCCAGTTGCTTACCGCTAAAATTGGTACCTTTACGGCTTCATCGTACAACCAACACACCGGTAGCAATGATCCACTTTTTCGGTGACCCCCAATCCAAGATTTATGCCCTGCAATCCAACGCGGACCTCCACCCGGAGGCTATCCGCAAACTCTCCTGGCTGTTCGGCAACATGCCCCGGCTCGATGCGGCGTCCGTGGACGCCTTTTTTGTTGGCCCCAGGGCGGCGATGATTACCCCATGGAGCACGAATGCCACAGAAATCACCCAGAACATGGGTATAGAGGGCATCCGGCGAATTGAATCCTACCAGGCCGTCCCTGCCGATTTTACAGAGTACGACCCGATGCTCTCCGAAAAGTACAACGGGCTGGGACAGGACCTCTTCACCGTAGAGCACCTCCCGGAACCCGTCCGGGAAATACAGGACATCGCGGCGTACAACGCTTCGGAAGGGCTGGCACTGAACCCGGAGGAAGTCAGTTACCTGGAAGCTCTCAGCGAGCGGCTGGGAAGGCCGCTGACGGATTCGGAGGTATTCGGTTTCAGCCAGGTGAATTCCGAACATTGCCGGCACAAGATATTCAACGGGACCTTTATCATCGACCACCGGGAAATGCCGGATTCCCTGTTTAAACTCATCCGGAAGACCTCGGAGGCAAATCCGAACGATATCGTCTCCGCCTATAAGGATAATGTAGCATTTATCAAGGGGCCGGAACTCGTGCAGTTTGCGCCCCGGAGCGCCGACAAACCGGACTATTACGAGGAAAAGCCCTTCCGCTCCGTCCTGTCGCTTAAAGCGGAAACCCATAACTTTCCAACCACCGTTGAGCCTTTCAACGGCGCTGCCACCGGGTCCGGAGGGGAAATCCGGGACCGCCTGGCCGGCGGAAAAGGCGCCCTCCCCCTGGCGGGTACCGCGGTGTATATGACCGCCTATTCCCGACTGGAAGAAGGGCGGTCGTGGGAAGCGCACGTCCCAGCAAGGCCCTGGCTCTACCAAACTCCCATGGATATCCTCATCAAGGCCTCCAACGGGGCCTCGGATTTCGGCAACAAATTCGGGCAGCCGCTCATTTGCGGCTCAGTCCTCACCTTCGAACACGAGGAGGAACAACGCGTCCTGGGTTATGACAAGGTCATTATGCTGGCCGGGGGAATCGGGTACGGCAAGTCCGACCAGGCCCTCAAAGACAAGCCTGTCCAGGGCGATCGGATCCTGGTGATGGGAGGCGACAACTACCGGATCGGCATGGGGGGCGCAGCTGTATCCAGTGCGGATACCGGGGCTTTCAGTTCGGCCATCGAGCTGAACGCCGTGCAGCGCTCCAACCCGGAAATGCAAAAACGGGCGGCCAACGCCATCCGCGGCCTGGTGGAAGGTGATAAAAACCCGGTGGTCTCCATCCATGACCACGGGGCAGGCGGCCACCTGAACTGCCTCTCCGAACTGGTGGAGGAAACCGGGGGGAAGATCCGCCTGGATAAACTACCCGTGGGCGACCCGACGCTTTCCGCCAAAGAACTTATCGGAAACGAATCCCAGGAGCGCATGGGGCTGGTGATTGCACCCCGGGACCTGGAATTGCTGCAGCGAATTGCCGACCGGGAGCGGGCGCCGCTTTACGACGTGGGCGAAGTGACCGGCGACCACCGCTTTACTTTTGCCTCCGATTCGGAGCGGCCCATGGACCTGGCCCTGGCCGACATGTTCGGCAGCTCGCCGAAAACGGTGATGCAGGACGAAAAACAAGACCGTACATATGCCGGGGTGGATTACGAGTTTCAGCGGTTCCACGCCTACCTGGAAGAAGTGCTCCAACTGGAGGCTGTGGCCTGCAAGGACTGGCTCACCAACAAGGTAGACCGCTGTGTGGGGGGGCTGGTCGCCAAGCAACAATGTGCAGGCCCCCTGCAACTCCCGCTGAACAATTGTGGGGTGATGGCCCTGGATTTCAAGGGGAAGGACGGGCTGGCCACCTCGGTAGGGCATTCCCCGGTCTCCGGGCTCATACACGCCGGAGCGGGCAGCCGCAACAGCATTGCAGAGGCCCTGACCAACCTGGTTTGGGCGCCCCTGGAAAAAGGCCTGAAATCCGTCTCCCTCTCCGCCAACTGGATGTGGCCCTGCAACAACCCCGGAGAAGATGCCCGCCTGTACGAAGCGGTTCAGGCGGCTTCGCAGTTTGCCATTGCGCTGGGCATCAATATCCCTACCGGGAAGGATTCGCTTTCGATGAAACAGAAGTACAGGGACCAGGAAGTACTGGCCCCCGGGACGGTCATTATCTCGGCCGCTGCCCATTGCAGCGATCGCCGGAAGGTGGTGGAACCCGTATTCCGGCCCGGCGGCGGCCCGGTGTACTACCTGAGTTTTTCGGGAAGCGAATTTGCCCTGGGCGGCTCCTCCTTTGCCCAGGTTTTGGGCAAGGTCGGCAACCAGGTGCCGGATATCCCGGATGCCGATCGTTTCGCGCGGGCCTTTGACACCCTGCAGGACCTGATCAAAAAAGGCAAGGTCCTGGCCGGTCACGATGTGGCTTCCGGCGGGCTGGTCACCACGCTGCTCGAAATGTGCTTTGCCGACGGGCAACTCGGGGCCGACCTGGACCTGACCGCAATCGGGGAGCCGGATTCCATGAAATTGCTTTTTGCCGAAAATGCCGGGGTGGTTTTCCAGGCAGTCGACAGCAAGGTGGAGAAGGAATTGAAGTCCGCCGGGTTGGAGGTTTACCGTATCGGGACGGTCCTCAGGGAACCCCGGTTGCATATCAAGAACCACCGCCAGAGTATGGACCTGGATGTCGCTGCCCTCAGGGACGTGTGGTATAAGACCTCTTACCTGCTGGATGCGCGGCAGACTGCCGGTGACCTGGCGGCGACACGTTACCGGGAATACAAGGCGCAACCCCTGAGGTATACCTTCCCGAAAAAATTCAAGGGATCGCTCCCCGCAATGAAACAACCCCCGGGTACCCGCCCCAAGGCGGCCATCCTCCGGGAAAAAGGCAGCAATTCGGAGCGGGAAATGGCCCATGCCATGTTCCTGGCCGGGTTCGACGTAAAGGATGTCCACATGACCGACCTGATCTCCGGGCGCGAAACCCTGGAGGACATCCGGTTTATCGGCGCGGTAGGCGGGTTCTCCAATTCGGATGTGCTGGGGAGCGCCAAAGGCTGGGCCGGGGCGTTCAAGTACAACGACAAAGCCAACCGGGCCCTGAATAATTTCTTTGCCCGCCCGGATACCCTCTCTGTCGGCATCTGCAACGGTTGCCAGTTGTTTATGGAACTCGGGCTGATCCACCCGGACCACGATGACCACGGGAAACTGACCTATAATGATTCGGGGAAACACGAAAGCGCCTTTACCTCCGTGGAAGTCGCTCCGAACCATTCCGTAATGCTGGGGTCCCTGGCCGGCAGCCGGCTGGGTGTCTGGATTTCCCACGGGGAAGGCAAGTTTGCCCTACCCTACGACCGTTCGCGCTACAATATCGTAGCTACTTACGGGTATGACGCCTATCCGTCGAATCCAAACGGCAGCGCCTTCAACACGGCCATGCTCTGCGACGACAGCGGACGCCACCTGGTGACCATGCCGCATATCGAAAGGTCCATTTACCCCTGGAACTGGGCCTGGTATGAACCGGGGAGGGAAGACGCGATTTCTCCCTGGATTGAGGCGTTTGTGAATGCCCGCAAATGGATTGAATCGAATAACGGCTGACCTTACCGGGAACCGGGAGAACAGGCCGATAAAACGCACGACCATGGATGTACATCCGGAAGCAGCCTTACAGGTCTGGCGAAGGAATCGTAAAAACCTTCTCCAGTTTATGAATTCGTATGACGCCGCCCAACTCAACCGGGTTCCCGACGGGTTTTCGAACAACCTGATCTGGAATCTGGGCCATATTCTGGCGGTGCAGCAATTGCTGGTCTACGGCCTGTCCGGACAGCCCCTGCATATCCCCCAAAAATTTGTGGTGCGCTACCAGCGGGATACCCGGCCGGAGGGCCCGGTGGACGAGGCGGAAATCTCGGAAATTCGCGAGTGGCTGGAAAGGACGGTGCCGTTACTGGATAAAGACCTGGAGGCCAATCGCTTTGGCACATTTCGACCATTTACCAATTCTGCGGGGTTCCCGGTAACGAACCTGCAGGAGGCCATCACCTTCAACAACTTCCACGAAGGGCTCCACCTGGGATATATGCTTTCGATCCGGAAGTTCCTCTGACCCCGCTTGGAAAGCTGTCTGCAGCGCCCTATTCGGTAACGGGCACCTCTACCTCTGTAATGATCGGGTCGCCATTGTTGTCGTCCCCCTGATAGAAGCGAAAGGTATACGTCTGATCAAACAGTACCTGGAAAACCAGGGTTTCGGTGCCTTCGGTGATTGCCTGTGTGCAGCCGCCGGTGTCCGTCCGGGTGCCTATCGCAACAATTTCCCGGACATCCTGTGCGGGAGAACCCACATTCAGTTGGTAAAACTCCGTGCACCCGTCCGGCAGCTGGTAGGTGACCGGGATTTCATAAAGCTCCCCGAGGTTGAAGGATTCCGGGAAGTCGATCTCGGAAATTACCAGCTGTTCAAAAGTTGTTTCGGGCCCGTCGTCATTACTGGAACAGGAACTCATCAGGAACACGCCTGCCAGGGCCAAAAAACTGTAGAAGTAATTTTTCATGGTGCAATTGTTTGAAAATTAACGATATTCAAGGTTGTTATAAAAAATAGGGCTTCCGGAGAATTCCGATTGCCGCTCCTAAGATGGATCTGTTCGGAAAACGTTGCGTTGCCATTTTTTAATACGGGCCCTTTTCTTATTTTGCAAGAACGCTTTACAAACTAACTATGCAATCCGTCACCCGACTATTTGATTTTCCGCATTACCAGCTCGAAAAATACGGCATGGACCGTGCCTTTGCAACTAAATACGACGGGGAGTGGTCGTATATCTCGTCACAGGAATACGTGGATCGCGCCAATGCCGTTAGCCGGGCCCTGCTTCGGCTCGGGGTATCAGCCGGCGATAAGATTGCGCTGATCTCCATGACCAACCGCACGGAATGGAATATCATGGATACCGGGATCCTGCAGGTGGGTGCACAGGACGTACCCATCTACCCGACAATTTCGGAGGAAGATTACGCCTATATCCTGAACCATTCGGGTTGCTCCTATTGCCTGGTGTCCTGCCAGGAAGTGTACGAAAAAGTGGCCGCCATCCGCGGGAAGGTCCCAAAACTCAAAGAGGTTTACAGCTTCGACAAACTGCCGGATTGCAAGAATTGGCAGGAATTGTTGGACCTGGGAGCGGATACGGGAAACCAGGACGAGGTTGAGGCCCGGAAAGCAGCGGTACAACCCGGCGACCTGGCCACGCTCATCTATACGTCCGGCACTACCGGCAAGCCCAAGGGCGTAATGCTGTCCCACGACAATATCGTATCCAATGTGATAGCCAGCGACCGGCGGGTGCCGTTTGAACACGGGGCTTCCGCACTGAGTTTTCTCCCGGTCTGCCACATTTTTGAACGGATGATCCTCTACCTGTACCAATATTGCGGGATCTCGGTCTATTTTGCCGAAGGGCTGGACACCATCAGCGAAAACCTCAAGGAGGTGAAGCCGCAGGTGATGACGGTCGTCCCCCGGTTACTGGAAAAAGTCTATGACAAGATTATCGCTAAGGGGGCCGACCTGACCGGTATCAAGAAAGCACTCTTCTATTGGGCGGTGGACCTGGGCCTGAAATTTGAACCGTACGGCGCCAACGGCTGGTGGTACGGGGTGCGCCTGGCCCTGGCCCGGAAACTGATATTCAGCAAGTGGCAGGAAGCCCTGGGCGGCAACCTGGAGACGATGGTGTCCGGGAGCGCGGCCCTGCAGACCCGCCTGGCCCGGATATTTGCTGCTGCTGGTATCCCGGTCATGGAAGGATACGGCCTGACGGAGACGTCCCCGGTAATTTCGGTTAACGACCAGCGGAACAGCGGATGGAAAATCGGGACGGTGGGACGCGTTATCGACGAGGTGGAGGTGCGCATTGCCGAAGACGGTGAAATCCTTTGTAAAGGGCCCAACGTAATGCTCGGTTATTACAAGGACCCCGAACGGACGGCCGAGGTGCTCCGGGACGGGTATTTCCATACAGGTGACATCGGCGAAATCGATGCCGACGGGTTTTTGAGGATCACCGACCGCAAAAAAGAAATGTTCAAGACTTCCGGGGGCAAATATGTGGCCCCGCAGTTACTGGAAAACCGCTTCAAACAATCCCGGTTTATCGAGCAGATCATGGTCGTTGGGGAGGGTGAAAAAATGCCTGCCGCCCTGATCCAGCCCAACTTCGAATTCCTTGAGGAGTGGGCGCGCCGCAACCAGGTAGCGGCAAGGGACCATCGGGAACTCATCCAAAACCCCAAGGTACTGGAGCGCTACCAGGAAGAGGTCGATAAAGCCAATGAGGACTTTGCCCGATGGGAAAGGGTAAAGCAATTCCGGCTGACCCCGGAT
This sequence comes from Robiginitalea sp., assembly GCF_982776155.1. Taxonomy (NCBI): domain Bacteria; kingdom Pseudomonadati; phylum Bacteroidota; class Flavobacteriia; order Flavobacteriales; family Flavobacteriaceae; genus Robiginitalea; species Robiginitalea sp. The sequence continues at coordinate 73,887 of NZ_CEXZKX010000004.1, forward strand.
ACCTGGTCTGTTGAAGCCGGCCACCTTACGCCCACCATGAAAATTAAACGCAAGGCCATCCTGGAACAATACCGGGAACTCTACGACGATATCTACAGAGGCTAATCCACACTCTTAAGAGCTGGTCTATGCCGCTTTAAACGCGGACTACCGCGCTGCATGGCTGAAATTCTCTGATTTTATTATTTATTATGCATGCATAATAATATTTTTGTATATTTGATCAGCTTCTTCACAGCGTATGAAAGACATTACTATAGACTATGCCCTGAGGGCCACCTGGCAAGCCGTTGCCCGGATGTACAATGAAGAGGCCCGCAAATTTGATTCGACGATGGCGGTAGGCTTTTGCCTGCTGAGCATCGACCCAAAAGAAGGTACGCCTTCTACCGCCCTAGGGCCCCGCATGGGCATGGAGGCTACCAGCCTCTCGCGCATCCTGAAGAGCATGGAGACGCGCGACCTCATCGAACGCCGGCCCAATCCCGACGACGGCCGGGGCGTACTGATCCACCTTACGGCCTTTGGCCGGGAAATGAGGGCTAAATCCAAAGATGTGGTGCTCCGCTTCAACGAAGCGGTTCGCAGTGAAGTGAGCCCCCAACAACTCAAGGGTTTCTTTGAAGTGGCGGCAGTTGTCAACCAATTGATTGCCGAGCGAAAAATTTACGAACAAACCCCGGATGCCGAGTCTTCCGGAAAAAAATAATCGAGAATACACCTGACAATGAAGAGAAGAATCAACAAGGTCGCAGTAATCGGCTCGGGTATCATGGGAAGCGGGATCGCCTGCCATTTTGCCAACATCGGCGTGCAGGTCCTCCTCCTGGACATCGTCCCGAGGGAGCTGACCGAGAAAGAGCAGGCCCGGGGAATGAGCCTCGAGGATGCCGCGGTTCGAAACCGCCTGGTGAATGAATCCCTTCAAAAAGCGCTGAAGTCCAAACCCTCGCCCATCTACCACCCGGATTTCGCCAATCGTATAGAGACCGGCAATCTGGAAGACGATATCTCGCGGGTTTCCGAGGCCGACTGGATCATCGAGGTGGTTGTGGAACGCCTGGATATCAAGAAAAAAGTCTTTGAAAACCTCGACAAGCACCGGCGGGAAGGCACGCTGATCACGTCGAATACCTCGGGCATCCCCATCCGGTTTATGAGCGAAGGCCGCAGCGAGGATTTCCGGTCCCACTTCTGCGGCACGCATTTCTTTAACCCGGCCCGTTACCTGAAACTCTTCGAGGTAATCCCCGGTCCGGATACCAAGGAAGACGTCATAGACTTTCTGAAAAACTACGGGGAGCAGTTTCTGGGAAAAACCTCGGTGGTGGCCCAGGATACACCTGCATTTATCGGCAACCGCATCGGAATCTTCAGCATTATGAGCCTCTTTCATATGGTGAAAGAAATGGGGATGACCGTTGAAGAGGTAGACAAACTCACCGGCCCCGTAATCGGCCGGCCCAAATCGGCCACCTTCCGGACCGTAGACGTGGTGGGGCTCGACACCCTGGTACACGTGGCCGAGGGGATACACGAGAACTGCCCGGATGACGAGCGCCACGAGCTGTTCGCCCTGCCGGACTATATCCGGAAAATGGCGGATAACGGCTGGTATGGCAGTAAAAGCGGTCAGGGGTTCTACAAAAAAGTGAAAAAGGATGACGGATCGAGCGAAATCCTGAGCCTGGACCTGGACACCCTGGACTACCGGGACCGAAAACGGGCCAAATTCGATACCCTGGAAGAAACCAAAACCATCGACAATGTGATTGACCGGTTCCCGGTCCTTATTGGCGGGAAGGACAAAGCCGGGGAATTTTACCGAAAAAGCCTTGGGGCCCTTTTTGCCTATGTCTCCCATCGCATACCCGAAATTACCGACGCCCTCTATAAGATTGACGATGCGATGAAAGCCGGTTTTGGCTGGGAGCACGGACCGTTCCAGATCTGGGATGCAGTAGGCCTCGATAAAGGTTTGGAACTGGCGGTCGCAGCCGGGCAACAGGCGGCTCCCTGGGTAGAGGAAATGCAAGTCGCAGGCCACACGTCCTTCTACGAAATCCGGGACGGGGCCACGTATTATTACGACATCGATGCCGGGGAGTATCGGAAAGTCCCCGGGCAGGATGCGTATATCATCCTGGACAATATCCGGGAAAGCAAGGCGGTATTCAAGAACAAAGGGGTGGTGGTCCAGGATCTGGGCGACGGCATCCTCAATGTGGAATTCCGTTCCAAGATGAACACCATCGGCGCGGAGGTGCTCGCGGGCTTGAACAAGGCCGTGGACCTTGCCGAAAAGGACTATGACGGGTTGGTGGTCGGAAACCAGGCGGCCAATTTCTCGGTCGGGGCCAACATCGGCATGATCTTTATGCTGGCCGTGGAACAGGAATACGACGAGCTGGCCATGTCCGTGAAGTATTTCCAGGATACGATGATGCGCATGCGGTATTCGTCCATCCCGGTAATCGCCGCACCGCACGGCATGTGCCTCGGGGGCGGCTGCGAATTGAGCCTGCACGCGGATAAGGTGGTAGCCGCTGCGGAGACCTATATCGGCCTGGTGGAATTCGGCGTCGGGGTAATCCCCGGCGGGGGCGGTTCCAAGGAGATGGCCCTCCGCGCCGCCGATACCTTTAAGAAAAATGACGTGGAGCTCAACGTATTACGGGAATATTTCCTGACTATCGGGATGGCCAAGGTATCCACCTCGGCCTATGAGGCTTTCGATACGGGCATCCTCCAAAAAGGCAAGGATGTGGTTGTGGTTAACAAGGAGCGTCAGATTGCAACTGCCAAGGCCAACGCCCGGTTGCTGGCCGACCGGGGATATACGCGGCCCATTGAGCGTACGGATGTCAAAGTGCTCGGGAAACAGGCACTGGGGATGTTTTTGGTGGGCACGGACTCCATGGAAGCCGGCAACTATATCTCGGAGCACGACAAGAAAATCGCCAACAAACTCGCCTGGGTAATGGCCGGGGGAGATTTGTCCGAAGCGAGTTACGTAAGCGAGCAGTACCTGCTGGATCTCGAGCGGGAGGCCTTCCTTTCCCTGTGCACGGAACGCAAAACCCTGGAGAGGATCCAGCACATGCTGAAAAAAGGGAAGCCGCTTAGGAATTAGGGGTGTTGGCGATTTGGCGATTTGAAGATTTGAGGATTTGAGGATTTGAAGATTCAACTTTTCGAATTGAAACCTATAGAATTTGAAGACCTGAAAATAAAATCCATGAACACCGGGTAAATGAGTCCCGGATTAAAAATAAAAATGGGGGATGCGAGGCAGCATCCGGGATCACAACAACCGGATAGGCCCCTTCTGAAAAAAGCACCTGAATCATGAGAACAGCATATATTGTTAAAGCATACCGGACAGCCGTGGGAAAGGCCCCCAGGGGTACCCTGCGTTTTAAGCGGCCCGATGAACTGGCTGCGGAAACCATCGCCTACCTCCTGGAGCGCGTGCCCGGCCTGGAGAAACAACGCATCGACGACGTAATTGTGGGCAATGCCATGCCCGAGGCCGAACAGGGTCTGAACATGGCGCGGCTGATTTCCCTGATGGGCCTGAAAATCGAGGACGTACCCGGAGTTACGGTGAACCGCTACTGCGCCTCCGGCCTGGAAACCATCGCCATCGCCACGGCCAAAATCCAGAGCGGCATGGCCAACTGCATCCTCGCCGGGGGAGCCGAAAGCATGAGTTACATCCCCATGGGGGGCTACAAACCCGTCCCGGACTACGGGCTGGCCAAGGCCGGCCATGAAGATTATTATTGGGGCATGGGGCTGACGGCCGAAGCTGTTGCCAAACAATACAAGGTATCCCGGGAAGATCAGGATGCCTTCGCCTACGAGTCCCACCAGAAAGCCCTGAAGGCGCAAAAGGAGAAGCGGTTTGAATCCCAGATCGTCCCGATTGAGATAGACCACACCTATGTAAATGAGGCCGGGAAGAAGACCACCCGTCAATACGCCGTGGATACGGACGAAGGGCCCCGGGCAGATACGTCCAAAGAGGCATTGGCCCGGTTGCGGCCCGTTTTTGCAGAAGGAGGCAGTGTAACGGCGGGAAATTCCTCCCAAATGAGCGACGGGGCCGCCTTTACCCTGGTGATGAGCGAGGAGATGGTGAAGGAACTCGGCCTTGAACCCATTGCCCGCCTGGTAAATTACGCCGCCGTCGGGGTGGAACCCCGGATCATGGGGATTGGCCCGGTGAAGGCCATTCCCAAGGCGCTAGGGCTGGCGGGAATAAAACAGGACCAGCTGGAGCTCATCGAGCTGAACGAGGCCTTTGCCTCACAATCCCTGGCGGTAATCCGCGAACTCGGGCTGGACCCGGATCGGGTGAACGTCAATGGGGGAGCCATTGCCCTGGGCCACCCGCTGGGCTGTACGGGGGCGAAACTATCCGTCCAGCTATTCGACGAAATGCGCTTGCGCAACCTGCAGGGAAAATACGGCATGGTGACCATGTGCGTGGGAACCGGGCAAGGGGCAGCCGGGGTATTTGAATTCCTATCCTGAATCTAAAAAAACAAAAAATGAGTACCCAAACCGAAGAAAAAGAAATCCTGCGCGGCGGCCAGTTCCTGGTAAAGGAAACTGCCTGTGAAGACGTCTTCACCCTCGAGGACCTGAACGAAGAACAACGTATGATGCGCGAGAGCACGGTAGAATTCGTGGATCGCGAACTCTGGGCGCACTGGGAGCGATTTGAGCAAAAGGATTACGCCTATACGGAGCAATGCATGCGGAAGGCCGGGGAGCTCGGTTTTCTGAGCATCGCAGTGCCCGAGGAGTACGGGGGCATGGGCATGGGCTTTGTAAGCACCATGCTGGTCTGCGATTACATATCCGGGGCCACCGGTTCCTACAGCACCGCTTTCGGCGCCCATACGGGGATCGGTACCCTGCCGATTACGCTCTACGGAACGGAGGAGCAAAAAAAGAAGTATGTACCCAAACTCGCCAGCGGCGAATGGTTTGGTGCCTACTGCCTCACCGAACCAGGTGCCGGCTCGGACGCGAACTCCGGGAAGACGAAAGCGGTTTTGTCGGAAGACGGGAAGCACTACCTGATCAGCGGGCAGAAGATGTGGATTTCCAACGCGGGTTTCTGCAACCTGTTTATCGTTTTTGCAAGGATTGAAGACGATAAGTATATCACAGGATTCATTGTGGAGAATGACCCGGAAAATGGGATTTCCCTGGGGGATGAAGAGAAAAAGCTCGGGATCCACTCCTCCTCTACCCGGCAGGTCTTTTTCAACGAAACCAAGGTACCGGTGGAAAACATGCTGTCGGAGCGCGGTAATGGGTTTAAAATTGCCATGAATGCCTTGAACGTGGGGCGGATTAAGCTGGCGGCTGCCTGCCTGGAGGCCCAGCGCCGCGTGACAGACGAAGCCGTGCGCTATGCCGGGGAACGCAAGCAGTTTAAAACTGCGATAATCAATTTCGGGGCGATTAAATCCAAGATCGCCACCATGGCGACGAACGCCTATGTGGGCGAAGCGGCCTGCTACCGGGCAGCCAAAAATATCGAAGACCGGATCGCTCTGAGGGTGGCCGCGGGGAATTCCCATGCCGAAGCCGAGCTCAAGGGAGTGGAAGAATACGCCATCGAATGCTCCATCCTCAAGGTGGCCGTTTCCGAAGACGTCCAGGAGACCACGGACGAGGGCATCCAGATTTTCGGGGGGATGGGCTTCAGCGCAGACACCCCCATGGAGTCTGCCTGGCGGGATGCCCGGATTTCCCGGATTTACGAGGGGACGAATGAGATCAACCGGATGCTGGCGGTGGGCATGCTGGTAAAAAAGGCGATGAAGGGACATGTGGACCTGCTTGGACCGGCAACCGCGGTCGGGGAGGAACTTCTGGGGATCCCCTCCTTTGAAGCCCCGGATTACAGCGAGTTGTTCGCTGAGGAGAAGGACCTGATCGCCCGGCTTAAAAAGGTATTCCTGATGATTGCGGGTAAGGCGGTACAGACCTTCGGCACGGAACTCGAAGAGCACCAGCAGGTATTGATGGCCGCCGCGGATATCCTTATCCAGGTCTACATGGCCGAATCCGCAGTCCTCAGGGCAGAAAAGAACGCCAAACGCCAAGGGGAAGACGCCCAGGCCGCACAAATCGCCATGGCCCGGCTGAACCTGTACGAAGCCGTGGACATCGTGATCCGGCGCGGGAAGGAAGCCATCGTCTCATTTACCGAAGGGGATGAGCAACGCATGATGCTGATGGGCCTCAAACGCTTTACAAAATATACCAATCAACCCAATGTCGCCGCCCTGCGAGAACTGATCGCGGATAAAGTGGCGGAGTCAGGCGGGTATAACTTTGACTAATTCAAGTAGCACCTTTTGAGACAGAGGTGAGGCCGCCTTCCGCAAGGGAGGCGGTTTTTTTTCGCGCCTCCCTGTTCCCTTTTGTTTTGCCATGTGCGTCTGCCAAACTACTTTTAGCCCATGGCAAAGTCGCTTTTGGAACGGGCCTACGACCCGGAGGCATTCAGGGAGCTCGGAAAATCCCTGGTAGATACGCTGGCAGGGCATTTGCACGCAGCGCAAAACGGCCGGGGGAAGGTACTGGATTACCGGGATGCCGCAGACGAACTGGCATTCTGGAAATCATTTCCCGAAAAAAACAGCAGCTTCGCGGCCTGGACGGAGGAAGTACTGCGGCATACAACCCAGGTGCACCATCCGCGCTATATGGGTCATCAGGTAGCCCCTCCCCTTCCCCTGGCCTCCCTGGCGGCACTCCTGGGGGAATTCCTGAACAACGGCATGGCAGTTTACGAGATGGGGATGGCCCCGACGGCCATGGAACGCCTGGTTACCGACTGGCTTTGTGACCGGGCCGGGTTTGGCCCGGATGCGCGCGGATTCCTCACTTCGGGCGGGACCCTGGCCAACCTGACCGCCCTGCTGGCAGCCCGCCGCGCAAGGGGAAGGGACGATGTATGGAACCGGGGATACTCGGGGCGCCAGGCCATACTGGTCGGGGAGGCAGCCCACTATTGCATCGATCGGGCGGCCCGTATCATGGGCATGGGGCGTCAGGGGGTGATCCGGGTTCCCGTAGATGCCGGCTACCGGATGCGGACGGACGAGCTTCACCGGTTGTACAACCAGGCCCTCGCGGACGGGCTGGAACCCATCGCCCTGGTTGGCAGTGCCCCGTCCACCGCCACGGGCAGTTATGACCCGATCGAGGAGTTGGCGGACTTTTGCACCTCCCGGGACCTATGGCTCCATATCGACGGGGCCCACGGGGGTTCTGCCCTCCTCTCCGAAAAGTACCGGGGGTTGATGCGCGGCGTCCACCGGGCGGATTCCCTGGTCATTGACGGCCACAAGATGCTGGGTCTTCCCGTGCTTACCACCGCCCTGCTGTTCCGCAAGGGCAGCGTGTCCTACACCACATTCAGCCAGGAGGCCGAATACCTGCTCACCGAAACGCAGGAGGAAGATTGGTACAACCTGGCCAAGCGTACTTTTGAATGCACCAAACTCACCAGTGCATTTTGCTGGCATGCGGTAATCAGCCAATACGGGGAATCCGTATTCCCCGCCTACCTGGACCGGCAATACGATCTGGCCCGGGAATTTGCCGGGATGATCCGCCAGCGCCCGAACTGGGAACTCGCGGTCTCCCCCCAATCCAATATCGTCTGTTTTCGATGGGTACCCCCGGGGGCCGGGAAGGAGGTCTGCAATGAAATAAACGCGCGGATCCGAGGCGAAATCCTCAAGGAGGGAAGATTCTATATCGTCCAGACGCAGCTGAACGGGTTGACTTTTCTGCGCACGAGCCTGATGAACCCGTTTACGACCCGGGAGCATCTCGAAGAGTTGCTGGAAACCTGCGAAAAATACGGGGAGGCTTAGCTTTGCATCGTCTCCAGGACCCGTTCCACGGAATCCTTGCGGGAGAAATTGATGGCGCACTCAATCAGGGCCAGGTGGGAATACGCCTGGGGAAAATTCCCCAGCAGCCGTTTGGATTTAAAATCGATGTCTTCGCTGAAGAGCCCCAGATGGTTGCTGTAGGATAGCAACTGGTCAAAGAGTTCCCGGGCCCGATCCTCCTCCCCGATTTTAAACAGGCTGTTGATGAACCAGAACGTACAAATGGTAAAGGAAGACGAAGGCAGCCCAAAATCGTCTTCGTTCCGGTAGCGGTACAGGAGGCCTTCATGGCTCAGGTGGGTTTCGACGGCCTTCACCGTGCTGACAAATTTCGGGTCGCGGGCATGGATAAACCCATAACTCTCCATAAGCAGGACGGATGCATCCATGTGGAACGACCCGTAGGATTGGGTAAAGGCCTGCACCTCCTCGTTCCAGGCGTTTTCGTGGATATCGCGCTTGATTTCTTGTTCCAGGGCCGTCCACCGTTCAATTTTCCGCTGCTTGCGGAAGATCCGGGCAATTTTTATGGCCCGGTCGATTGCCACCCAGCACAGCACTTTGGAAAAGGTAAAGTGCCGGTCTTCCGTCCGGAATTCCCAGATGCCCTTATCGGGCTCCTTCCAGTGTTTTTGTACGATCCATACAATCCCCTTGGTGAGCGTCCAGAGTTCCTCCCCGTGCTCCAGGTCGTTCTTAAAACGCACGAGCTGGGCGTAGATCACATCCATCAGGATGCCGTAGATGTCGTTTTGCCGCTGTTTATAGGCCGCATTGCCCACGCGGACCGGCCGGGAGCCTTCATACCCGTCCAGGTGGTCCAGGGTAATTTCCGTGAGCCGTTTCTCCTTGTTGATCCCGTACATGATCTGGAGTTTTTCGTCCTTATCGGGGATCAGGTCGACGATAAAGCGCAAATATCGCCGGGCGACATTCTTATGACCCAGTTCGCTCACCACCTTCACCACCATGGAAGCATCCCGGATCCAGCAGAACCGGTAATCCCAATTCCGCGTTTCCCCTATGGTTTCGGGCAGGGAGGTCGTGGCCGCGGCCAGGATGGCTCCCGAACGGTCATAGCTCAGGAGTTTCAGCGTCACCGCCGAGCGCTGGATCTGGTCGTTGTATTCCCGGTAAAGCGGTGTCTGATTGCTCCAGTTGAGCCAGTACACCTTGGTGCGTTCCAGCTCCAGGTACATGCGTTTGGTGGTGGGCTTGAACAGTTTTTCGTTATAGGAAAGGAGAAAAAACCCATCCTTTTTTAATTCCAGGGGGCGCCCTTCCATCACCGCGTTCTTGTTGAAGGAGGTGTAGAGGAAAACCGTATCGTACTTCTCCCCTTTGTTTACGCTGGCGATAAAACTCTTTTTGATAAAGGTTTCAGTTAGCCCCAACCCGTATTCCAGTTTCGGGTCGTAGGATACGGAGAAGACCGGGCGGCCCTTGATGTGCCGGATGTAGCGGATAATTTCCGGCGGAGCGTGATAGGTGCCATTTTCTTTGTGATACCGCGGCATAAAATCGCGGACTTCAAAGATATTGTCCCCGTCGGCATACCGGGTAATCAGCAGGGCGGTATCTTTCTTGTACCGCTGGGAGACCTCGTACTCAGGGCCTGTATTGATGGAGAAACTGCCCCCTTTGTTTTTATCCAGGATTTTGGCGAATACGGAAGAGGAATCAAATTCCGGCAGGCAGCACCAATCCAGGGAGCCGTTTTTCGAAACCAGGGCCGCCGAGCGGCAATTTCCGATAATTCCGTAATCCAGGTTATCCATATGTTGCAGATTCTCTAAAAGTCCCCAATTTATTGGTTAAGCGATGCAATTTGACGAAATTTAGACAAACAGCGAGCGAAAAAGGTTAAAATCCACAAAATATGTCCAAAACCATTATTATTTCGAACAGATTACCCGTACAGCTGCAAATCAAGGAGGGTTCCATTGAAGCGACCCCGAGTGTGGGCGGCCTGGCCACAGGTATGAAATCGGTCCACAGCGACGGGGAAAGCCTGTGGATTGGTTGGAGCGGACTGACGTTGGAGGAGATCCCCGATTCCCTGGATGCCGATATTGACCAAGCCCTGGCCCGACACGGCTGCTCCCGGGTGGACCTGAGCAAAAACGAAGTGGATGGCTTTTATTACGGCTTCAGCAACCGGACCATCTGGCCGCTCTTCCACTATTTCATGGAGTACTCCGAATTTGAGTTGTCGAACTGGACCGTCTACGAGGCGGTCAACCGGAAATTCGCAGATGCCATCGCGGCAGCGGCGGCGGACGACGATGTGATCTGGGTACACGACTACCAGCTCATGCTCGTGCCCCAGATGGTTAGGGAGCAGCGGCCCGGCCTGTCCATCGGTTTCTTCCTCCATATCCCCTTCCCCTCCTATGAAATCTTCCGGACCATGCCCTGGAGGCGGGAAGTACTGAGGGGCCTGCTGGGTTCCGACCTGATCGGCTTCCACACCTACGACTACGAGCGGCATTTCCTCAGTTCCGTCCGGCGCCTGCTGGGCCTCGAGGTGTCCTTTAACGAAATCCACCTGGAAGACCGGGTGGTGAAGGTGGATTCCTTCCCCATGGGGATCGACTATAAAAAATTCAACGAAGCCGCCGCCCGGCACCGGGACATGAAACCCGGGGAAATCTCGGACCTCCAGAACCGGCTGGATACGCACAAGGCCTCCACCCCGGACGCAAAGTTTTTCCTTTCCATCGACCGTCTGGACTATACAAAAGGGATTGCGCGGCGCATCAAAGCCTTTGAGTATTTCCTCGAAAAATACCCGGAATACAAGGAAAAAGTACGCCTGATTATCCTGGCCGTGCCTTCCCGGTCCAAGGTGCCCCAGTACCAGCGGCTTAAAAGGGAGATCGACGAATTGGTCGGGCGCATTAACGGGGAGTTATCCACCGTTAGCTGGACACCCATCTGGTATTTCTACCGCTCCCTGCCCTTCGACAACCTGATCGACCTGTATACTTCCTGCGATATCGCCTGGCTCACGCCGATCCGCGACGGCATGAACCTGGTGGCCAAGGAATACATCGCCACGCGTACCGACCAGACCGGGGTGCTGATCCTCAGCGAGATGGCAGGATCAGCCAACGAAATGAACGAGGCGCTGCTCATCAACCCGAACAACTTCGAACAAATTGCCGAATCGCTCCACCAGGCGCTCAACATGCCCGAGGAGGAACAGAAGCGGCGCAATGCAGCCATGCAGAAACGCTTGGAACGTTACAACGTGGAAAAGTGGGCCAACGATTTTATGAATTCCCTGCCGACACAAAGGCAACAGGATTATTCCATGGTTGCGCGTCGGCTCTCGGTAGATCTCACCAACACGCTGCTGGAGAAATACCGGGAAGCCCGGAGCCGTATCCTGTTCCTGGATTACGACGGTACGCTGGCCGGATTCACCAACGACCCCCAGGACGCCAGGCCCGACGAGGCGCTCATGGAGTTGCTGGACCGCCTGAACGCCCAGGGGCGGACGGATGTTTTCCTGATCAGCGGCCGGGATAAGGACACTTTTACGCGTTGGTTCCAGGACAAGGAGTACGCGATGATCGTGGAGCACGGCGTCTGGATCAGCGAAGGCGGAAAACCCTTCAGCATGCTGGAAAATGTCAAAAACGACTGGATGGGCAAGATCCGCCCGGTGCTCGAGTCGTTTGTAGACCGGACGCCCGGTTCCTTTATCGAGGACAAAAATTATTCCCTGGCCTGGCATTACCGGAATACGGACCCGGATTTTGGCCAAAAGCGCACCATGGAACTCAATACGGTGCTCACCTCCCTGATCGCCAATGACGACCTGACCGTGATGAACGGGAATAAGGTGGTGGAGATCAAGAGCAGCAACGTGAACAAGGGCCGGGCCGCCATGCGGATGGTCGCCCGGAAGGAGTATGATTTTATTTTTGCCATCGGGGACGACTGGACGGATGAATTCATGTTCCAGGAATTGCCCAAGGAGGCGGTAACGGTTAAAGTTGGCCGCATGAAAACCCAGGCCCGCTATTTCCTGGATGGCCCCGGGGCTGTCCGCCAATTGCTCGGTCGGTTTGCGGATATCTGAATTCGGGCCGTGCTTTTGCAGCCTGCAATACAAATGAAACCTGCGATGAAAATAAAATTGCCGCTCATGCCGGGGGCCGGAAGGCCCAATACGCGAAGACGCATAAAGCAACCGCTCCGGGCCTTACTCGCCGGGGCGGCCCTGGTTTTAGGTAGTTCGCCGGCCTACCCCCAGGCGGAATCCGAAATCTTCCTGGCCCCGCTGTCCAGGGGCGAGACGGGCTGGACGCTGGGTACGGCCAGGAACATCTCCCAAAACCCGGGGTACGACAACCAACCCGCATTTTATTCCGCGGGGTTGCTCCTGTATTCCGGCACCCGGGAAGGACAAACCGACATCGCCAGTTACGACCTGCAGCAGGCCACCCGCCAATGGGTATCCGATACCCCGGGGGGAGGGGAATATTCGCCCCTGAAAATCCCCGGGCGCGCGGCGGTTTCCGCCATCCGGCTGGACACCAGCGGCCTGCAACGCCTCTACGCCTACCCCATGGGGGCCGGCGAAACGGAGATGTTGCTGGAAGGCCTCAAGGTCGGCTACCACGCATGGTTCGGGCCCGACCTGCTGGTTTGCACGGTATTGGTGGAAGACCGGATGGACCTGGTAGTTGCCTCCCTGCCCGATAATTCCCGATACACCTACCAAAAAGGCGTGGGCCGGTCGTTACACAAAATCCCCGATACCCAGCGTATCAGTTACACTACCGTGATGGCAGACCTGCAAGGGATAAAATGGATGGACCCCCTGTCGGGGGCAACCGGGGAGATTGCCCCGCTGCCGGACGGGGTACAGGACTATTGCTGGCTCCCGGACGGCAGCCTGATTTGCGGGAGCGGCAACCGGATCCTCCGCCTCCAACCCGGCCCGGGGGCCAGGTGGCAAACGCTCTGGGAATCCGACGATGCAGCCGTGGGCACGATCACCCGTCTGGCGGTGAGTCCCGACAGCCGGCATGTGGCCTTTGCCGCCCATCCGGAATAGTTGGAAATCCGTAGTGAATTAACTACTTTCAACAGGTGAAATTCCAGCACAACACCAACCGCCTTGAAGCTTTCAGCGACGGGGTTTTAGCCTTTGCCGCCACCCTGCTTGTGGTCGGCTTTGAATGGGACGGAGACTTCCGGGTACTCGAGTCACAGGGTACCAGTTTCCTGGCCTTTGCTGCCAGTTTTTTTGTACTGGTCGCATTCTGGTGGGTCCATTACAACTACTTCCGGCGGTCCGGCTATGTCGACAACTGGATCATCGCGGTCAATACCGTGCTGTTGTTTGTAATCCTCTATTATGTTTTCCCTCTGAAATCCCTGGTGAATTCCTTTATGGGACAGGAGCGGATTACCATGGAAGGGCTTTCCAACCTGTTCCGCATGTACAGCCTGGGTTTTGCCTTAATTTTCCTGTGCTTCGCCGCGATGTATTTTAGGTCTTATAAGAAATTGCGCGCCGTGGAACCCTCTCTTGTCAGCCTGTTCTATGCAAGGCATTTCACCATTTTCGTGCTGATAGGGGTCCTGTCCATGGTCCTCGCAACCCTGCAGGCCGGAGTGCAAATCGGCCTGCCCGGGTTTATATATGCCCTGCTTGGCCCCCTGTGTTTCTGGCACGCCCAATGGTTTAAACGCAAATACAAAGATATCGATCAATGAGACAGTTAGTACTCCCCCTATTCCTCTTATTCACAATTACCCTCCAGTCCCAGGCCGATCCGCGGCTCTACGACATCATCCAGGCGGTTTCGGCTGACCGCATCGAATCGGATATCGCCACCCTGGCGGGCTTTGGCACGCGGCATACGCTCAGCGATACCGTCTCCGATACGCGGGGTATCGGTGCCGCTCGCCGATGGATCAAAAAGGAATTTGAGAAAATATCCGCAGATTGCGGCGGTTGCCTGGAAGTCTTCTACCAGCGGAACCTGGTGCCCGAAGGGGAAAACAACCGGATTATCCGCGATGTATGGGTAGTCAACGTGGTGGCTGTGTTGCGGGGAACCGAAAACCCCGGCCGGTATGTGATCATGAGCGGCGATATCGATTCCCGGGTCAGCGACCCGACGGACTTTACCTCGGATTCCCCTGGCGCCAACGACAATGCCAGTGGCATGGCCGGTGTACTGGAGGCAGCCCGGGTATTGAGCCGGTACCAGTTCCGGAACAGCGTTGTATTTACCGGGCTGTCCGGGGAGGAACAGGGACTGTTCGGGGGGCGGGGACTGGCGGAATACGCCAAGAACAATGAATGGGAAATCATCGGCATCCTGAACAACGACATGATCGGGAATACCACCGGGGTGGACGGCGTGGTCAGCAACCGGGATTTCCGCATTTTTTCAGAACCCGTTCCCCCCACGGAAACTGAACGGGAGCGCCGGGCGAGGCGTTTCTACGGCGGGGAGGTAGACGGGATTTCCCGGCAATTGGCCCGGTATGTCCATAAAACCACGAAAACCTATATGCCGGAGATGAACCCGATGATGATCTACCGGCTCGACCGATTCGGCCGCGGGGGCCACCACCGGCCCTTCAACGATGCGGGATATGCCGGGATCCGCATCATGGAAGCCCATGAAAATTACACCCAGCAACACCAGGACATCCGCCTGGAAGACGGTATCCTCTATGGGGACCTCCTGGAATATGTGGATTTTCAATACGCGGCCAAACTCACGGCCGTGAATGCCATCGCACTGGCCTCCCTGGGCTGGGCCCCTTCCGCGCCCGAAAATGTCCGGATCGGGGGCATCGTGGAGCCTGCGGCCCGTTTGCAATGGGATCCGGTTCCTGGAGCAACAGCCTATAAAATTTACTGGAGGGACACCACCTCCCCGACCTGGGACCATTTTGTACAGGTCAACGATACGAGCCATACCCTGGAGGGGATTGTCATCGACAATTTCTTTTTTGGGGTAGCCGCCGTGGGGCCGGACGGGCACGAAAGCCTCGTGGCCTTCCCCTCCGGCATCCTCCGGGATTAACCCAGAAGAAATACCGGCATAGATGTGAAACCGATTCGCAAACTTCCTGAAGTTTTCATCCGTTACGCCGGGGTCATCACCCTGACGGCGGTTCTCTCCGGGCTGTTGGACGGCTGCTCGGACCCCACCCCGGCAGATCCGGTTGCCAGCGCCTACCTCCCGGATATCAACCAGCTTTTTGAGGAGTACTTTGTTCTGGATAGCCTCGGGGATCACGAAGATCTCGGCGACCTCCTGGTTCGCGAAAACCGGGACCTGAAGTCTTCGGAACTCTATTTGATCGCCGCGTGGGCATATGAAGGTGCCGGGCAGGCCGATTCGGTCCTCTCGCTGATCCACCAGGCCATCGACCGGGGGATGGCCAACCCGAAAATCCTCGGGAAATTCAGGGCAACCGCATTCTCCGAAGACAATCCGGAATACGTCCGGCTCCTGCACCGCCTGGATTCCATAGAAGCGGCGCTGAGCCACGTGGAGCATTTTGCCGTGAAACTGGAGGCCATGGAAGCGTTCTGGCCCTATTTTGACCGGGCGCTGGCCGATACCACCCGGGCCCGGCGGGAACTTCGCGCTTTTATCCTCGAGGGTCCCCGGGAACTCCGGGACTTCTATACGGTTCGCTATGGGAGTATCGACCAGATGTACGGACAGATGATCAACGGGGCCCCCGACTACTACCGCTACCTGAAGCAACAATTCAACCCGGATAGCATCCACGTCTTGAAATCCCGCACCACCCGCTGGATGGAACGTTTTAAGGATTTGTACCCCCAAGCTGTGTTCCCAAAAGTATTTGTCGTCCCGGGCATCCTCAATTCAGGGGGTACGGCCACGGAGATGGGACTGTTTGTGGGAGGGGACATGTACGGCCGGTCCCCAAACATGCCCATCGAGCAATTGACCGATTGGCAGCGGGGGGCGATTATGGGCTTTTCCGACCTGCCGGCGCTCACCCTCCATGAACTGATGCATTTTCAGCAGAATTACCGGGATACGCTGTTGAACGAATCCGTCCTGGCCGGGGTTATCGGGGAAGGCGTCTGCGATTTCCTGGTGGAATTATCCTCCGGGGAGCCCCTGGACAACGAAAACCTGCGATTTCTGGAAGACCGCGAAAACCACCATCGCATCTTTGCCGACCTCCGGGAGGACCTCTTCGGGTCGGACAATTCCCGCTGGTTGTACAACGGCGGCAGCATCGACGACCGGCCCCACGACCTGGGCTACACGGTGGGTTACCTCATCAGCAAATCGTACTACCGGAACCGGGACGACAAGCAACAGGCCATTTACGAGCTGCTCAACTCCTCGGACCTCGTTTCCATTGTCCGGCAGAGCGATTATGCGTATATTCTCGCCGGCCCTGCCAGCGCCACCCGGTAGTTGGCAGGACTTTTGAAGAGGATGTTACCAATGAGCGCATTTTACAGAACCACGATGAAACTTTTCCTGACCTTACTGGCCCTCTTTGGGCTGACAGCCGGTCTGTCCGCCCAGTTGGGAGCGTCCGGGCAACCGGAAACCTTTACCCGACAGGACTCCCTGCGGGGCAGTATCACGCCGGAACGCGCCTGGTGGGACCTCAACTATTATTCCCTGGACCTGCGCGTAAACCCGGAGGAAAAATCCCTTTCGGGTACCAACACAATCCGCTACCGGGTGCTCGAGCCGGCTACCCGGATGCAGATCGACCTGCAGCAGCCCCTGCAAATCGATTCGGTGTGGCAGGACGGACAGCGCCTGGACGTCACTTCCGAGGGCAATGCGCATTTTGTCCAGCTCCGGAAAGTACAGCGGCCCGGTGCGTTCGAAGCGGTGCATGTGGCCTACTCCGGGAAGCCGCGGGAGGCCGTGCGCGCCCCCTGGGACGGCGGGTTCTCCTGGGACACAGACAGCCGGGGCCAGCCCTTCGCGGCCACTTCCTGCCAGGGGCTCGGGGCAAGTGCCTGGTGGCCAAACAAGGATCATATGTACGACGAACCGGATAGTATGGCTATTGCCGTCCGGATCCCGAAACCGCTGATGAATGTGTCGAACGGGAGGCTCCGGCAGGTAACGGACCACGGCGACAGCCGGACGTATCACTGGTTTGTCTCCAATCCCATCAACAATTACGGGGTGAATGTAAACATCGCGGACTACGCGCATTTCGGGGATACCTATGCAGGGGAAAACGGGGATCTGGACCTGGATTACTATGTTTTACCCGAGAACCTGGAAAAAGCAAAAAATCAGTTCGGGCAGGTACCCCTGATGCTGGAGGCCTTCGAACACTGGTTCGGCCCCTACCCGTTTTACGAAGACAGTTTCAAACTGGTGGAAGTACCCTATCTGGGGATGGAACACCAGAGTTCGGTGACCTACGGGAACGGCTATTCCAACGGCTATTTGGGGCGCGACCTCTCCGGGACCGGCTGGGGTTTGAAATTCGATTTTATCATTATCCACGAAGCGGGGCACGAATGGTTCGCCAACAACATCACCTACCGGGATATCGCCGATATGTGGATCCACGAGGGCTTTACGGCCTATTCGGAAAACCTCTATCTGGATTACCACTTCGGGACGGAGGCCGCAGCCGCCTATGTAATCGGGACGCGCCGGAATATAAAGAACGACCGGCCGCTGATCGGCACGTACGGCGTCAACCGGGAAGGTTCCCCGGACATGTACTACAAGGGGGCCAATATGCTCCACACGCTGCGGCAACTGGTGGAAGACGATGCGCTGTGGCGCTCGGTGCTCCGGGGCCTCAACGCAGAGTTCCGCCATCAGACCGTCACCACTGCCCAAGTGGAACATTATATGAGCGAGCGAACCGGGAAAAACCTGAGTGCATTTTTTGACCAGTACCTGCGGACAACGATGATACCTACCCTGGAATACCGCCGGGTGGGCGATCGCCTGGAATTCCGGTATACCGAAATCGTAGACGGCTTTGACATGCCCATCCGAATCCTGGCAAACGGCGAGCCCCGGTGGATCTTTCCGGAGGCCGACTGGAAATCCGAGCCCCTGAAAGCCGATGCCGTCCTCGGGTTTGATGCCAATTTTTACATCCACAAGAAACCGGTGCCCGCCCCCTGAGTTGAGCGTTTCCCCGGAAGCACCTATAAAGAGCAACCATTCAAATCATCCAACTGATATAATTACACACATGATTGTTTTATTTCCTTACCTGAAGCACAGGTATTATCGCCATTTCAGGAGCCAAACCCGGGTGCTCCCCTCCCGCCTTCTAGCCGTTGGCTTCCTGGGCCTGCTGGTTTCCTGCGGGGGCAAGTCTGAGAATTCGGATTCCGCTGCGCCGAATCCTGAAGTAGTTACGGCGGAAGCGGCATCACGGATCGATTCCCTGCTGCGGAACATGGTGGTTACCGGGAATGTCGCAGGGATATCTGCCCTGGTCTGGGAGAAGGGTCAGGAGGCTTATTTCGGCGCCTATGGCTATTCGGACCGGGAAGACAGCATCCCGATGGACCGGAACACAATCGTGCAGATCTATTCGATGACCAAGCCCATTACGGGTACCGCGCTGATGACGCTCTACGAAGATGGAGCCTTTGAACTGGACGACCCGCTTACCCAATACGCCCCGGAATTCGCGGACATGCAGGTGTATACCGGGGTGGACGAAAATGGCGAAATGCTGCTGGAGCCCGTTCACCGCCCGATTTCCATCCGGGATATTACCCGGCATACCGCAGGTTTTCCGAACCGCCCGAACATCCCGGGCCTCAGCGAGGCCCTGGCAGCTGCAGATCCGTTGAATCGGGAAAATACGTTGCAGCAGCTCGGCGCAAAATTCGGATCACTTCCCTTGTGGTTCCAACCCGGGAGCCAGTGGGAGTACGGCCCCAGCGTAGATGTACAGGCCTTCCTGGTAGAGCGGATCTCCGGCCAGCCCTACGGGGCCTACGTCCGGGAGCACGTACTGGACCCCCTGGGGATGGAGGAAACCCGGTATTTCGTACCCGAGTCAGACCGGGACCGGTTTTCGGCCATGTACCGGCGGGAAGACGACAGCACCCTCACCCAATTACCCGATTCCACGGCTAAAATAGAATACCTGCAGCGCTGGCCGCTTACCCGCGGGGGATGGGGGCTGACCTCCACCCTGGACGACTACATGCGCTTTGCCCGCATGCTTTTAAACAAAGGGGTCCTGGAAGGCAGGGCAGTCCTGGAGCCGGAGACTGTTGAGCTGATGGCGACGAACCACTTACCGGACAGCGTGGAGGAACGCTCCTGGTTGCCCGGCAAGGGAAATGTGGGTTTTGGGATCGATTTTGCGGTACGCGTGGCCCCGCCAGCCTCCCCGGAGGAAAACAACGGGGTGGTCGGGGAGTTCTTCTGGGACGGAGCCGCGAGCACCCTGTTCTGGGTAGATCCGAAAAATGATCTCGCCGCCGTACTTTTTGTGCAATTATTTCCTTACGACCCGATAAAACTGCATAAAAAGTTCAGGGATGCAGTTTACGGACCTTACCAGCCGCGGTCCGGGACGGAAACCGAATAGAAGGGGACGGAGCCTTCCTCTCCAACTGCAATAGAAAGGGTTGGCACCTCCGATTTTAACCGCAATAAAAAGGCGCCCGTTGGGCGCCTTTTTTTCTCTGTGCATTTGCTCCGGACCAAAAACGGGTCCGGGATACCATTCATTAACGGAATTGGATACCTACAATGGCCATCATGCCGGGGTCGTCCCCTGCTGCTTCCTGCCGCTTAAACGTAAGGAATAACGGCTGCCGGCCGCTGAGCTCTTTGGAAAAGGCAACCGGGATGGCCGCACCCGGCCCGCTCGGGGAGTCCAGGCTACCCGTCCCGACGAGCTCCCCGTCGGCGCTGCCCAGGCGTAGCTCAAAATCCGACCCGGCGGCCGGGGGCGACTGCCACGCGGCTTCAAGTACCAGGGTATTTACTCCGGTAAGGTCATATCCGCCGAGATCCAGCCAGCCCTGAGGGGCATTGAGCAACACGAGGTCCATCCCGCCGAAGGTCATGGACTGCATCCCTTCCTTCTCCATGTCTTCCCGGGGGGAAATCCGGTTTCCGGTTAGTGCCGTCCGGGCAACCCCGGTTAGCGGCTTAACCCCGTTCTGTCCCGGGTCCGTATAGGATGCCGTCAGGATCATCGTATTAGCAGCCTGCGAAGGGTCCGGCACTATGGTGCCGTTGGCGGGCAGGGAGGGCGGCCGGGGCCGCTCGTCTGCCAGCGACAGGATGTAGGACGCCATTTGGTTCAGCTCATCCGTGCTCAGGTCCGGGTGGGCCGCCATGGCCACCTCACCCCAGACACCGCTTCCGCCGTTGCGGATTTTGTCCATCAGGTACCTCAGGTTGGAATTCCGCCGACCTTCCTGGTACTTCCGGGAGACCTCCATATAGGACGGC
The DNA here is from genome assembly GCF_982776155.1 of Robiginitalea sp. Lineage (NCBI taxonomy): Bacteria > Pseudomonadati > Bacteroidota > Flavobacteriia > Flavobacteriales > Flavobacteriaceae > Robiginitalea > Robiginitalea sp. Next base: position 94,279 of record NZ_CEXZKX010000004.1, read on the forward strand.
CCGATTGAAGCTTCCTGATCTTTATGGCAGGCCTTGCAATCCAGGCTCTGGGTCAGGGCCTTCCCGGTGATGGCGGCCGATGCCTGCTGGTGACCGAAGTCCCTGGAGCTGTCGTCCATGCCTTCCCGGTAGTCCACCGATACGTACAAATTATCATCCGGCGCTACTTCCTGTCCCTCGTCCATCACCGTAACACTATATTTTACAGGGACACCCGGGATAAAAAAGGATTCATTCCCGCCTTCCATCGAAATTCGGACTTCAGGCCGTGTATTCCCCACATAGATCGTCTCGGAGGCGCCTTCGGAAATTTCCCCGGAATTGTCCATCGCCCTTGCCGTCAGCTGGAATTCTCCGGTACCCTCAAAGGTATAGGCCAGGCTGGGTGCGTCGGTTACCAGGCTGTCGCCGTTGCTCATGGTCCAGACATACTGGATCGGGTCGCCCTCCAGGTCTTCGGCAGAAAGGGTGGCCTGGATGGCCAGGGGGGCAGCCCCGGAAGTCAGGTCCACTTCGAGGCCCTCGAGCATGGGCGGACGGTTCCCGCCGTTGTATTCAATGTAGCTCAAACCGCTGTTGTCATTGGCTGTAAACCATCCCGTTCCATACTCGAGCAGGTAGATGCGGCCGTCCGGGCCCACTTCCATGTCGATCAGGTTATTCAGCTGGATATCCGAGGCAAAGGGTACCATCTTATTAAAGGTCCCGTCCTCAAACAATTCCACAGATTTCATCCAGCCGCGCATCCAGTCGTAAACCAGGATTTTTCCGTCGTAATAATCCGGCAGCGCGCCTTCCCCGTTATACAGGTCCGTGTAGTAGGCGGGTCCGGCCATCGCGTTTCGTCCGCCGGATCCCACCTGGGGGAATTCCGCGGATTGCCCGTAATGGTAATAGACCATTGCCGGTTGTGCGGGGGGTAACTCCCTGAGGCCCGTATTGTTTTCCGAATCGTTGATCGGCCGTTCCGGGTCAAAGGTTTCCCCGCTTTCCCCGGTGGCGTAGTCGTAGTCCACATAGGCCTTATTGTCAGCGATAAACAGCGGCCAGCCAAAGTTGCCGGGCTCCCGGGCCTGGTTGATTTCGTCATAACCGCGCGGTCCCCGGGTCTGGAGGCTGTCGCCCCGTGCATCCGGCCCCACATCCCCCCAGTAGACATATCCGTTTTTAGGGTCAACGGAGATACGGTAGGGGTTCCGGTGGCCCATGGTGTAAATCTCAGGCCGCGTGTTTTCAGTTCCTTCGGCAAAGAGATTGCCCTCCGGGATACTGTAGCTACCATCTTCGTTAACGCGGATGCGCAAAATCTTCCCGCGCAGGTCGTTCGTATTCCCGGAAGACCGGCGGGCGTCGAATTGTTCGCTCCCCGGCAGGTCGTTCAGGGGGGCAAAACCGTTATTGACGTAGGGTACGTCCTGTTGGTTGAACGGGGTGGAATTGTCCCCGGTGGACAGGTAGAGCAGCCCATCGCCACCAAAGGCAATAGACCCCCCGGTATGGCAGCAGATCTCACGGTCGCTGGCCACTTCCAGGATCACCTGCTCCGACTCAAGGTCAAAATTCCCGTCCTGGTACTTAAATCGCGAAAGCACGTTTTTTTCTTCGTCCCCGGTTGGGGCGTAATAGACGTAAACCCAATGGTTATTGGCGTAGTCCGGGTCCTTTTGCAGGCCCATCAGGCCTTCTTCGGCATTGACCCCCGGCGTATTCAGCGTTTTATGGTATACGTCCAGGACCGCGACCTGACGGAAATCACCCGTGGCGGCTTCGTAGAGCATCACTTCGCCCCGGCGCTGCCCCACAAGGATGTCCCCGTTGGGCAGGATGGTCATTTCTGTGGGCTCAAAAAATTCGCCTCCCACGAGTTCCACCTTGCTGAAACGATTGGCCTCCGGCGGGATCTGCGAATGGGCCTGGTCGTAATCCAGTTCCAGGTTTTCCCCAATGGCATAGCGAATACCCCCCAGGAGATGCTGCAGGAACAAATCTTCCGAGAACGATTCCTCCGTGTGGCCCAGAGCCGTATAGAAGGCCCGTCCCCCGTCGTATTCATGGTACCAGGCCATCGGGTGGTAATCGCCATTTTCCCCGCCTTCGTAAGTGGATTCGTCTATGGTGATCAGGACGTTTACCTCGGGGTTCAAATTCTTAAAGTTGTACATTTCATCCGTGCGGTGCCAAACCGAGTCCTGGAAAAATTCGGTGGCCGGGTGTCCTTTGTCCACAATATGGAAGTCCGCCTCGGGAGTTCCTGCCGGATGGCTCTGGAAGTAGGCGCCGGCCAGTCTGCCGTACCAACCCCAATCGTATTCCGTATCGGTGGCAGCGTGGACTCCCACGTATCCTCCCCCGGCCTGGATATAGCGTTCAAATGCGGCCTCCTGGGCAGCATCCAGAACGTCCCCGGTGGTACTGAGGAAGATAACTGCGCTGTACTGGCTCAGGTTTTCCTCGGTAAAGCGGGCTGCATTTTCGGTAGTATCCACCGTAAAATTGTTGTTGGCCCCCAGTTGTTGGATCGCTGCGATACCGCTGGGGATAGAGGCGTGTCTGAATGCGGTCGTCTTACTGAAGACGAGGACTTTCGGAGGGCCCGGGCGCTCCTTGTCGCATGAAACCATCAATGCCAGTACGAGAATGACCGGCAGGGCTTTTCTTATTAATTTCATGAATCGGGTTGTTTTTGTTTAGTTTGACTTGCTAATGTACATATTACACGTATTGATTGCCAGAAATGCCAGAACTTTCTTGTATTTTTAAAAGGAAGTTACATTTGAAACAAACGTGGACCTGGAAACCCACTACTTTCCCACGGCCGGTGAATGGCGCCGCTGGCTGGATGCAAACGCCGGCAAGAGCAGGGGGATTTACCTGATCTTTTACACGGTGGCGCATGAAAAAACCAGCATGCGCTGGGAGGAAGCCGTCCGGGAAGCCTTGTGTTTTGGCTGGATCGATTCCACGGTCAAAAGCCTGGGTAGCGGGAAACGCCGGCAGTATTTTTGCCCGCGGAAACCCGGGAGCGTTTGGAGTAAGGTCAACAAGCAGCATGTCCGGGAACTGATGCAGGAGGGCAGGATGCGACCCGGGGGCCTGGCAGTGATTGAAGCCGCCAAAAAGGATGGCTCGTGGAGCGCGCTCGACGATGTGGAAAACGGGGTGGTCCCGGCCGACCTCCGGGAGGCATTTGAGTTACATCCCGAGGCGCGGGAATTTTTTGAAGAAATCGCCCGGACCTACCGGAAGAGTTATCTCTACTGGCTCTTCCAGGCCAAACGCGAAGCCACCCGCAACAGACGAATCAAAGAAATCATCCGGTTGCTCAAAGCCGGTAAAAAAACGCGATCCGAATGAAAACGCTCAGTAAACTCATAGGTGCCCTGTCGATAGCTTTTCTTTTTATTGCCTGCCGGCAGTCTTCCCCCGACACCCCGGGGGATACGGCCTATCTGTTCCGGAATGTTCACGTGGTGGATGTGGTCAATGGCCGAATCCTGGAAAACCAGATGCTGGCGGTAGATTCCGGCCGGATCCTTGAAATTGCGCCCCGTGTAAAAAATTCGGGGGCTTACGCAAACAACATCGATGCGGGCGGAGCCTATGCCGTGCCCGGCCTGGCGGAGATGCACGCGCACATCCCGGCCCCGCCGACCCCGGAGACGCGGATCGAGGAAACGCTATTCCTCTACCTGTCCAACGGCATAACCACCATTCGCGGCATGCTGGGCGACCCCTACCACCTGGAACTGAAAAAGCGGCTGGACCATGGGAACCTGGTAAGCCCGCGGATATTTACCTCCAGCCCTTCGCTGAACGGCAACTCCATACCCACCCCGGAAGACGCCCAGAGGCTGGTTACACAATACGCCGCCGACGGTTATGATTTCCTGAAGATCCATCCGGGAATCCGCCGACCCGTTTTTGATACCCTGGTAGCCACTGCCCGGGAGGAAGGCATCCCGTTTGCCGGTCATGTGCCCGTGGAGGTAGGGATTCGCCACGCCCTGGAGAGCGGGTATGCGACCATCGATCACGTAGACGGCTTCCTGGAGGGGCTGGTGCCCGAATCGGAGGGGGTGGACCCGCATGCCAACGGGTTCTTCGGGTTCAATTTTACCCCCCTGGCGAAAACCGAATCCATGGACCGGCTGGTAGCCCTTGCCAGGGCCTATGGCGTGGCCGTCGTGCCCACTCAAAGCCTGTTTGAGCGGTGGTTCGCCCCCGCGGACGCAGACAGCATCCTGGCCCAGCCCGAGATGAAATACATGCCAGCCGAAACCCTGGCCAACTGGAAGCGCTCCAAGGAGCAATATATGTCGGATCCTTCCTGGGACCCGGAACAATGGGAGGCTTTCAACGCAATCCGGCTGGAATTGATTGCCCGGCTGCAGGCGGACGGTTACGGCCTGCTTCTTGGGTCGGACGCCCCGCAGGTGTTCAACGTCCCGGGGTTTTCCATCCATCATGAAATCCGGGGGATGCGCAATGCGGGTCTTTCCCCCCTGGAAATCCTTCGGATGGGCACGCTTTACCCGGCCCGGTTTTTCGGGATGGAATCTGAAACGGGTACGCTGGAAACCGGGAAACGCGCCGAATTTTTCCTGGTGGAAGGCAACCCGTTGGAAGACCCGGGGACACTGCGGAATATGCGCGGGCTGATGCTCGGGGACCGATGGTTTCCGAAAGAGGCCATCGATGAACGGCTAGCGCAAATTGCGAAAAACAACGCAGGCGGCTAACCAGCTGCCCCCTGCCCAAACCACCCTACCCTAAGATTCAACCGGAACAGTCCGTAACAGTTACAGTACTCAAACGCGATATCTTTACTCGGGTCATGACCGGAAAATGTTAAATTTCCATGTTGGATTAAACTTTTGACGGGTAATTGCATCCAAAGGAGGGGATTCCTCCGGCCAATACCGGAGGGGCTTCTCAAATAACTCCTGCCCGGCAACCGGATATGGGGTCACAAGAAACGCTTCTAACACAAACACCCAATTAAAATGAAACAATTAAGCATCCTTTTAACCGCCCTCCTGACAACGGGTTTCCTGACCGCCCAGTCCGAATGGAAGGCAGACGGCGCCCACTCCAGTGTGGAATTCGAAATCACCCACCTGATGATCTCCACCGTGACGGGGAACTTCAATGAATTCGATATCTCGGCCAAGGCCTCGGACGATTTCAGCGCCCCGGAGTTTACGGCAACAGTCCAGACCACCAGTGTGGACACGGACAATGAGCGCCGGGACAACCACCTGCGCAGCGCGGATTTCTTCGAGGTGGAAACCTATCCTGAAATGACGTTTACCACCACCTCAAGCACCTCCACCGGGGAGAACACCTTTGAATTAAAGGGCGACTTAACCATCCACGGGGTGACCAAGCCGGTGACCTTTGAAGGTAAGGTTGGCGGTGTGATCACCGACCAGCGCAGCCAGAAACTCAAGGCCGGCGTGCGGTTGGAGACCACTATCAACCGCCTGGAATTCGGCGTTGGGGGGGACACTCCTACCCTCGGTGATGATATCGAAATCACCATCCGCCTGGAAATGGCTCAGCAATAGCCGAATCCGGCCCCTCAGACCCGGCGATTCAGTTTCTATTACAGATAACCAAACCAACACATCATGATACGCTTATCAAACCGACCCCTTGCGACGGGGCTCCTCCTTGCCATCCTGCTTTCAGGTTGCGGTCCCAAATGGGAAGAAACCCAGAAAGACGGGTTCAACCTGGTCACCAATGAAGGCGGTCAGACCCTGGGCTATTCCCCGGAATCCGGGGTGCAACTCCTGGAAATCGACGGGTATGCCTTTAAGGACCTGAACCGCAACGGTTCCCTGGACCCTTATGAAGACTGGCGCCTGCCGGTTTCTGAGCGGGCTGCGGACCTGGCATCCAGGATGTCGGTGGAACAGATCGCCGGGCTGATGCTCTACAGTGGTCACCAGCGCATCCCCGGAGGGGGATTCCGCGGCGGCGGCACTTATGGCGGGAAATCCCTGGAAGAAAGCGGGGCAGCTTCTTCCGACCTCACCGACCAGCAAAAAGCTTTCCTGACCGATGACAACCTGCGCCACGTATTGATGACATCCGTGGAAAGCCCGGCCGTTGCAGCCCAATGGAACAACAATGTCCAGGCGCTGGTGGAAGGTTTGGGACTGGGAATCCCTGCAAACAACAGTTCGGACCCACGGCATGAAGCGGAATCGGATGAGGAATACACCCTGGGCGCCGGGGGGGATATCTCCCGCTGGCCGAATTCCCTGGGGCTGGCAGCAACATTCGACCCCGGGCTGGTTGAGGAATTCGGGCGGATTGCCTCGGTGGAATACCGGGCCCTGGGCATTGCTACGGCGCTTTCCCCCCAGGTAGACCTCGCTACAGACCCCCGTTGGTACCGGTTCAGCGGTACTTTTGGGCCCCACCCGGTGCTGGCAACCGAGATGGCCCGCGCCTACGTGGACGGTTTCCAGACCTCGTCCGAATCTGCCGGGACCTCGGGGGGCTGGGGCTTTGAAAGCGTCAATGCCATGGTCAAGCACTGGCCGGGCGGCGGTACCGGGGAGGCAGGACGGGATGCCCATTACGGGTTCGGCAAGTTTGCCGTATTCCCCGGGGACAACCTGGAAATGCATAAAAAACCATTTGTAGAGGGTGCATTTAACCTCAATGGCGGCACCGGGAAAGCGGCTGCGGTGATGCCCTATTACACAATTTCTTTCGGGCAGGACCCGGGAGGCGACAATGTCGGGAATGCATTCAGCAGTTATTTTATCACCGACCAGTTACGCGGCAAATACGGTTACGATGGGGTGATCTGCACGGATTGGGGAGTCACGCGCCCGGATGAGGGGATGGCCGTCTTCGGTCGGACGCCCTGGGGGGTTGAACACCTGACGGAGGCCGAGAGGCACTACCGGATCCTGATGGCGGGGTGCGACCAGTTCGGCGGCAACAATGCAGCCGGCCCCGTACTCGAAGCGTTTGAAATGGGCGTTGCGGAGCACGGGGAGGAATTCATGCGGGAGCGTTTTGAAACCTCGGCCCGACGGCTCCTCACCAATATCTTCCAGGTTGGGCTCTTTGAAAACCCTTACCGGGATGTAGCTGAAACAGAAGCCATTGTGGGCAAACCGGAATACATGGATGCAGGGTACCGGGCCCAGCAGCGCTCTGTGGTGGTATTGAAAAACCAGGAAAACATCCTACCGCTTTCGAAGGAAACCGCGGTATATATCCCTGAACGATTCGTACCGCCTTCTCAGACCTTTTTCGGGGACGTCATCCCCGGACGCTGGGAAATGCCGGTAAACCCGGATCTCGCCGACAGCTATTTTGAGCTGGCGGAAAGCCCCGAATCCGCCGATGTGGCGATCGTGGTCATTACCGACCCGGAGAACGGGAGGACCGCCGGATACAGTGCGGAAGATGCGGAAGCCGGGGGGAACGGCTTTCTGCCGATCAGCCTCCAATACGATACCTATACGGCGGATACGGCGCGGGATCCCAGCCTGGCCGGCGATGCCCGGGAAGGCGATGTGCTCAATCGAACCTACCGCGGGAAGTCCGTGACGGCTAAAAACAAGTCAGACCTCGAACTCATCCGGCAGACCGTCCGGGCGATGGACGGGAAACCCGTGATTGTGATCCTGAAACTTTCCAACCCGACGGTCGTTGCTGAATTTGAATCTGCTATCCAGGGGCTTGTCCTGAATTTCAACGTTCAGGACCAGGCAGTGCTGGACGTCCTGACGGGGGTTGTGGAGCCATCCGGCCTCCTCCCCATGCAGATGCCGGCTAACATGGCAACCGTGGAGGCGCAATTCGAGGATGTGCCCCTGGACATGGAACCCCATGTAGATGCGGCGGGCCATGCCTATGATTTTGGCTTTGGCCTGAACTGGGACGGCCCCATTGAAGATGCGAGAACCCGGAAATTCACTTCGGAAAACAAATAATACCTATGAATCGATTCTTGTACATCCCGGCCCTGGCCGGGATGTTCCTGTTTACCGCCTTCGGGTTTTCACAAGCCCGGACGCAGGACACCCGGACTACCAATAGCCTGGTGATTGCCCGGGCCAATTCCCCCATAACCCTGGACGGCCAATTGGAGGAGGCCGCCTGGCAAGAAGCAGCGGTCGCCACGGATTTCTGGCAGAAATTCCCCATAGATGGCATACCCGCGGCCAAACGCACTGAAGTTCGGGCAACTTACGACGACCGCTTCTTTTATATTTCGGCAGTCTGTTACGACGTTGCAGACTACGTGGTCCAAACCCTGAAGCGCGACAGTCGGTTTTTTGACGGGGACGGTTTCGGTGTGGTGATCGACCCGCTTAACCGCCGCACGAACGGTTTCCTGTTTGGGGTAAGCCCGTATAACGTACAATCCGAAGACCTCTTGAGCCAGAGTTCCTTCGGCAACTTGAATTTCAGCTGGGACAACCGCTGGTTTTCCGAGGTAAGCCGGCTGGAAGACCGCTGGGTAGTGGAAATTGCCATCCCGTTCAAAACCCTGCGTTTTGAAGCGGGTATCGACACCTGGGGAATCAATTTTTTCCGGAATGACCTCAAGGAAAACCAGTACCACAGCTGGACGCCCATGCCCGTCAACTTCGACCTTACGGACCTGGGCTACACCGGGGCCCTGAATTGGGATACCCCCCCGGCCAAAACCGGCACGAATATTTCCCTCATCCCCTATGTGCGGACTTCGCATTACAAGGACAAGGAAGCCGATCCGGCGGCCAGCGAAACGGAATTCGACGCCGGCATCGATGCCAAACTGGCCCTGACTTCTTCCCTGAACCTGGACCTGACTGTAAACCCGGATTTCTCCCAGGTGGATGTGGACGTACAACAGACCAATCTGACGCGGTTCAACCTGAATTTCCCGGAACGCAGGCCGTTTTTTCTGGAAAATGCCGATTTGTTTACCAGTTTTGGGCCCCCTCCTGCCCGTCCGATATTCTCGCGCCGGATTGGCCTGGACGAAAACCGTATGCCGGTCCCCATCCTTTACGGGGCGCGCCTCAGCGGGAACCTGACCAAGCGTTTCCGCATTGGCCTGCTCAATCTGCAGACCCGGGCCGAGGAGGGCCGTAATGGACAGAATTACACGATAGCCACCTTCAACCAGAGTGTCTGGGACCGCTCCATCATCAAGGGGTACGTCACCAACCGACAGGCTGTTGTCAAGGACGAAGGCCTGGACTACGGGGATTACGGACGAAATGCCGGCGTAGAATTCAATTATGTAAATCTCCCGGGTACCTGGAATGTGATAGGCGGGTTACACCTGTCGGACAAACCGGACATCGGTTTGGGAACGTTCCGGAATATCGTAATTAGCCGGGACACGCGGAACGTCTCCTTCTTGGTAGATTATTTCGGGATTGACACGGATTACTATGCGGATATCGGCTTTATCCCCCGCCTGGACAACTACGATGCCGCCAACGACACGATTGTTCACCTGGGGTATGAACACCTTTTTACCCGGGCCGGCTATACCTTCCGACCCAAAGGAGACCGGGCCGTAATTGCCCACGGCTTTTCCCTGAGGAATGTGATGGACTGGCAACCGGACTGGACCTTCAACGAACGCAGCAGTTCCATTGATTACGATTTGCGGTTTCGCAACACGAGCCGGGCGAGCCTGAGCCTGGAGGATAATGATACAAGGCTCCTGTTTGCCACCCGTTTCACGGAAGGAGAACCCCTGCCGCCTGGGAAATACACCTACAGCCAGGCTTCGGTTGCCTATAGTTCCGACGAACGAAAATCCCTGGCTTTCGAAGGGGAAGTGCAGATGGGGGAATTCTTTAACGGGACGCTCAACCGCTTCAGCGCCGGGCTCACCTACCGGGTACAACCCTGGGGGAATTTCAGCTTCAGCCTGGAGCAGAATTACCTGAGGCTGCCGGAGCCTTACGGGGCCGCCGACCTGACGCTGATTGGTCAGCGCTCGGAGGTAAACTTCTCGAACAAGTTGTTCTGGACCACGTTTTTCCAGTACAATACCCAGTCCGACAACTTCAACATCAACAGCCGACTGCAGTGGCGTTTTGCCCCCATGTCCGACCTGTTCATCGTCTATACGGACAATTACCTGAGTACCCCCTTCCTTCAGGTAAACCGGAACCGGGGGATTGTCCTGAAATTGAATTACTGGTTGACGCTCTAATCCGGGTACTGCCCTACGGCCAGGGCCCGTCGACAGGCGGGGAGAAAAGGGGCGAATGCCGGCTTAGGGGAAGATCAGCCGGATCTCCGTCCCGGTATCCACCTCGCTCCGCAGGCGGACTTTGCCGCGGTGGAGCGTCATAATCTGTTTGCAGAGGCTCAATCCAATGCCGCTTCCCGTGGCCTTGGTACTGAAGAACGGCACAAAGACAGTCTCCCGGATTTCCTCCGGAATGCCCTTTCCGTTGTCGATTACACGGATGGTCCCCTGCCCCTGTTCATTTTTACGAGCTACCACCCGCACCGAGGAGCCGGGCCGGTTCTCGCATGCATCCATGGCATTGATGACCAGGTTAATCAGCACCTGTTCGATCAGGTAGGTATCTATATCCAGGCGCAAGTCCGGCTGGGGGGAGGAAAATATCAGGTCTACCTGCCGCTGTTTCAAAGACGGCTCCAGCAGGATACGGATATTCTCAAAGAGTTCCGCGCTGCCGATGGTAGTCCGGTTCAATTGAGTGACCTTGTGCAGGCTGCGGTAGGTCCTGGCAAACTTCATCAGGCCCTCGCTGCGTCTCTGGATACTCTGGATACCCGCACTGAGGTCTTCCAGTTCCAGGGGTTTTTCCGGGTCGTCCATGGCCGCCTGTATATGGTCCTGAAGCGTTCCCGACAAAGAGCTGATGGGTGCAATGCTGTTCATAATTTCATGGGTCATCACACTCAGCAGCTTTTTCCAGGCATCGCTTTCGTTCCGGTTCAGGGTCTCCTCGATATTTTGGAGCACCACGAGTTTGTAGGAGTCCTCCCCCACCTGGAAAACCGTATCGGCAATGAGCACGCGGACGGAGTCCTGCCGGATTGGCAATTCAACGGAAGCCGTGGTGGCATGGTAGGTTTCAAACAATTCTTCGTAGGCCTGCGGGAGCCGTTTGGCGATAAAGCTAATCCGTTTGAACGATGGGATATCCAGGAGCCTCAGGAGATATTCGTTTACCCAAAGCACCTGGCCGGTCTCCAGGTTGAAGGCGATGATACCTACTTCCACCATCTCCAGAATTTTCTGCAGGTAGCGGAATTGCACCTCCCGTTCCTGGTTGATATCCTTAAAGGTCTTGTTGACCAGGTTGAAGCCGCGGTGCAACTTCCGGATTTCGAGGGAGCCGTGTTTCTCGCTGAACCAACGGGAAAAATCCCGGTATTTTACCGCTTCAAAGAAATCGTCCATTTCGCGGAAACGGCGCACAACGCTCCGGTAGAGGGAATTCAATGCCCACAGGGATACCAGGGCGCCCCCTAAGGCCAGGTAGGTATGCGGCTTCAGCCACCCGTATATGCACACGGCCAGGGATGCCGCGAGCAGGAATGTCCGCAGCAGAAGGAATGCCGCATAGCTCCTAAAGGTCATACTTTTCGAGTCTGCGATACAGGGCGGTGCGGGTAAGTCCCAGCTCCCGGGCCGATTTGGAAATATTTCCGTTATTCTTCTCGATTACGCTGAGTATCGTATGCTTCTCCAGGGCTTCCAGGTTGGTGGTTTTCGGGACATCCCGGGCCCCGCCCTCTTTTTCCATGGCTGAAAAAACCAGGTCCTCCGCCCGCAATTCGTCTCCCTCGGCCATGATCACGGCACGCTCCAGGGCGTACTGCAATTCCCGGACATTTCCCGGGAAGGTATGGGCGTCCAGCTTTCGAAGGAATTCGGGTTCGAAGCGAAACGGTCCTTTACCGTATTTCTCGGCATACGCGTCCGCAAAATGGCGGGCGAGCAACCGGCGGTCTCCCCCGCGTTCCCGCAGGGGAGGGATCAGGATATCCACCGTGTTGATCCGGTAGATCAGGTCGCGGCGGAAGGTGGCTTCATCCGCCAGTTCCTCCAGGCCCTTGTTGGTGGCGCATACCAGGCGGATATCGACGGGAATCGGTTCGTTGCTTCCCAAAGGAGTTACCTGCCGGTTCTGCAGGACCGTCAGCAGGCGGGCTTGTTGCCGCAGGCTGATATTCCCGATTTCGTCCAGGAACAGCGTCCCACCCTGGGCGGCCTCAAATCGACCCGGGCGATCTTCCCGCGCATCGGTAAAGGCGCCTTTCCGATACCCGAAGAGCTCGCTTTCGAACAGGGAATCGGTCAGGGCCCCTACATCCACCTTGACAAACGGCCCTTTCCGGCGCATTGAATTTTCGTGAATGGCCCGGGCCACCAGGTCTTTTCCGGTTCCGTTTTCCCCCAGGATCAGAATATTTGCATCGGTGGGCGCTACCTTCCCCACTTTCGTAAACACATCCTCCATCGGGGCGCTCTGCCCCACAATCTGTGTATTGCCCCCTGCCCTGGGCGGCTTCGCCTTCCTCCCCTTCTTGCCCGCTGCCTCCCGTACGGCCTCCAGCAGTTTCTCGTTCTGCCAGGGTTTGACCAGGAAATCCGAGGCCCCTTTTTTCAAAGACCGGATGGCCAGGTCGATATCCCCATAGGCCGTAATGAGGATTACCGAGGCCCCGGGGTCCTTTTCCCGCACCTTCCCGAGCCAGTAAAGCCCTTCGTTCCCCGTATGGACCAGGCCGTTAAAATTCATATCCAGGATCACGACATCGAAGGATTGGCCGGACATCAGGTGGTCTATCTGGTTTGGGTTCCGGGCGGTTACCACCCGGGCCACCTTCGATTTCAGCAACAACCGGAGCGCAATCAGGACGTCTTCATCGTCGTCGATGACCAGAATATGTGCGTTCTTGAGCGACATACTACAATATTACAATTTTCAATTGCTCAGCCTGTGGCAGGGGCCGCTAAATTTCGGGTAGCGCACCCGGTGTTACGGCACCGGACACCCGGTGTATCAAAACCGGACACTCCACCCGCGCACAATCTAAACATCCACTTGATTTATAGCGCCTTATGGATTTGGCATGCTTTTGCACATGAAATTCATAGAATAGCTAAAACCACTATGGACATCCCAATTGAAAAGAAACGATTCGACTCCCGGAAAATCGCCTATATCGCCGGTGGCATTCTGCTGATCGCCCTGATTACCTACGTGGTTATCGCCACCAGCGGCGGCGCCAAGCTCAACGTGCAGACCGAACGGATTTCCATCAGTACGGTCCAGCGCGGCGCCTTTCAGGAAAACATCCCGGTGAACGGGGTGGTCCTGCCCATCACGACCATCTACCTGGACGCATTGGAAGGCGGCCGGGTGGAAGAGAAATTCGTGGAAGACGGGGCGATGATGCAGCAGGGCGAGCCCATCCTTCGGCTCTCGAACACCGACCTGGAACTCAGCCTGGTCAACCAGGAAACCCAGGTATATAACCTGCTCACCCAAATGCAGATTTCACAAAACGCCGCCAGGCAGAATACCATCAACAGGCTCAACCAGTATACCGATGTGGAAAACAGCCTGATTGAGGCGCGCCGGCTTTACGAGCTCAATAAGAGGCTGTATGAAAAAGACGCCATCGGACGGCAGGAGCTCATCATCGCCGAAAACGATTACAACTACCAGAAGGAGCGGATGGAACTGGCGGAGGAAATCCTCCGGCAGGATTCCCTTTCCGTCAGCCAGGAGGAACGGCAAATAGCCAATTCCTATGCGCGCACCCAAAACGCCCTGGAGCTCATGCGGCGCAAGGTGGCAGACCTGGTGGTCCGGGCCCCTATTGACGGGCAGCTGACCTCCCTGGATGCGGAAATCGGGCAATCCAAGGTCAAAGGGGAGCGCCTCGGACAAATCGACGTATTGAGCGGGTTCAAGGTACGCGCGGATATCGACGAGCACTATATATCCCGGATCTACACGGGCCAACGCGGGAGTTTCTCATTTAACGGGGAGCGCCATGTGCTGGAAATCAAGAAGGTATACACCCAGGTAACCAACGGGCGCTTCCAGGTGGATATGGAGTTTACCGGGGAGGCACCGGAAGGGATCCGCCGCGGGCAGTCCCTGCAGATCCGCCTGGCACTCAGCGAGGAGAAGGAGGCCCTGTTGATTCCGAAAGGCGGGTTTTTCCAGAAAACCGGGGGCAACTGGATATTCAAGGTGAGCGAGGGGGGCGGGACCGCCTACCGCACTGATATCACCCTGGGATCCCAGAATACGGAATATTACGAAGTGCTGAGCGGGCTCCAGCCGGGCGACCGGGTGGTCACGAGCAGTTACGACAACTATGGCGACATCCAGGAACTGGTCCTCGAGGACTGAGACGGGCGAGCTGAAATACGATTAGAACGAAATAATATACTACCACCATGATCAAAGTTGAAGAATTAGAGAAATTTTACAGTACCGAGGAGGTACGGACCATCGCCCTGAACAAACTGTCGTTTGAGGTGAAGGAAGGCGAATTCGTAGCCGTTATGGGCCCCTCGGGCTGTGGCAAGTCTACCCTGCTGAACATCCTGGGCCTGCTGGACGACCCGGACGGGGGGAGCTTCCAGTTCAACGGGATTGAGGTATCCGGGTTTAACGAACGCAAACGGGCCAACCTGCGCAAACACAATATCGGCTTCGTCTTCCAGAGTTTTAACCTGATCGACGAACTCACCGTCTTTGAAAACGTGGAACTGCCGCTGATCTATACGGGAGTGAAGGCCGCCGACCGGAAGGCGCGCGTGGAAGAGGTGCTGGAAAAGATGCAGATCATGCATCGTCGGCGCCATTTCCCCCAGCAGCTCTCAGGCGGACAGCAGCAGCGCGTGGCCGTGGCCCGGGCCGTGGTGAACAACCCGAAGCTCATCCTTGCGGATGAGCCCACCGGGAACCTGGACAGTTCCAACGGGAACGAGGTGATGGACCTGCTCACGGAGCTCAACGAGCAAGGCACCACCATTATCATGGTCACCCACAGCGAACACGACGCCAAGTACAGCCACCGGATTATCCGGATGCTGGACGGGCAGAAGGTGACCGAAAATGTACTGGCAACCTATTGATCCAACCGGGTCGGGAAGGCCAGCTTACCCAGCGGGCAGCTACCGGTAAAAAAGCAATTCTCGGAGTTTATTCATCAAGACCTTCCAAGTTGGGAGGCACCATCAAAAAACGACATGTATGTTGCGTAACTATTTCAAAATCGCCTGGCGGAATCTCTGGAAGAACAAGGTGTATTCCGGGATCAACATTATTGGGTTAGCTGCCGGCATGGCCGTCACCCTGCTGATCGGGTTGTGGGTTACGGACGAACTGGATTACAATTCGCATTTCCCGAACCGGGACCGGATTGCGCAGTTCTACCAGACCCAGACCTTCAACGGGAAGCAGGGAACCGGCTCTGCCATCCCCCGGCCGCTGGAATTTGCCATCCGGGAAAGTTACAACCAGTACTTTGAGCATATCGTCATGTCCTCCTGGCAAATCCCGTATTACCTGGAGGTAGGCGACAAGAAAATCAGCCGGGAGGGCAATGCCATGCAGGAAGGGGCCGTGGACATGCTCTCCCTGGAAATACTGCAAGGTGATCCGGCCGGGCTGAAGGAACCGAGCTCCATTATGCTTTCCGAGTCCGCGGCTACGGCATTGTTCGGGAACCAGGATCCTGTGGGCCAAATCCTGCGCCTGAACAGCGAACACGACATGCAGGTCACCGCGGTGTACCGGGATATCCCGAACAACACCAACTTCGGCGACATGGACTACCTGATCCCCTGGAAATTCTATGCAGAAAGCCAGGCATGGATCCGCAATGCCATGGATTCCTGGGGCAATAACTCCTTCCAGCTCTTTGTGCAATTGAAAGAGGGGATCGACATGGCCGACGCTTCAGAAGGCATCCGCAATGCAAAATACGACCGGGTAACCGACGAGGGACGCACCTTCAACCCGCAACTCATGCTGCTGCCCATGACCGATTGGTACTTGCGCGGACAGTTCGAGAACGGGGTGCAGAGCGGCGGACGCATCGAATACGTCTGGCTCTTTGCCTGGATCGGCCTTTTTGTACTGATCCTGGCCTGTATCAATTTCATGAACCTCAGCACGGCCCGTTCCGAAAAACGGGCAAGGGAGGTAGGCATCCGCAAATCCATCGGTTCCTCCCGCGGGCAGATCATCCGGCAATTCCTGGGGGAATCCCTGCTGACCTCGGCCATCGCTTTTGTCCTGGCCGTGGCGATCGTGCTGATCTCCCTGGGCGGATTTAACCAGCTCACCGCCAAGGAAATCAGTTTTCCCTGGGGGAATAGCCTGTTCTGGACATCCTCCCTGGCCTTCATTATCCTGACTGCCCTATTGGCCGGAAGTTATCCGGCACTCTACCTGTCATCCTTCCAACCGGTGAAAGTCCTCAAGGGGACCTTCCGCGCCGGTCGCTTTTCCGCCCTGCCGCGAAAAATCCTGGTCGTTACCCAGTTTACCATTTCGGTGGCCCTGATTATCGGTACCCTGGTAATCATGAAGCAAATACACCATGCCAAGAACCGCCCCATGGGCTACAATACCAGCGGTCTCATCCAGATTCCTGTGATGAGCCAGGACTTCTCCGGAAAATACGACCTGATGCGGAACGAATTCAAAACCTCGGGTGCCGTGGTGGAAATGTCTGCATCCAGCAGCCCGACCACTTCGGTGTGGTCCAACCGATCCGGGTTTACCTGGGAAGGCAAGGACCCCGGTTTCCAGGAAGATTTTGCCTGGGTAGCCATTACGCCAGAGTACGCTTCCAGCATGGGGCTGAAAATAACCCGGGGACGGGACCTGTCCAGGGATTTCGCCACGGATTCCCTGGGGGTACTCCTCAACGAGACGGCCGTGGAATATATGGGGATACAGGATCCCATCGGCATGCTCATCCGGGACGACGACGACGAAGACCCGGACCCGCCCCTGACCGTGGTCGGCGTGGTGGAAGACATGATCATGCAATCCCCCTACGAACCGGTGAAGCAGACGATGTTCGTATTTGACCGATACGAAAACATCAGCTATTACAACCTGAGGTTGAACCCCGAGCGAAGCGTTACGGAAAACCTGGCCACCGTGGAGGCGGTATTCAAACGCCAGTTCCCGAACCTGCCCTTCCAGTACGACTTCGTGGATGAGCGGTATGCACAGAAATTTGCTTCCGAGGAACGCGTTGCCGACCTGGCCCTGGTATTCACCATCCTGGCCATCCTGATCAGCTGCCTGGGCCTCTTTGGGTTGACCGCCTTTGTCGCAGAGCGACGCACCAAGGAAATCGGGGTGCGGAAGGTCCTCGGAGCCCGTGTTAGCAATATCTGGATGCTGCTCTCCAAGGACTTCCTGCAACTCGTACTGATCGCCTGCCTGGTGGCTTTCCCAATTGCCTGGTGGATGATGGACGGCTGGATTCAGAAGTTCACCTACCGGACGACCATCACCTGGTTCATCTTTGCAGCCGCCGGCCTGGGGGCCCTGACCATCACCGTAATCACCGTGAGTTTCCAGGCGGTTCGGGCGGCCACGCAAAACCCGGTCAAAAGCCTTCGGACCGAATAAATCCTCATCAAGAAACCGAGCAGCCATGATCCGCAACTATCTAAAAATCGCCTGGAGGAACCTGAAAAAAAACCAGGTGTTTTCCTTTATCAATATTTTCGGGTTGTCCCTGGGACTGGCGTGTTTTGTGCTGATCGCACTCTATGTCTCGGACGAACTGAGATACGATCGCCACCACGAATTTGCCGACCGCATTTACCGCGTGGATTCCGATATCCGGATGGGGGGCACGGACCTGAGCCTGTCCGTCACATCCGATCCGATGGGCGAAACCCTCAAAGCGGAATTTCCCCAGGTGTTGGAGTACGTTCGAATCTACAACAATACGGGGGCCAAGCTCATCCGCAGGGGTTCGGAGTTCATCCAGGAGGAACAGGTGGCCCATGCCGATTCAACGCTGTTTGATTTGTTTACCCTCCCGGTAATAGCCGGACAGGGGTCCCATGCCCTGAATGCGCCGAACACCGTGGTGATCTCCGAATCTGCCGCCAGTCGGTATTTCGGGAGTCCCCAGGCAGCCGTGGGCCAGGTGCTGGAAACCAATGACCCGGGCGATGGAAATTACCAGGTTACGGCCGTATTCGAGGATATTCCTGAACAATCTCATTTCCATTTTGACTTTTTCTTTTCCATGCAGAACGTCTCCTACAATTGGGGGAATTACGGGAGCCACAACTTTCATACTTACCTGCTGCTGGCCGAAGGGGCCGACCCGGCAGACTTTCCGGAGAAATTTGAACAAATCATTGTGGAATACCTCTCCCCGCTTCTAAGGGACTTTATGGATACGGACCTGGAATCTTTCCGCCAAAGCGGGAACCGGATTGAGTATTCCCTGATGCCGCTTACGGACATCCATCTGCAATCTGACCGGAGTTTCGAATTGGAGCCGAATGGCAACATCCAGAACGTCTATATCTTTGGCTTGGCTGCCCTGTTTGTGCTGGTCATCGCCTGCGTAAATTTTATGAACCTCTCCACGGCGCGATCTGCAGGTCGGGCCCGGGAAGTCGGAATCCGCAAAACACTCGGCTCCCGCAAACCCGCCCTGGTGGGCCAGTTCCTCACGGAATCCACGCTGCTGGCCGCCCTCTCGCTGGCACTGGCCCTGGGCCTCTGCGCCCTGGCAATGCCCTGGTTCAACGACCTGTCCGGTAAATCCCTGGTAATTTCCGACCTGTGGCGCCCCGGATACCTGCTTTTCCTGCTCCTTTTGCCTTTTGTGGTGGGTATCCTGGCCGGGCTGTATCCTGCATTTTTCCTGGCGGCTTTCAACCCGGTGCGCGTATTAAAAGGGGGTGGGGCAACCGGAAACGCGGAATCCCGGTTCCGGAATGCACTGGTAGTCTTCCAGTTTGCGGTTTCCATCATCCTGATAATAGGAACGTTGGTAATCTATAACCAGCTGGAATTTATCCGAAATATGCGAATCGGCTTTGACAAAGAACAGGTTGTGGTCGTGGAAACCGACGGGATTCCCGGATCCAGCCGGGAGACTTTCAAAAACGAGGCGGCTAAACTCGCCGGGGTGCATGCTGCCACTTTCGGGGGATACCTGCCTGTGGCCAATTCTTCGCGGGGGGACACCACCTTCTCTATGGATCCGGTGATGACGGAGGACAACGTTTTCAATATGCAGATTTGGCGGTCGGATTTTGACTACATCCCCACCCTGGGGATGGAGCTGCTCCAAGGCCGGAATTTCTCGCGTGAATTCGGGACGGATTCCACGGCGCTGATCATCAACGAGCGGGCAGCTAAAATCCTCGGTGTGGATAACCCGGTAGGGGAACAACTCTATACACAATCCCCGGATATGTCGGAGCCTTTGATATTTACAATAATCGGCGTAGTCCGGGATTTCAATTTCGAATCGCTGCGGCAGAATGTCGGCCCCCTGGCTATCCGCCTTGGCAGGAACGATTGGGTAACTGCCTTCCGTGTCGATCCGCAGGGCCTGGAATCCACCCTGGCGCAAATCGAAGCGAGGTTCCGGGAAGTGGCTCCCGGCATGCCGTTCACCTACACCTTCCTTGACGAATCTTTTGACCAGATGTACCGACAGGAGCAGCGAATGGGACAGGTAGCCCTGAGCTTTGCCGTACTGGCCATCCTGATTGCCTGCCTGGGCCTGTTTGGGCTGGTCACTTACGTGGCGGAACAGCGGACCCGGGAAATCGGTATCCGCAAAGTGCTGGGCGCATCCCTCGGGAATATCCTGGGGTTGCTCTCCCGCGATTTCCTCAAACTCGTACTGATCGCATTTGTTATCGGCAGCCCGGTTGCCTGGTGGGCAATGCATTCCTGGCTGGAAGACTTTGCGTATCGCGTCCCCATTGGGGCCTGGATCTTTCTCGCAACCGGCGGGGCGGCCCTGGGGATTGCCCTGCTCACCGTGGCATTCAAAGCCGTCCGTGCGGCCCTGGCAAATCCCGTAAAAAGTTTGCGCACTGAATAAAAAATGCCCTGAAGCGAAACGTCAGGCCCTAAGTATACACTCCAACATGTTGCTACAACTCGAAAATATCTATAAGTGGGTCCAGCAGGGGGGAAACCGGATCTACTTGCTCAAACACCTGAACCTGGAAGTAGCTGAAGGGGAATTCCTTTCGGTTATGGGGCCATCCGGCTCGGGGAAATCCACCCTGCTCAATGTCATCGGGTTGCTCGACAATTTCGATGAGGGTGCCTATTACTTCCAGGGCCAGGCAGTACACGGGATGCGGGACAAGCAGCGGGCCCGCTTGCAGAAGGACCACATAAGTTTTGTCTTCCAGGCCTACCACCTGATCGACGAGCTGACGGTTTACGAGAACATCGAGACACCGCTTCTGTATCAAAAGGTACCGTCCCCTGAGCGGAAAGCGCTGGTTGGCGACATCCTCGACCGCTTCAACATAGTGGGTAAAAAAGACCTGTTCCCCAGCCAGCTCAGCGGGGGCCAGCAGCAGCTCGTCGGTGTGGCCAGGGCCCTGATCTCAAAACCGAAACTGTTGCTCGCGGACGAACCGACCGGCAACCTGAATTCCCGCCAGAGCAAGGAAATCATGGACCTGTTCCGGGAACTCAACCAGGACGGTACCACCATCCTCCAGGCCACCCATTCCGAATTCAACGCCTCCTACGGCAGCCGCATCCTGCACCTGCTCGATGGAAGCTGGACCGATAATCCCGAATTATGATACATGTACGCTTAAGCATTCTGCCTGTTATTTTCTTGCTTATTGCCGAATCCCGGGTTTCTGCCCAGGAGTCTGCGGTGATTACCCTGGAAGACTGCATCGCCATGGCGCTAGAGAACAACCCCGGCCTGGAGGGCAGCCGTTTGGATGCAGAAACCGCCCGCGTCAACTTCCGCCTGGCAGCCGGGGATATGATGCCCGGGATCAACAGCAGTTTCGACCTCGGGATTAACGAGGGGCGAAGCATCGACCCGTTTACAAACGACTATATCAATGAGAAGCTGACCTTTTCGAACATTGGCCTGAACCTGAACGCCCTGGTGTTCAATGGATTTAGCCAGTACAACGCGATGCGCCGGCAACGGTTGAACCTGAAAGCGGCCGACCTGGAATACGAGGCGGCCCGGCAGGCGCTCTCCCTGGATGTTACCCTGGCGTTTCTCCAGGCCGTGAATGCCCGGGAACTCGTCCGCCTAACCGAAGGCCGTATTGGCTCTACCCAGGTACAGGTAGACCGGTTGAAAACCCTCTTTGACCAGGAAACAGGGAACCCGGCTGCCTTCCGCGACCTGCAGGGTCAGTATGCCTCTGACCGGGCCACCCTGGCCCAGGCCCGCAACGCCCTTACGGCTGCTGTGCTGGAGCTGGAACGACTGATCAACGCATCTTCCCCCATCGACCCGGCCCGGCTCGGCATCCTGATGGATTTTGAGCCCTATGCGCTGTCGGCCGAGGAGGTGTACGGCCAGGCCCTGGCGAAACTGGATGCCATCGAGGCACGCCGCCTGCGCCTGGAGGCAGCACGGAAAGGGGTTGCCTCCGCCCGGGGGCAGTTCACGCCGGAAATTTCGTTTTTTGCAGGGCTGCGGTCCAATTATTCCAGCCTTGCCAATATGTTTACCCAAACCGGGACCGAGGTTGTCGATACGGGCGATTTTGTTACGGTTGGCGGACAAAACTATCCTGTACAAAGCGAAAATTCGATTTTCCAGGCAGATCGGATCGAGTTTCAGGACCAGTTAGACAACAACCTGAACACCTTTTACGGGGTAAGCGCGCGCATCCCGCTATTTAATGGCTTGCAGGCGCATAACAACCTCAAACAACAGAAGATTGAACGCAGCCGGGCGGAGGTCGAACTCTCGCAGGCAGAACTGCGATTCCGGCAGGCCATCCGGGGAGCCCATGCGGATATGGAAACCGCATTGGAACGGGTTCGGGTGCTCGAGGAGCAGGTGACTGCCTATGAGGAGTCCTTCCGCATCAACGAAATCCGCTTTAACAACGGGGTTTCGAACAGTACGGAATACATCGTGAGTAAAAACAACCTGGACAATGCACGCGTGGCCCTTGCCAATGCGCAATACGAATACCTGCTCAGGGTGCGGGTACTGGAATATTACCGGGGGGAGGCGCTCTAACCGAATTGCTTAGGGATGCTGCCCCATACGCAGGAACCGGTAGCGGCCGTTCCAGGTCATCTCCAATGTATCGCCAACTACTGAAAACCGGACGTTTTCCCCTTTTTCCACATCGACGAATTTCAGGGAATCCATGGGGCTCAACAGGTTCTCCTCCCCGTTATTGGGGTCTTTAACGAATAAGTTTCCGTCCCGGGGCTCCACGAAAATCCGGTATTCCCCAATTCCGGGAACCGGAAAATCCAGGACATAATTCCCCGCTAATGCGGCCAGGGAATCTGCCGCCATCTCGATGAGTTGGACCGTTCTCGGTTTGCTGAAGCCCCAGCCGTAATAGTCGGATACCGCGCGGATGGCCTCCCCCATCAGGTTGCCCCCCTGGTCCGCATTGGTCATCACAATTACCGCCCGGCCCTGATGGGCAGTTGCCAGCATATTATTCGTAAAACCCGCATTTTTACCCCCGTGGCCAAAAAGCAGGGAATCTCCCTCCTTCTGCAGGGCCGGCCCGAGTCCCCAGTCCCCGAGGTGTTTGGTAAGCATTGCCTGCGCCGTTTGCTGCGAAATGGGGCCATTTCGTTCACCCGAAAGGATCTCCTGGATGGCAATACAATAGGCCGCCAGGTCGGATGGGATGGTCCAGAGGCCTGCGGCTGCCTGTTCCGGGTAGTTGTTCCAAAGCCCATCGATAAGTTCGCCATCACGGTCATAGGCGGCACTCGCATTGTCGGTGAACGGGGAGTCCAAGGGTTGTTGGTAGGTGCTATGATGCATCCCGAGTTGCGGGAGGATGTTTTTATCCATATACGTTTCCAAAGGCATCCCGCTTACGTCTTCAACGACCTTTTCCATGACGGTATACCCGCCGCCCGAGTATCTCCAGAGGCTGCCGGGCACCGTATCCACAACTATCGGGTCCGTGTTGCCGCGTCCCTCCAGCACTGTCACGATATCCGGAAAACGGTCTGTTTGTTTGTAGCCGGGGAACCCATGGACGGTCATCCCGGCTGAGTGGGTGAGCAGGAGCCTCAGGGTGACCCGGGCACTGTCCGTGTAGGCAGACTGCGGTACTTTCCAATCCTTGAGATAGGTGTTGACATCCGCATCGAGGTCCACCTTGCCTTCCTCCCAGAGTTGTAGGGCGGCCAGGGCAGCTATGGGCTTGCTGATCGACCCTGCCTGAAATAAGGTTGCCGTATCCACGGGCTGCCCCGTCTGGGTATTGGCCACACCATAGGCCCGGGCCCAGCGGAGTTTTCCATCCGATACCACGGCAATACCTGCCCCTGGGACGTTGTATTTTTCCATCCGTTCTTCCATAGAATAACGGGGGATGGATTCCCCTTCCACGAGGATCCCGGGGAGCAGACCGTTTTCGACCGTATGGATTTCAGCTGCCCGATCGTCCCCGGTTTCCGAGGCACAGGAAATAAAGAAAAACAGGATGGTCAGGACGTACAAATAGCGCATGAGATCGGGAATTTTCAGTTGATACTAAGATAATCGTTCTCCCGGATAGGACTGGCTGGCAGGGTAAAAGGTTACGGATATTTTCTCCTGAACTTAGGGGCTATGCGCATATCAGATCCGGTTGGCGACGAGGCGCAAACCGGGCTCTTCCACCGTGAGGCTCCTGGCGGTTTCCCCATCCAACTGGAAGGTAACGGTTACGGAAGGCGTCCCGTTATACACAAAGGCCTGGTTCCCGCGGTAGTACAAGCCCCCGCCAAACGCACCCAAACGCCCCAGTGAAAGCATTTTACGCATGTTCAGGCGGACGCTGAAACCGTCGGCCTCCCCGGGGCCGTATTTGTAGTCCCCCAGGTATTTCTCCTTTTCTGCTTCGCCCATAGGCGCATCCGGCCAGCCGGGGTCGGCATCCCCCAATGCTTCCAGGTAGTCGATTAAGCGCTGTTGCCGGGTAGTATCCACCGGTACGCCTTCAACCTCCCGCATGCCTGCTTTGGCATGGGAAAGCAGGGAGATGCCGTGGGGGCCATAAACCCTCTGAATCCCCGGGGTTGCTTCGATCATTGCGCGCACCGCTTCCAGAGCCCCGAGCATGGCGTAGGTGAAGATATTGGGGCGGGCACCCTTCCCCATCAAGTAGGCGGCGATATCCCGGCGGCCCACGTGAGAAGCAGCTCCCAGGGCAGTTTCAAAATCCCCGAAAGCCCAGTCCCAGCAGGCCCTGGCCAGTTCGGGCCGAGGTTCCACCAATTCCCGGACGCGATCCAGGTTCGAATGGCTGGCGCCTACTACAGAGCGAACCGACTCGTCAGGCAGGGAAGGAAAGTTCTCCGGGATGTCTGGCGTCGGAAGGCCTGTAGGCTGCCGGTAAATTGCGGCGTTCGCATATTGAATGTTCGGGAGGCTAACGGCCAGCAGGCCAAAAACGGAGGAATTCAGGAAGGTGCGGCGGGAAGGCGTGAATGGCATGCTGTTGGGAATTGATTCAACCTTCAAGGTACTGATTATCAGTATTCCTATTTGTGAAATCCATGTTAATTGGGATTTTTCCTGATACGGTTCCCATCCTCGTGGTAGCGGTCCACCACCTGCTTAAGAAGTGCGGCTTTCGGGGAGGGCACCGGCCCGTTAAAATCCAGGTCGGCAGCTTTTTCCCCCGTCAATAGGAAATAGAACTCACAAGCGTTCAAAAAGGAGCCTGCCGGGCTCGGGTGGAAGGCGTCGTCGAATAATCCAACCTCCGCATGCAGGTTGCGCATTTCCAGGAACAGGTCCCCGTGATTGGACTTTTCAACGCCATTGTCTGCAGCCAGTTTGGCGTATCCCGAATTGATGGCCCCGGTATGCCGCGCCAGGTTGTCCAGGGTCTCCGAACAATACGGCCTGCTGCGCAGGGACGGGTGGATTATGGCGCCCGGTTGACAAAATTGCAAGGGATAGGTGGTATCGGAAGCCCATGTATTGAACAGGATGATGCGCGCGGGGCCTCCCAGGTAGGATTTCGTCCTGGCGATGGCCGGGGAAACCGAGAGGTTGCGCGATTCAGGAATCAGCGCCTCCACGGTACCGGTTTGCAGGATGACGACGTTCCAGTTGCGCTCCAGCAATTTGTTTTCCGTGCCCGTTAGTTCTCCGGCCATTTTCCCGCGGGTAAAGGCCGTCGAATCCGTCAGTGCGGTAATCATTTGGGTAAAATGCCCCCTGAGCGACATGCCCGGCACCGTGCTCTGATGGATGCGCACCGGGTGTCCTTTTTCCGAAAGCATGGCCTGGAGCATCCCGGGCATATCGTGGTAATAGGTCAGGCTGTTGCCCACGAACAATACATGCGTGGTGTCCTGCTGGCCATTGAGACCGAATGAAATCAAGAAAAAGCACAGAAGGAGATGTCTCAACGAAATCGGGGTTGCGGGCCGTTACCCGGGTTTCATTAAAGGTAGTGAAAAGCCCGGTACCCGGTGCCGGTTCCGTATACCCGCATCCTGCAGGATACCCGTCCGCCCGCGGTTAATTCCCCCCAGGAATACTTGCATCTAGCGCCTGCGGCCCCGGTTTTGGCGCCCCTGTCCTCCGCCGCCCCTCTTCCGGGAGGCGAAATACTCCTGCTTGCGACGCTGCTTCTCCTTTTCGAATTCCTGCTTCTCGGCAGCCGTCATCGGGCGCTCCGTCTGCGGGAATGGGTGGTCCTCCACCCGTTCGATTTTCAGGTCGATCAGTTTTTCAATATCGCGGATATAGGCGTTTTCCTCCGGTTCGCAGAGGGAGATGGAGACCCCTTCCTCCCCGGCGCGCCCGGAGCGCCCAATTCGGTGGACGTAGGTCTCTGCCACATTCGGGATGTCGAAATTCACCACATAGCGCAGCTGGTCGATGTCGATGCCCCGGGCGGCAATATCCGTAGCCACCAATACGCGGACCTTCCCGTCCTTGAACTGGCCAAGCGCTTTCTGGCGCTGGTTCTGGGATTTGTTCCCGTGGATGGCCGCGGCTGAAATTTTTTTCTTGCCCAGGTTTTTTACGATGCGGTCCGCCCCGTGCTTGGTCCGGGCAAATAGCAGTACCTGGTCCATGTCCGGGTCCTTCAGGATATGCAGCAGCAAATCGTTCTTGTCGGATTTATTGGTATAGTAGAGGTACTGGCGGATGGTTTCCGCCGTTGAGGAAACCGGGCTCACGGCTACCTTTACCGGGTCGCTCAGGATTTTCCGGGAAAGGGAAACGATGTCGTCCGGCATGGTTGCGGAAAAAAACAGGGATTGCCGTTCCGCGGGCAGTCGGGCGATGATCTTCCGGATATCGTGGATAAAGCCCATGTCCAGCATGCGGTCCGCTTCGT
Source organism: Robiginitalea sp. (assembly GCF_982776155.1). Taxonomy (NCBI): domain Bacteria; kingdom Pseudomonadati; phylum Bacteroidota; class Flavobacteriia; order Flavobacteriales; family Flavobacteriaceae; genus Robiginitalea; species Robiginitalea sp. The sequence continues at coordinate 120,836 of NZ_CEXZKX010000004.1, forward strand.
CCAGCACAAAGTACTCCACCTTGCTCAGGGAAATGATCCCCTGGTCCATCAGGTCCAGCAGACGTCCCGGGGTAGCCACCAGTATATCGACCCCCCTGCGGAGGGCTTCTACCTGTTTGCCCTGTTTCACCCCGCCAAAGATGACGGTGTTGCGAATGCCGGTATAATGGCCGTAAGCCGTAAGGCTTTCCCCGATCTGGATGGCGAGTTCCCGGGTGGGCGTGACGATCAGCGCATTGACTACGCCGCGTTTACCACCGTAACGTCGGTCGCGTTCCAGATGCTGCAGGATGGGGATGGCAAAGGCCGCCGTTTTTCCGGTCCCGGTCTGGGCGCTTCCCATTACGTCACGCCGGTTGAGGACGTGGGGGATTGCCTGGGCCTGGATATCGGTGGGGCGGGAATAATTTTCTTTTTTCAGGGCCCGGAGAATGGGCTCTGCTAGTTCGAGTTGTTCAAATGTCATAGGGATGTATCGGTGAGATCCCCTGAGTTTTCAAACACCGGAACCTCGGATTAAGGGCGCGAAGGTACTGTTATATTCCGGTATTTTTCACGGAATTGGGAAATAATTGGGGAAGGGCAGCCCAGGCAGCCTGTTTTGATAAGGTGCCCAAATCCCTTACATTACGGGGAGGCATACTGCCTTACCAGGATACCAACCCCGGGGCTTATGAAGAAAGATAAAATCAGATTTTTTGCGGGCCTGTTGCTCGTATTCTTTGTCATCCTGGCCACCTACCGCATCGACCAGGCAAATTTTGACAAGGTGGAAGATTCCATCATCACTATCTATGAAGACCGGTTGGTGGTGAAGGACCTGATTTTCAAAATCGCAGACCTCCTGGACGAAAAACGCATGGCCCTGGCCACCTCGGATACCGTCTTCTTCCAGCGGCGCAACGCGGTGGTCGATGCCCAGATCGGGCAGTTGTTGCGGTTGTTCCGGGAAACCCGGTTAACCGAGAACGAAGAGCGGACGCTAACCGCCTTCGGGGAACAAATCGAGCAGCTGCAGGCTGCGGAGGCCGAAATGGCGAACCCCGCAACGCATCCGGACCGGGACGAACTGTCCACGAGGCTGGAAGTTCTGAAGGGGCAGGCCCGGACGCTTTCGGACATCCAGCTCAGCGAGGGGAAACGCCAACTCCTGATCGGTTCCCGGGCCATCCGGTCCAGCAAGCTCCTGATGCAGGTAGAATTGATTGTCCTGATTGTGCTTGCCCTGGGCATCCAGTTCCTGGTTTTGCAGAAGCCCCGGAGAAAAACAAAAGAGCCGAAAGAGCCGGAAGAAAAAACCTTCAAGGGGAAGATTACCTGAGTCCTTTTACGACGGAGTCCTTTTACGACGCTTAATCGGGGAATCGTTGTTTAACCAGTGCAATCTGCCCCATGTGTGCTGACGCGTGTTCGAGGACATGAAACCATACCCAATGGTTGTTGACTCCTTCCTCAATTTCAGACGCCAGCCAGGCATCGTCCCGGGATTTGAGGCCTCCCAGGGTTTTCTCCCGTACGGTATCCCAGATATCCAGGTAATGGGCAATCGGTTTGCCGGTGAAGGTTTCCCGCGACGCCTCCCCAAGGTCCGAGGCTGCCCCCCAAAAGGCCATGTCTTCTGCAGACCAGGCATTCCCTTCCAGGGTCTCGATCTGGTAATAGGCCTCGGTAGCCGCCAGGTGCATAATCAGGGCGCCGATGCTGTTGGCCCGATCATCGAACCTAAAATCAGTTTCAGCCAGGCTCAGGCCCCGGACATCGGCTTCAATCCGGTCTTTGATTTCCTCCAACATGTCCACCACTATCCCGATTTGGGGCGTAAATCCTTCAACCGGTTCAACTGCGTATTGGGCTTTTACAGGGGCATTTAACCCGACGATACCCGTTAAGAGCACGAGCCTGATAATATTCTTCATGAGTTCAGATATAAAATAGCGAATCGGTAGGGAAACGAGTTAAATATAAGGCAGATCCCTATGGAGGCTGTTTCTAGCGGGCCTTCTTAACACACCTTTAAGAAATCCCCGGACCCCTTTTCGTATTTTTAGGCCGCTAACTAATTCCCTTATGAAAAAACGACTTCTCGCAGCCCTGCTGCTGGCGGCAGCCCCCCTGTTTTCCCAACAATTCAACATGCAACTCGCAGGCGACCTGAAACCCCGGAATATCGGCCCGGGCGGTATGAGCGGCCGGGTTACCGCCATTGACGTGGTAACGGAGGATCCCGAGGTGATGTACGTCGGGACAGCTTCCGGCGGCCTGTGGAAAAGCACCTCCGGGGGAATCAAATGGGAACCGGTCTTCGACGACCAGGTTACCGCGAGTATTGGGGCCGTGGCCATCCAGCAGAGCAACCCTTCAGTGATCTGGGTGGGGACCGGCGAAGGCAACCCCAGGAACAGCCTCAATGGCGGATACGGGGTATTCCGCTCCCTGGATGCCGGGAAATCCTGGCAGCGGATGGGGCTGGAACAAACACGCCATATCCACCGGATTATCATCGACCCCACCGACCCCGAAACGGTGTATGTCGGGGCCATTGGCTCCCCCTGGGGGGAACACCCGGAACGGGGGGTATTCAAGACCACCGACGGGGGCGAAACCTGGGAGAAAATCCTGTTTGTCAACAACAAAACCGGCGTGGGGGACATGGTCATGGACCCCTCCAACCCGAACAAACTGATCGTGGGGATGTGGGAGCACCGTCGCTGGCCGTGGTTCTTTGAATCCGGAGGGCCAGGAAGCAGGCTGTACATGACCCACGACGGGGGTAAGTCCTGGAAACAACTCACCGATGCGGACGGCCTGCCCAAGGGGAACCTGGGGCGGATTGGCCTGGCCATAGCCACGAATAAGCCCAACCGGGTCTACGCCCTGGTGGAATCCAAAAAGAATGCGCTCTACCGCAGCGATGACGGTGGGTTTTCCTGGAAAAAAATCAATGACGGGGACGATATCGGGAACCGTCCGTTCTATTACTCGGACCTGTATGTGGACCCGGAAAACGAAAACCGCGTGTATTCGGTATTTACCTATGTGAATGTCTCCGAGGACGGCGGCAAGTCCTTTACGGAACTCATGCCGGCATACGGTGTGGACAATGGCGTCCACCCGGACCACCACGCCTGGTGGATCCACCCGGAAAACGGGCAGTTTATGATGGACGGGAACGACGGGGGCCTGAACCTGACCATGGACGGGGGCAAGTCCTGGCGCTTTGTCGGTAACCTGCCGGTGGCCCAGTTCTACCATATTTCCGTGGACAACGAGTTTCCCTACAACGTATACGGGGGGATGCAGGACAACGGCTCCTGGCGGGGGCCGGCCTATGTCTGGAAAGCCCAGGGCATAAGGAATTCCTACTGGCAGGAAATCGCCTTCGGGGACGGCTTTGACGTAGTCCCGGACCCGGATGATTCCCGTTATGGATATGCGATGAGCCAGCAGGGATACGTGGGGCGCTACGATTATGTTACCGGGAATGATTACCTGGTCCGGCCCACGCCCCCCGATGACACCACGCGCCTCCGGTTTAACTGGAATGCCGCTATTGCGCAGGATCCGTACGACAACAGCACGGTGTATTTCGGCAGCCAGTTTGTGCACAAAAGCACGGACAAAGGACTCACCTGGTCGGTGATTTCGCCCGACCTGACCACCAACGACCCGGAAAAACAAAAGCAAAGCGAAAGCGGGGGGCTCACCCTGGATGCCACCGGGGCGGAAAACCACTGTACGATCCTGGTTATCGAACCCTCCCCGGCCGAGCGCAACCTGCTTTGGGTGGGTACGGACGACGGGCGCTTGCACATTACCCGTGACGGGGGCGGCACCTGGACCGAGGTGGGCACCAACATCAAAGGGCTGCCCAAAGGGAGCTGGATCCCGCAGATCAAGGCCTCTCCGGACAACCCGGGAGAAGCCCTGCTGGTAGCCAACGACTACCGGCGGTTCAACTATACGCCATACGCCTACCGGACCCGGGATTTCGGGCGGAGTTGGGAACGGATTGTGGACGCTGACGACGTGGCCTCCTATACGCTGTCGATCATCCAGGACCCTGAAAATCCAAACCTGCTTTTCCTGGGTACGGACGATGGGTTGTACTACAGTATGGACGGGGCATCCAGTTGGTCCAAATGGGACCACGGCTACCCGACAGTTTCCACTAAAGACCTGGCCATACATCCGCGGGAGCATGACCTGGTCATCGGCACCTTCGGACGGGCGGCCTGGGTCCTGGACGATATCCGTCCCCTGAGGGCCATTGCCGGGAACCCGGCGGTCCTCGAGAAGGATATTGCCCTCTTCCCCACCCCCACTGCCTACCAGGCGGCCTACCAGCAACCCACCGGCAGCCGGTTTGGGGGGGACGCCATTTTTAACGGAGAGAATCGTCGGCGCGGGGCGATGATTACCTATTACCTGAAGTCCGGCAAAAAGGAAATGGATGCAGAAAAGAAAGGAGCCGGCAACAGCGGGGCAAATGAGAAGGAGTCGGCCCCGGGGGAAGACAACGAGGGGGAAGACAACGAGAAAATGACCCGGGACTCCGTTGTTTTCAAATTTTACGACGGGGAACGCCTGATCCGCACCCTCAAATACAAAACCCCCGATTCGGCGGGCCTGCACCGGATTTACTGGGGGCTGGATGAGGCGGGTGCAGACCGGCCTTCCCGATCCATCCGCAAACGCAACCGGGAACCCGGCGGCCCGGACGTGCTACCCGGCACCTATAAGGTGGTTGCCCATTTTGGCGAGTCCGCAGACAGCACAACCGTGAAGGTTGCAAGCGACCCGCGCCTGGACATCCCGCAGAAGGCACTTACCGATGCCTACGAGACCTCCCGGAAATTGGAAGGGTGGCAGCAAACGGCTGCCGATGCCGTCCGGCAGCTCATCGAAAGCAAGAACATCGCGGAGGAATACCGGAAGGAACTCAAGAAAAAGGACGAGGAGGCCTTTAAGGACCCGATTGCCGCTTCCGGGGAGATCGTTAAGCAGATCGATTCCCTGGTGGCCCTGTACATCGGGAAGGAAGACAAACGCCAGGGCATCGTGCGCAACCCGGAAATGACCGTGATGCAGCGCCTGAGCAATGCATCCGGCTATTCCAGCAGCCGCCCCGGCGGCCTCACCGCTACGGAGCGACAATTGATCCGGTTTGCTGAGGCAGACCTGCAGGCCGCCCTGGAAAAAACAAATGCATTTTTTACGGACCGTTGGGAAGCCTACCGGGACGAGATGGAAGCGCTGGAGGTAACTCCTTTTGAGGAAACTGAAACCTTCCGGCTGGAATAGGCGTCCTAATCCGGGAGACGACGAACCCACTTAAAAAACAAAGCCATGAAACGATTACTTTTTTTATCGCTCCTGGCCGTGGCTTTTGGCTGCAAGGAGGAGGCAGAACTGGAGAGTGAAACCCAATAAACGACCTAATATTTTATGAGATTGATAAATAATATCCAACAAGCGGGCCGGATCTCCGGCCTGCTATTGCTTTTAATGCTGGGCGCAAATACCCTGCAGGCCCAGGTGAACGGGGAGGAAAAACTGGGGGCCTGGTACATGTACTTCGGGATGAACCAGGTGGCCGAACGCTGGAGCATCCACACCGAGGCGCAGTTCCGTTTCTACGAAATTACAAACAGCTTCAACCAGATGCTTTTGCGCACCGGTGCAAACTACCACATTTCCGATGAGGCCATCGCCACTTTCGGGTATGCGTACATCGATACGGACCCGACATTTGAAGGGGATGAGGCCCTGTTGAATAAAATCACCGAACACCGTATCTTTCAACAGTTTATCCTGAAAAACACCGTAAGCCGTTTCGCTTTTGAACACCGCTACCGGTTGGAGCAGCGGTTCCTGAATTTCGACGGCCCGACGGAAACCCAGCACCGGGCGCGATACAGGTTGCAGGTAACCTATCCGCTCGGGGACACGTTTTTCTTGAACTGGTACGACGAGGTCTTCCTGAACCTTCAGGGCAACATTTTTGGCCAGAACCGGCTCTACCTGGCACTCGGGGCCAAACTGAGCCCGACCCTGAGCGTTCAGGCGGGATACCTGAAAAACCATTTCTCAACCGCGCATTACGACCGGTTGCAACTCGGGGTTTTCTTTAATCCGGACCTGAGGCGGAAACAGGCAACCCCCTAACCCTCCAGGCGGTGGGAAGCACGGGCTGAACCGTTAAAACATTTGCCATGAAATCTGAAAGCATCCGATTTACCGGCGCCGGGAACCTGCAATTGGCGGGCAAGCTCGAATTGCCGGCCGATAGGAAACCCGCCGCTTTTGCACTGTTCGCCCACTGCTTTACCTGTTCCAAGGATTTGCGGGCGGCACGTGAAGTAGCCAGGTCGTTGACTATGAGCGGTTTTGGCGTTTTGCGCTTTGATTTTACCGGCCTGGGCGGCAGCGATGGCGAATTCGCATCCACGGATTTTTCGAGGAATATCTGGGATCTGGTGGCCGCTTCGGATTTCCTGAAATCCCATTTTGAGGCCCCGCAACTGCTCGTAGGCCATTCCCTGGGGGGTACCGCCTGTCTGGCTGCGGCTTTTGAGCTTCCCGATGTACGGGCGGTGGCAACCATCGGCAGCCCGGCCAACCCAAAGCACGTAACCGGCTTGTTGGGGGAATCCCTTGAAACCATCGAGACAACGGGCAGCGCCGAGGTCCGAATCGGCGGCCGGCCTTTCAGGATCCGGAAAGAATTCCTGGACGACCTGGAGGATCATCCCCTGGAAGAACGCCTGGGCTCCCTGGGGAAAGCCCTGTTGCTGTTGCATTCCCCCCAGGATACCATCGTGGGCATCGACCAGGCCGAACGGCTTTACAGGGCGGCCCGGCACCCCAAGAGTTTCATCACCCTGGACAGGGCCGACCACCTGCTCAGCCTGCCGTCCGATGCCCGGTACGCCGGTTCGGTGATTGCTTCCTGGGCAGCCCGGTATACGGTGCAACCAGACCAACCGCCCCTGAAAACGGAGCAGCAGGTGGTAGCCAGCCTGGAAGCGGACGCCGGGTTTACCACAAAAATGCTCGTGGGCAACCACCGCATGCTGGCGGACGAACCGGAGAGTTTCGGCGGCCGGGACCTGGGCCCGTCCCCTTACGAACTGGTGGCTGCAGGCCTTTCGGCCTGTACGGCCATGACGCTTCAGATGTACGCCAAACGAAAAAAATGGGACTTGCAGCACGTGGAAGTCCACACCTCCCACGGCAAAGAACACGCCCTTGATTGCGACCAGTGCGAATCCGGGGAGGCACGGATCGATACCTTTCGAAGGGAAATCCGCATAACCGGAGACCTGGATGAAAAGCAGGTGCAAAAACTGCTCGAAATCGCCGATAAGTGCCCGGTCCACAGAACCCTGCACGGACCCGTCCAAATCCTGACGCGCCTTTCGCCATGATCCGGAGCCCAGAGTTTGAAACCACCCTGCAGGATACCCATGCCCTGGCCCTACCGGATGCGGTAGTCCGTCCGTTCGTTGAAAAAGACATGCGCCGGGTGGTGGTTTGCGCCAGATTCGAAGGAAAATCCGTCCGTTATCACGCTGCACTCCAGAAGCGCCATGGGGCCTTTTATATAATGTTCAACCGGAAAAACCAGAAATCCCTGGGCGTCTTCCCCAATGATTATTTTACTGTGCGTCTCGAAGAAGACCAGACGGAGTTCGGGGTGGACTTGCCGCCCGAGCTCGAGGAAGTCTTCCGACAGGACACAGATGCCTTCAAAAAGTTTCGCCAGTTATCCCCTGGGGCTTGCCGTTCTGTGATCTACTGGGTTCTGGGAGTTGCCTCACCCCAAAGGCGTATCGAACGCTCCCTGACGGTCAGCCGCCGGCTGCACCAGGGGGCGAAAACAGCTAGTGATCTGGTTAAAGGAAAGCCGGATTGAGGTTGCCATCCATTGGAATATTCCCTATTTTTAGCCGAATCCAAAAACAGTAAAATGAAAAAGACCACCATAAGCGTACTCGCACTTCTTTTTGCAATCAGCTTCAGCTGCAAAGAAACCAAGAAAGAGGCCGACGCCGCCGCGGATGAAATGGAAGAAAATATGGAAACTGTCACTGAGGAAGTCAGTGAGGAAATCGTCAAGTTCACCATGGAGCCCAAGAGCGACAGCGGGGTGCAGGGAGACGTCAGTTTTACCGAGAAAGATGGAACAGTGATGATGGAGGCTTCCTTCACAGGCCTCAGCGCCGGGGAACACGCCATCCACATCCACCAAAACGCCGATTGCTCGGCAGCTGACGGGACTTCTGCAGGCGGGCACTGGAACCCGACCGGGGAGCCCCATGGACAGTGGGGGGACGAAGCCGGATACCACAAAGGCGATATCGGGAATTTCACGGCCGCCGAAGATGGCACCGCCACTGTGGAATTCGAGACCGACCAATGGTGCCTGGGCTGTGAAGACCCGAACAAGAATATTATCGGCAAGGCCGTTATCGTACACCAGGGCGCGGACGACTTTACTTCCCAGCCCAGCGGGGCGGCCGGCGCGCGCGTAAGCTGCACCGGTATAATCCAATAATCCGCACAGGTTCCGATACCGAGCAAAACCCAGACCCTACCCTATTGGAACAGGACCTCCTGATTGAACAATTTAAGGCCGGCCGTTTGGCCGCCTTTAAAGAATTGCATACCCGGTATGCCCCGAATATCTGTGGGGTGATCCACACGATTTTAAGAAACCGGGAACGGGCCGAGGAGCTCACCCAGGACGTCTTTGTTAAAATCTGGGACTACCGGGCCAGTTACGACGCCTCCAAAGGCCGCTTCTTTACCTGGGTCCTGAATATTGCCCGCAATGCGGCAATCGACGAATTGCGCTCTAAATCGCACAAAGAGCAGCAATTGAACCTTCATACGACCTTTTTCGTAGATATGGCAGAAGAGCAGGAGGAGCAAACCTTCGGCGTGGACATGAATCACGTCAAAGGGTTGATCCGCGGCCTTGGTAAAAAATGCCACCAGATCATCGAATTGCTGTATTTTAAAGGCCTGACGCAGAAAGAGTCTTCGGACTATTTGGACATCCCCCTGGGGACTGTTAAAACGCGGGTCCGCAACTGCATCTCCCGTCTTCGTAAAAATTTAGTCGACTGATGGATGTTCAAGCCTACATAGAATCCGGGATCCTCGAGCTGTACGTAGCCGGGGCACTTGGCGAAGACGAAAGCCGCGAGGTGACCCGCCTGGCTTCCGAACACCCGGAAATCCTGGCAGAAATACAGGCGATTGAATCGGCCTTTAACCGGTTGGGCAGCAGTCTGGCCCCGTCGGGTGCCCGGTTCGATTTCGAGTCAGTCCGGCAGCGGATCCAGGCGGATCCTTCGGAAGGACGGGCCGGGACCCCCGGCGTCAGGACCCTGGAACCCCGGAGGAAACCCTGGGCAACCTGGGCCGGCTGGGCGGCAGCCCTGGTACTCGGGGCCGGGCTTATATGGATGGCAAGCGAACGGCAGCGCCTGCAGGCCGATGTCCAGGTACTCCAGCAGGACAACCAGTTCCTGGAGCAACAGGTGGAGGCGACCCGGGAGGCCCTTGCCGACACCGATTCTATAATGCGGGAACTCCGGGACAAAAATATTTCCGTCGTGCCGCTCGACGGCCAACAGGTGGCCCCTGAGGCCTACGCCCGCGTGTACTGGAACCGGGATTCCGGGCAGTTGCTGATCGATGCGATCGGCCTGCCGGAGCCACCCCCGGGAATGGTCTATCAGGTATGGTCCCTGAAGCTGGATCCGCTGACCCCCACAAGCCTGGGCCTCCTGGAGGATTTTGCCTCCGAGGATGACCGGATCTTTGCCTTACCCAACCCGAATGAATCCGAGGCCTTTGGAATTACCCTGGAGCCGGCAGGGGGAAGCGAGACACCCACCCTGGAGCAACTCTACACCCTCGGGGAGGTAAAAAAAGCTACTTAGTATCTTAGAATCACAAGCAGAACCGGATGCGGTCCTATGGATTGGGGCGGAATAATTTCCCGTAGAGACGCTTGAGGGTGTCCGGTTTGCATCCGCAATGAAATAGAATCAAGAGGAACAGATTGCTGAGGTTTACCCGCAGATAGGAATTCCGCTTATACTTCCGGGCGGAAACCACCATGTCATTATGGACGATTCGATAGGGGGTGCGGGCCCGTTTCATCCGACGAAAAAACTCAAAGTCTTCCATCAGGACCTGATCCGGGTCAAATCCGCCCAGGGCTTCAAACGTTTGTTTTTCAATAAACAGGCATTGATCCCCGCCTCCCGTAAAAAGCCCGTCCTTCCGGGTAAAATACCCATTGATCCTGAGCAGGAGCGTCGGGTTGTCGAAGCGATAGGAAAAAAAGCCCGCCTGGTAGTCTTCGGATAAGGTCCGGGAGATATCCCGGAAGAATTCGTCCGGCGGCCACACATCGGCATGCAAAAAGACGAGGGTTGTACCCCGGGCGCGCCTTGCACCTGCATTCATCTGGCTGGCCCGGCTTGTAGCCTCACATCTAACGGGTTCCAACCCAAGTTCCCTCAGGACCTCCGCAGAACCATCCCGGGTGGCACCGGACAGGACCGGCAGCAATTCCACGGGATGATCGCCCCGAATGCGCTGCAGGTGGGGGATTAACCGGCTCAGGTTGTTCCGTTCGTTATGGATGGGGATGACCACACTGATCATGGGCGGGAACTCGTATTTTGAAAAAATAAGGATGTTTTCGGAAATACGAGGTGACCCTCCGGGAGAAAAGTCCAGAAATTCCGGTTGGAGCCGCCAATAAGGTTCCTGGGGCGTATCAGTGCTTCATACGCAGCTGTCGTTCGGCTTTCTTGGTTTTTTGAAGGGAATGATGGGCCTGGTATACCATCACGGCAGAAAATGCCATTGCGGTAATACCAAGGGAAAATAACAGGATTTCCATAACATATAGGTTTTAAGTTCCGGGCCTTTCGGAGGGGCGTCCGGCAGGCAGTTTGGGTTCTGGACTGGGCAATATATAGATTCGCGTCCATAATGAACAATAAAAATTCACAGTTTTCGATGAAAAGCCCTGATTCCCAAAAGGATCAGGGCTTATGTGTAGCAAAATCAATTTGAATCCTAAAAACCTCCGTTTCGAAAATGCTACATCTTCAATGTCCGCAACCGGGACGGGGATTCCGGTCCAAGCTCGTATACGGCCTCCTCGAGTTCGGCAGCCAGTTGGGCGGCCCGGCCCTGCATTCCTGAAGCCTTGTAGATCTCAGCCGCGTACAGGAGCGTTTGGGGTTCAAAGGTCTTGCCGTCCACTTGTTCGCGGATGAGCTCGAGGGCCCTGGAGGTATCGCCGTTTCGAAAGTAGGCATAGGCCAGCAGGCCATGGGTTTCCGGGGTTGGCCGATTGTTGACCTCGCGCCGTGCCAGGTCCAGGGCCTTGCCAACCTGCCCGGTCGATTCCAGGTAAAGCGAGGCGGCATGGGCGTTATACATATCTCCGTATCCCGGATCACTGAGCAGGCTGGCAAAGCGGTCCAGATAGACCGACTGGGCCTGCAAATTTCCCTGGGAGGCGGCAATATCCGCCTGTAACAATGCGATATCGGGGCTCTGGTAATAAGTAGACACGGTATCCAGAATACGCAGTGCCTCTCCAGGTTGTTTTTCGTGCGAATAGACGATCCAGGCGATGCCCTTTTTGGCATAGGCATTGGAGGGATCCAGCTGCAAGGCTTTCAGGTAGTGCTTATAGGATTTTTTAATTTCCCCTGCGTGGCCGTAGTAATCGGCCAGGTTCGTGTAGCACCATTGCAACAAAACGGGGTTCTTGCTTCGCCCGGCTGTTTCGGTTGCCAGTTCCAGTGTAGATATGGCCTTCGGGAGGTTCCCCCGGTGGTCGCTCCACTTGGCCAGGCGAATCAGGTAATCCATCCGGACCATGTCGGCAATTGCTTTCAGGTGCGTCTCGGCTTCTTCATATTCGCCCAACTCCATCAGGATATCGAATTGCAGGGCGTGGTTGGCCCGCATCCCGCTACCCATTGCCATGGCAGAGTCCGCCAGGGCGGCCGCTTCCCGGAATCGGTGTTGTGAAATGTAGTTTCGCGCCAGGGCCCGGTAAAAATCGGCTTTGCCGATGGCGGCAATTTCCACCCCGCGCTGCAGGGCCTGTTCCGCTTTTTTCAGGTAGTCGATGTTCCCGGTATTGTCAAACGCCCGGGCGTATTCGCCTGCGACAATTCCAAAACTCGTCAGCTGCAGGCTGTCCGGCCGTATCTTGTCATTCCAGATCCGGAAATACTTGGATTCCGGGCCGGAAGGGGTCGCGGCTAGATAGGCGTCGTAGTCATTCGGATTCGTTATGCGTTCTTCGGCCTGATGCTGGCAACTGCTGAGCAGGACAACCGGCAACAGGAATAGATACAAAGTATATTTCATGATTGAGGATTTCTGAGGTTCAACATGTGATGGGTGTGCCACCGCGAATAAAGAAGGGGAGGGCCGTCCGGGGACGGGGTCCCTCCCCTGCTCTTTTTCACAGCAATTGCTTCTTATTCAGGCGCTCCCACATAGGGGAAGTCGGCGCTGAGGGTAGCGGTGAGGGCTACGCCGTCCGAGGTGAGCCTGGGCAGGTCCTGCATCCCGTCGCCATCCACATCCTGACCGCTGAAGCGGTCGCCTTCCATCCCGCCGAAGAGCAGGATCAGGCTGATATCGATTACGTCGTCCTGCAGGGTCCGCCCGGTCAGGCCGATTTCATCTCCGTCCGGCACCAGGATCCGACCGTCATTGTCGTTATCCGTACCCGGGTCGAAGTAGGTGGTGCGGGCATCCGGCGCCACTTCAAGCACGTCCGCCGCCAGGTAAGTGGTCAGCGTGGTGGCATCCAGCCCCAGGATATTCGTTTCGTAATCCACATCGGCCGGGTCCAGGCCAAGCAGGTTGGCATATACGTCGTGATACGCTTCAAGGCGCGCCTCGAATCCCGCCTGGAATGCCGCGGTCATCTCTGAGGGTATCGTGACGTTGTGGGCGTCTTTAACGCTCGCTTCGCCTTCCATGTCCGCGCTGAGGACCGTGTTGATCCCGGGCCGGCCCATGTGGTCCTGTTGCTCGTAGGTACCGCTGAAGTCGGGTTCCATCCCTTCCATACAGGGGGTGCAGCTGCCGCCGCAGTCAATTCCGGTTTCATCGCCGTTCATGACGCCATCCGTACAGGTGGGGTTCATAACCATTTCCATTTCCTGCGGGTCGTCGTCGCTGCAGGACAGGGTGAGGCTCAACATTCCGATGAGGCCCAGGCCTGCTAAATATCTATATACTTTCATCATTGTAAATTTTTAGGGGTTTATGATTTGCGGTTGGTGGTTACCCAGGTTTTGTACACAGGTACGCCCAGGGCGTTTTGTCCGGTAGGGGTACCCAACATGCTGTTGGGGATTTCAATCACAATTGACATGGTGTTGGCACCGTCAAAGGTATCGGTGGCCTCTTCCGGGGGAAGGAAGCCCTCGGGCGCCATACCGCCTATTACCGCATTGAACTGGAAGAAATCAAAATAGAACGGATCCTGTCGGGGACCGGCAAATAAACGGACGCCGTCTGAGGTCGTTTCTACCGTGGCGGATGGCCCGGAAATCGCTACGCTTCCAATCGGGTTGTCCGTGTAGATTCCGCTGCTCGTCCCGGTGGTCGGTGTATCGCTCATGAAAAAATACATCATCCCGCTCCTCGGGATTGCCTGGATCACCCGGTCTTCCACCAGGTCGCCGTCCAGGTCGATGTTGATTTCCGTCACGACATCTTCGTCAAAACTGCCGTACGCCAGGTCCGGCAACACATTGGATTGCAGGTCTACCACGAATACCGTGTTGTCCGACCCCTCGTTGGGCTCAAATGCAAAAAAATCTGCGATATCCGCTGTCGTACCAGCCGCGGAAGGGGCGTCGATGTGGTCGGCAGCCACAATCAGTGCGGCCAGGCCAACCAGGCCAAGCACGCCGCCGTAAATGTTACTCTTTCTCATCTTTTAGTTTTTAGAGGTGATTCGCCAACACTTACGGAGGAAAGCTGCCGGGGTTCGGTTTAAAATGTTAAAATAACGTTAAAGCTATCTGCCGGGCACTTTAAATCAGCAGTCGCATACACCGGACATGGAAATAAAAATTAATTTGGCCCTTTAAATCTGACGGGTCGTGAATCCCTCTTCCTCGGGCTGGATTGAAAAATTCGGGCATCTGGCGTCCAGGCACGCCGAACCTTTTGACGATTTCGGGCAGCTATACCAGGCGCTCCGCAAATTGGGATTCTCCTATGGAATGAATATCGGCATCCCCTCCTTTATAGATCCCGCCCACAAGCTGACCCAGGACGAATACGCCAAGCTCAACCTTTTATACGGACTGTACGCCACCTATCAACTGCGCAACCGCACGGTGCGCTTCAACTATTTCCTGGAATCCGTTTTTAATTTTTACAAGGATCTGGAAGTAGGGCGCATCAACTTCCTTCAAAAAATCCTCAGCGGGAAGAAAACGTCCAGTCAACTGGAAAAACTCCTGGATTCGCGGATCTACCTGGAAGCCAATATGCTTTCCAAGACCTTCAACAGCATTATTACCAATTCCCTGTTGTTCGTGGATGTCCTTACCTACAAACACTACCTGGACGGACACCAGCAATTGCGGCTGTACGCAAGGAACCTGGAATTTGTGACCATCAACATCACCTCCCAGGCGCTTGGAAGCAAGAAAAAGAACCCCACGGACGAGCGGCTCAGGGAGTTGTTCCGGTCATCCATCACCTATATGGAAGATCAGGAGGCCGAACCGGACCTGAGTTACCGCGCCATGCTCGAGGACTACCGGGGTACGGGGGCCGCCCGGTATTTCCTGGATGTGGCCTGTCTGACGGTTTGGGAAGACGGGAACCTGGAGTTCCGCGAATCCGATTTTGTCTTTCTTCTGGGGGAAGAACTCGGGCTGGACCGCGAATATGTCCGCCAGGCATTGGAAGATGTAACCCGGTTTTTCGGAAGCCACGCCGGGGAAATTTCGGTCCTCAACGACGGGCGGTTCTACGACGGCATGAGCCAGGTGGTCAACAAGCTGATCCGGCGGAACAGCAAACGGCTGCAAAACGAATTGTCCCAAAGCAGGGAACTCATGTACCTGCTCTCAAAATCCACTGTCCGGGAACTCACCGAGGAGGAGAAAAGAAAGGTACAGGAACAGCTCGTGGATATCTTTAAGAGCATCCCGTCGCTCGCTATTTTCCTGTTGCCAGGCGGGGCCGTTTTACTGCCGATGTTCATCAGTCTGATTCCCCGACTACTTCCCTCTTCGTTCGACGAAAACCGGGTGGATCCGGAGGAGGAATTGGAGAAATAAGCGGTATAAGAAAATTCTATAGCGGGTATTTAGTTGTTGTTATTCAGGCTTTTGAACCTATTTACTCCAACCATAACTTAAAGTCCTTTACCCGTTCCCGGCTTACGATGATTTCGTGCTCATCATAACGGTTCAATTTGATTTTAAGGCGGGAATTCGCATACGCGATGATGTCTTTTATGTGGTCGACATTCACAAAGAATTTCCGGCTTACCCGGAAAAATTTCGACGGTTCCAGGTCGTCTTCCAATTGCTCCAGGGTCGTGTCGAGCAGGTAGGTACGCCCCTCTTTTGTGGCTGCGTAGGTACCCTTGTTTTCCGAGAGGAAACATTCAATTTCGTCCGCATGGAGAATTTTAAGGTGCTGCCCCACCCGTGCCGTAAACCGCTTTTTGTAATCCCGCTCCAGCGGGTTGACCAGGAGCTTTCGGATGTCCTCAAAATCGACTTGCAAGGGCGCATTGGCCGCTGTTCGTTCCCGGAACTTTTTCAGGGACGCTGCCAACTCGTCCTCGTCGATGGGCTTTAGCAGGTAGTCAATACTGTTTAGCTTGAAGGCCTGCAGGGCGTATTCGTCGTAGGCGGTGGTGAAGATGATGGGGGAGCGCACCTCCACAGCATCGAAAATCTCAAAGGAAAGACCGTCCGAAAGCTGGATGTCCAGGAATATCAGGTCCGGGTTGTCGTGCTTCCGGAACCATTCGATGGCCTCCTCTACCGAATGGAGCAGGACCGCGGCAGTAACCCCGTGCTTTTCCAGCATACGGGAAAGACGCCGTGCCGCAGGCTTCTCGTCTTCAATAATAATGGCGTTCAAAAGCGGTTGGTTTTATTGATGGAATATTGCGATTTCCTGAATATCAGGTTACTTGAATTTTTCGGATTCCCTCCGGTCCTTCTCCATATACTTCCGGATTTGCTCGTCTTCCCATTTTTTGCCGAAGAATGGGAGCCAGCCAAATACCTTGGCCCCGTGGAAAGCCAATCCGATTCCCCAAAACAACGGGGTGTACAGGCTATACCATTGGAAGAGCGCCTGCCCGTCGTAGAAGATCCGGATGTTCTGCACAATCAGGAGCATTAAATTTATAAAAATAAATACGCTCAGGTGGATGTAGAACCCCTTGATCTCCTCCACGCGTTTTTTTGCTCTTTTAAGCTTTTCTTCTGGTGTTTCCATAACTACTTCTATCAATCGGCCGCTGTATGCAGCCGGGCCGGACCCTTAACGGGTCTATTCCCACCGTTTCGGATTGCGCTCCTCTTCTTCCATCAATTCCCGGATCTTGCGCTCTTCCCAGTCCCGTGAGAAAAACGGGTTCAGGTTAAAGGTATGGAGGGCGTGGAAAAAAAGCCCGATCCCCCATCCCAGGGCTGCCCAAAGGAACCATTTGTAGTCCCAGTACGTCAGGTAATTTATAATTCCCAACAGGGTAATGACGAAGATATAGGATGCGACATTCCCGTAGAACTTCTTGAGTTCCTCCACGCGCTCCCTGGCGCGGATGTATTTGCTTTCCTTTTTGAAATCTTCCATGGCGATTCGTTTTTTGGTTTTCAGGTTAAAATTCCTCCCGCGACATGTATTCGCGGATTTTGCGATCCTCCCATCCCCGGCCCAGGACCAGGTCGTAGCCAAATACCTTCAGGCCGTGCATCAACAGTCCGAACCCCCAGCCAATTGCGGGAAATAAAGCCCAGGGGAAACTGGTCGTCCGCCAGTTCAGCCAGATGAGGAAAGGGATAACAATCAGGTAGGTGATCAGGTTGCCGTAGAATCCGCGTATATCCTCGACGCGTTTCTTGGCGCGCAGGTAGCGGTCTGCATGTGAAAAGTCTTCCATTGTAGTTGTTTTTAGTTTCTGCATCAAATATGCAACGCAGGGCCCGCTAACTGAATTTATGCCGACCGAATTGTCGAAACCCGCTACCGAACCGCGGTGTACCTAAAAATCGTCCTTCTCCATCAATTCCCGGATCTTCCGCTCCTCCCAGCCCTTGCCCCAAAGCGGGTTGTATCCAAAGGCCTCCAACCCGTGCATCACCACCCCAAACCCCCAGCCGACGGCCGGGAATATGGCCCAGGGGAAGTCCGTACTCCGCAAATTCAACCAGGCCAGGAAAGGGATCACGATGCAGTATGCGGTCAGGTTCCCGTAAAAGTTCTTGATGGCTTCCACCCGTTCTTTCGCCTTTAAGTAGCGCTTATCTTCCAGGTACTCCTCCTGACGGCTCACACGTCTAACCTGTCGGGTTAACAGCGGCAGGGACACGCGGAACGTTTTGTCGTCCCGGGCAATTTCCACCTGTCGGTCCGTCAACAGGGCATAGCGCTGGCGGATGTTCCGAAGCCCCACCCCGCTTGATTTTTTTACCACGGCCTTCTCCTGCAGGTTGTTGGAGACCACTACCCTGCCGTCCAGTTCCCGGACGCGTATATGCAGGGGGCGGGAAGGGGTTACCACATTGTGTTTTACCGCGTTCTCCAGGAGCAATTGCAGCGAAAGCGGGACAATCCGGGCTTCCGGGTTGCTGCTGGCTTCGGGGATCTCGAAAACGATACTGTCTTCAAACCGCATCTTCAGGAGGCGGACGTAGGTGTGGGCAAAGGCGAATTCCTCGTCCACGGTGACAAGCTCCTTGTTTTTCTGCTCGAGGACGTATCGGTACACCTTGGAGAGGGAGGTTGTAAATCGCTGGGCCTGTTCGGGGTCTTCGTCAATCAGGCTCGTGAGTACATTCAGGCTGTTGAACAGGAAATGCGGGTCCAGCTGGTTCTTCAGGGCGTCGAATTGCGCAGCGGCCGTACCTGCTATAATTTTCTGTTGCTTTACGCGGGTTTCCTGCCGGTACTTGTTGTAATAAAAAAGGTAAAAGATCCCAGAGACCACCAGGGCAATCAGCAGGGAAATCGCATAATAGTCTGGGGTCTGCCGTTTCAGGAAGGACCCCACCGGTTCCCCCATCATCAGAACATAAACCGTAAAATTGGCCAGGGCAATGGCCAATAGGGAAACCAGGGCATTGCCCGCCAGGGAAAGGGCCAGGTTTTTCCATTTGAAAATCCGGTTTCCCCAGCGCCTGAGGGCAAAGAAGATAACATAGGCGTTGGCCAGGTAGATAAACAGCGTAAAGACCATGTGTTGTAAAAAATCCAGCAACTGGTCCATACTCCAGGTGAACTCCCGGCCCAGGAAATAATAGATTCCCAGGAAAACGATGTAAATGGCCACTCCCACGACGCTCGCGCGGCCCAATTCAATAAAAAATCGTTTCCAACCCATAGTGCGCTTTAAATGTAGCAAATGTTCGGGGAGCAACAGCCATTTCCCCAGGTCCGGACATACGAAGCCCGGAGGCATTCCCCACAGGTTCCAAAGAACCGGTATGCGCTCCGGGCCTGAAAATTTAACCGTCCGAATTGTCGGATCCGGCGGCTGAACTGTCTATTGGCTTACTTTTTCAGGAACCCTGCCAGCATTTCGTTGAGCTCCCTTGCATGGGTCAGGTGGAGTCCGTGCGGGGCTCCTTCCAGTACTTTGAGGGTAGCATCCGGGATGCCGCTGGCCGCCTGCCGGGCCGAAGTTTCTATGGGGACCGTCTGGTCGCCATCCCCGTGTACCACAAGGGTGGGCACCCGGACGTTGGCGAGTTCCGGCCTGAAATCCGTATGCATCCAGGCAAGGGCAGTCTGGATGGTGGCCCTGGGGGATGCGTGGGAGGCCACGATGAAGTCGTAATCGAGCTGTGCCTGGCTGATGCGGTCCTTTGCCGCGTTCTCGTCAAAATTGTAAAACCCTTTTGAAAATTCCTTCAGGAAGCCTACCCGGTCTTTCTGCAGTGCCTCCTTGATGGAGTCCAGTGTTTCCGCTGGGACACCCCCGGGATTGTCATCGTGTTGCTTGACCAGGGGGATGATGGAGCTGACCAGGGCAATTTTGTCGATGCGGTTGTCTCCAAAATCCGTCAGGTAGCGGATAACTTCGCCCCCGCCCATCGAAAACCCAACCAGTACGCAATTGTCGAGTTTGAGTTGTTCGATGATCTCGTTCAAATCACCTGCCAGGTCGGAGTACCCGTAGCCGTCCCAGGGGGCAGAGCTGATCCCGAACCCCCGCCGGTCATAGGAAATGCACCGGTAGCCGGATTCGACGAGCTTCCAGACTTGCTGTTCCCACATCTTATTGCTCAGGGGCCACCCGTGAATCAGGATAACGGCCTGTCCTTTCCCATAGTCTTCATAATAAATACTGTGTTCTTCCTCTTTGCTGTGTGTGATAAATGGCATATTCTCTTTTATATTTAAACTACGGGGTTTCCCGGGAATCCCTTGCCGGAATGCCATGGAATCCGTGCTGTATGCAAAGTTTGGAGTGCGGTTGCATTTACCGGACATGCATGCCGGAATTGCGCCATCCGGAATTGCACGATCCGGAATTGCGCCATCCGGAAACGGCCAAATTGCTACCTTTGGAATTCTGTCAGGCTTTTGCCGCAGGATAAAAATTATCAAGTGATACCACTCCATGTATATCCCGGATAAATACCGGATAGAAGATCCGCGGGTGATCCGGGAATTCCTGGAAGCACATTCCTTTGGCCTGCTTGTCTGCAACGGGCCGGCAACACCGATGGCCACCCATTTACCCCTTGAGCTCATACCCGGCAAGGACCCCCTGGAGCTATGCGGCCACGCTGCCCGGGCCAATCCGCAGTGGAAACATATCCGGGACGGACAGGAAGTCCTTTGTATTTTCCAGGGGCCCCACAGCTACGTATCCTCCTCATGGTACCGGGAGGAAGAGGTGCCCACCTGGAACTATATGGCGGCACACGTCCGGGGGGTCTACAACGTTCAGGATGCCGATCAGCTGCGGGCCTCCCTGGATCGACTGGTAGACAAATACGAAAGCGATTCCGTGGAGCCGGTATCCATGGAGGGGTTTTCGCCGGCCACACTCCGTCAAATCCGGGGCATTATCGGGTTTACGGTCCGCGTAACAGCCGTGGACGTTGCCTTTAAGCTATCGCAGGGCCGCAGGGAGGACCTCAACCGGATAATCGGCGAACTCAGCCAAAGAGGCGGATTAGCCGCAGCAGTGGCTGACGCGATGAAAAAGCATCTACTGTCTTGATTCTGAACGGTGAAATCGATACCTTGTAGGAAATTCAACCCACCATGTTACACAACAAATTCTGGCAGGGCTTCTTTGCCCTTGCACCGGTTGCGGGGCTCGTGTTGCTCTTTGCCGGCTATGCCGTATTCATGTTTACCCTCTTTGGAAATATCGAGCGGTTCGAAGGCCAGGAGGCCCCGCCGGCCAGCTTTTTTGGCGGGTTGGGCGTGTTTATTGCCATGATCCTGCTATTGGTCCTCGTCAGCCTGGGGAGCCTGGTGTTTTATATTGTTCACGCCGTTAAAAATCCGAACCTCCAGCACAACAACCTGCTGCTGGTGTGGATCCTGCTATTCATTTTTGCCAACGGTATCGGGCAGGTAATTTACTGGGTAGTCGAAATCCTGGGGAACCGTAAGTCGGCCCCCCTTCAGGATGGCTGACACATTTCCCAAGGCCCCGGATAGCATGCACCCGGGAAACGATGTGCGAATCGTGCCCTATACCCCCGCGTACCGGGAGGCCTTTTTTAGGCTGAACCAGGCGTGGATTGAACGATATTTCGAGATGGAACCCAGGGACTATCAGGTGTTAGGCAACCCGCAGGAGACGATCCTGGATCCCGGGGGCCATATTCTGGTTGCCCTTGCCGGGGGGCAGCCGGTTGGGGTCTGCGCCCTGCTCGCCTCCGGACGGCCCGGATACGATTTTGAACTGGCCAAAATGGGGGTGGACCCTGCCTCACAGGGGCGTGGGATCGGGCGTGCACTGGCCCGGGCCATCCTGCAAGTAGCCCGGAATTCCGGAGCCCGGAAAATCTTCCTGGAAAGCAGCACCCGCCTGCCGGCAGCCCTGTCGCTCTATCGGAAACTGGGCTTCCGGGAAATTGCCGGGGGCCCCTCCCCCTACAAACGCTCGGATATCCGGATGGGCCTTTCCCTTTGATTACCCCTAAATTACCCCCGTCGCTTGCCCCGAGTAATCTCTCAGGCCGGCACCTCTCACGGTTCGGGGGCCGAAATCCCCAATTCAGCAAGTTTGTTTTTTATGCCGCAAATGGGTTTTGCAGATTTGGGCCAGGTTCAACACAAAAAACGCAACCCATGAAAACACGCATCTTATTTACACTGGCATTACTTCTTTCCCTCGGCCTCGGCGCCCAGGATTTTAAAGGGGCTACCGTTACCGTTACCCTGGAAAACGTCCTGAATGATCAGGGCGATATCCTGGCCGCCCTGCACACGGACCAGACGTTTATGAAAGGGGCCGGGATCAAAAACTTTAAGGCCGGCGCATCTCCGGGGTCCCTGACATTCACCTTTGAAAACGTCACCCCCGGCACATACGCCGTTTCCGTCCTGCACGACCTGAATAGCAACGAGCGGATGGATTTTGAGAGCAACGGCATGCCCTCCGAACCTTATGGGATGAGCGGCAACGACATGGCGATGGGGCCGCCCACTTTTGGCGGGGCCGCCTTTGAGGTGGGCTGGGACGACGTGGAATTGCATATCCGCTTCTGACCCTGGACCCTATTCATCCTGCCGGGACCTTACCCCGGAACAACGCATAAACAAAGCCATCCCGCGGGATGGCTTTTGCCTTGCAATCTGTGGGGTTATTAAACTTGTTCCGCCAACCAGGCCCTTATCTTAAAGACAATTATCCACCGTCGCTAATTCAAGAGCGATTTAAAGGTGTCGGAGACTAAGTTATCTGAAAGTTTTATAATAATAGTAGGGTTAAATACGTTCTGGTTGTTATTGGATACCAAATCTTTAAAATTCAAAAATTATGAAATCGTTAAAATTTGCCTTTTTACTGTCCGCCTTGGTGCTGTTTATATCCTGTAGTAAGGATGATGACTCCTTTGCAAGGGTAAGTGTTAACGGCACCCAACTTACCGCCAGCCCTTCGGATTTTACCGTGGGCGACACCTCGGATTTCAACGGGGATGTGGATGCGAGCTTCACCGGGAATGGCGGGACTACTATCCGAATGTTCAGCTGGAACAACAACCTGAGTACCGCTGATTATAACGCGGATGTAACGCTTGCGGTTGAAGGAAGTTTCCGAATCATCGTAGAAGATGCCGATGGGATGCCCGTATTGGACCGGACCATCCAGGGCGGATCCGAGCCAGATTCCATCAGCGGGGTAACCGATTCAGGGGCTTCGGGCATCTGGACTGTGACCATTGAGGTCAAGAACTTCAATGGAGACGGCAGCTTTTCTCTGAGCGAAGGCAACTAAAATACATTCTCTTATATCGTTAAGCCCTGCGGAGTTCCCGCAGGGCTTTTTTAATTCCGACTATCCTTCGGGTTCTCTCATTGGTTTCAATTCCCATTTCAGTCAGTTTTCAGTCCGGAGTATTGAATCTCCCTATGATAATTCGCTATTACTATCCTTACATTTTATACTTTTAAGTCGCCAAACAGACTCAAATGACAATTACACAACTGCAATATGTCCTCGCCGTGGCGGAACACCGGAATTTTACCGTTGCAGCCGAGAAATGTTTTGTCACCCAGCCTACCCTGAGTATGCAGGTACAGAAACTGGAAGACGAACTCGACCTCCTGATATTCGACCGGAGCAAAAAACCCATCAGCATCACGGAAGCAGGTCAGAAGATCGTAGACCAGGCCCGGAATATCGTCAATGAGGCAGCGCGAATCCGGGACATTGTAGATCAGGAAAAGGGTTTTATAGGCGGCACGTTCACCCTCGGGATAATCCCCACAATCATGCCCACGCTGCTGCCCATGTTCCTCAAGCCCTTTATCAACCGGTATCCGAAGGTTCGGCTCATCATCAAGGAGCTGAGCACGGAAAGGTTGATTGCCAATCTTTTGGAGGGCCACCTGGATGCGGGGATTGCAGCGACCCCGCTCCGGAATGAGCAACTCACCGAGCGGCCGCTTTATTACGAGCCTTTTGTGGGTTATGTCCCGGACGGGCACAGGCTGGCGGGGCTTGGAAAGATCCGACCCGAGGACCTGGACCTGGAAGACATCCTCTTACTTCAGGACGGTCATTGCTTCCGGGACGGGGTGGTCAACCTTTGCAAGGGCGGGTTCCGCCTGGACTCGGACCGTTTCCAACTGGAAAGCGGCAGTTTTGAAACCCTGGTAAAACTAGCGGATGAAGGGCTTGGCATGACCCTCCTCCCCTACCTGCACACGCTGGACCTGGGGAATGGCAACCGGGATAACCTGCGGTTTTTCCAGGAACCTCCGCCGGCGCGGGAGGTGAGCCTGATCTACCACAAGAAGGAACTGAAATTCCAGATAACTGAATCCCTCAAGGAGGTTATCGCCTCCGTAGTTCGCGGCGCAATTGCATTTCAGGATGTTAAAATTATCAGCCCGACTCTGCAGGGGAACCGCAAACAACCCAGATAAAAAAACCCCGCTTTTGCGGGGGGTGTATCAGACGGGCAGGTATTGCAGCGTTTTTTGCAATTCCGGTTTGTCGGTGGTGAAGAGCAGCAACCAGTTGCGCAACTCCTCCAGTTCATTCGGTAGTAGTCTTTTGATCGCTTTTTGGAGTTCCCTGCTGAATAAACGCGCATCGAAACTCACCTTCTGGAGCACGGTTTTTGTGTACTCCAACATCGAACCAGCCATTTTTTGAGTTTGTTTAGTTAGACGTGTCTCTTCAAAAGTAACCAAAAATTGTTGCGGATTATTGCTCCCAAGTCGTTAAAAATTTGATATTTTCATCAACAAATAGTTAAAATAGTCCGATGCCCGGATACCTGTTGAGATTCGCCATTCCATATTCTGTTTTGGGCGCCCTGGCAATCCTGGTATTCCTCTCGGGTTGTTCGCCGGTTCGAAAAGTAAACCGGCATCTGAACAATCAATTCCAAAACGAAGCGCACTCCAACCAGTTCACCGGCATCCTCCTGGTGGATGCGACCAGCCGGGACACCCTCTTCTCCCTGAATGCCGAAAAGTATTTTACACCCGCCAGCAACGTGAAGCTATTTACGCTTTACGCCGCCCTGAAAACCCTGCCAGACAGGGTACCCGCCCTCAAATACGCCCGGCACCGCGACAGCGTCTACGTTGTGGGGACGGGCGATCCGTCGGCGCTCCACCCGGATCTGATGGACAGTACAGCCCTGAAGTTTATCCGGGGCTTCCCCCATGTTACGATGGTCAATTCCAACCTCACGGATCCCGCCTGGGGGCCGGGTTGGTCCTGGGACGATTTCGACGCGTATTACATGCCGGGCCGGAGCGCCTTCCCGGTTCACGGAAATATCCTGCGCCTGATTGGTTATCCGGACAGTTTGCACGTCTCCCCGTCCATCTTCAGGGACAGTCTTTCCCCCCGCAGAGGCGGACGGGCACGCTCGCAACTGCGGAATGTGTTCCTTCGAACCCCTTCTCCCGGGGATACCCTGGATATCCCGTTGCGGATTTCCGGACAATTGGAGCGGGATCTTTGGGCCGCTTTTTCGGGCCGGGTGGTTGTGCGCGGAGATACCCTGCCTCCGCCCCCCCTGGAAACCCTTCCCGGCATGGCTTCGGACAGTCTGTACGCCAAAATGATGAAGGAGAGCGACAATTTTATCGCGGAACAACTGATGCTCCTGGTGTCCGGCACACAATCGGATACACTGAGTTTTGAGGCTGCCCGCGACCGGGTACTGGAAGAGTTCCTGCCCGGGATACCGCAGGTCCCCCGATGGGTGGATGGCTCGGGCCTCAGCCGGTATAATCTCTTTACCCCGGAATCCGTGGTCTTCCTGCTGGACAAACTATACCGGGAGTTCCCGGAACCCCGCTTATTTGCCTTGCTGGCACAGGGGGGACAGGACGGGACCCTGGCGGCATGGTACCGGGACAGCGCGTCGCCGTACGTATTTGGAAAAACGGGGAGCCTGAGCAACAACCACAACCTCAGCGGGTACCTGGTTACCCTCTCAGGCAAACGGGTCTGCTTTTCGATGATGAACAACCACTTTACGCAGCCCTCGGATGTCATAAAGGAAAACATGCAGGAACTCCTGCAATGGGTGCGTGAAAATTACTGAATTTCCCGGGCTACTGGACGCAACGGGCCAAAAAGCGCAGCGTACTGGATTAGGATGAGCGTTTTGGCATCCCGGATCTCCCCGTTTCGTACCTTCTCCAGGATTTCTTCGAACCCGAACTCCAGCAATTCGATGTCCTCGGTTTCCTCGGGAACGCCACCGCCTTCCGCCTCCTTTTGCCCGGGGTGGTAAGCGGCCAGATAATAGTGCAGGATTTCGGTAACGGCGCCCGGGGAACTATACGCCTCCAGGATTTTTTCCAGTTGCTCCACCCGGTACCCCGTTTCCTCCAGGATCTCCTTCCGGATAGCAGCCTCAGGGTCCGCCCCGTCGAGCAGGCCGGCACAAACCTCGGTGAGCAGGCCGTCCGGGTTGTGGTTTACAAAAGTAGGCATCCGGAATTGACGTGTCAGGAGTACTTTCCGCCGGGATGCATCGTACAGTAAAACGGCTGCGCCGTTGCCCCTATCGTACACTTCCCGCTGCCGGGACTCCCATCTGCCATCCGAACGCCGGTACTCAAAATCGTATCGGTACAGGGTATACCAGGCACTTGAGAGCGTCTCTTTCCGGATATTTCTCAGTCTGTCGTTTTCGGGCATCTTGTCAGGGTTTAAACTCAAAGGTAGGGCTTCTGCAGCGCATCCCCACCCACGCACCACAGCCCCCCGGGAACGGCTGGCCTATAAAATTAAATTGATACTTTTAATGCGCGGGCGGCAACTAGCTGCCTGCTGCCAAACCTCTTTAAAATCCTTACACAGATCCGTTGCCCATGAATCCAATTCGATACACCCTGTTTTTACTGCTTATTACATTACTGGCCTCCTGCGGCCAAAACAACCGCTCCGGGAATGAGCCGGGAACCGACCTGCCTCGGATTGCCATTGCAGGACTCGGCATTGAATCGAGCACTTTTTCGCCGGCGCGGACCGAAGAAGCCGCCTTCCACCCCCGCACAGGCGATTCCGTTTTTACCCGATACCCCTTCCTCCATGCGGATTCCGTTAACCGGAAACGCGCCGAATGGGTCCCCACCCTGGTGGGGAAGGCCCTTCCCGGCGGGACGGTTACCCGCAAGGCCTACGAATCGCTGGTTGGGCAAACCCTCAAACGACTCGAGGCCCAAAAACCCTTTGACGGGCTTTTCTTTGACATCCACGGTGCCATGAGCGTCGAAGGGATGGATGATCCCGAAGGCGATTTGATATACCGCATCCGGGAGGTGGTGGGCCCTGAAGTCCTGATATCCACCTCCATGGACCTGCACGGAAACGTCTCCCGACGGCTCGCTAGGCATACGGACCTGATTACCTGTTACCGCATGGCGCCGCACGAAGACGCCCTGGAGTCCAAGAAACGCGCTGTGGAAAACTTGCTGGACCGGTTGGAAAGCGGCAAGGGGAAACCCGCTTACAAGGCCTGGGTTCCCGTGCCCATCCTGCTACCCGGGGAGAAGACCAGCACCCGGGTGGAACCCGGAAAGAGCCTGTATGCCAGGGTACCCGGCGTAGCGGCCCGCGACGGGGTGGTGGATGCCGCCATCTGGATCGGCTATGCGTGGGCAGACGAACCCAGGAACCACGCGGTGGTTATGGTAACCGGGGATGACCGGGAACAAGTGGTTTCCGGGGCGGAGTACCTGGCCGGGGAGTTCTGGAAGGTACGGGACGAATTTGAATTTGTGGCCCCCACTACGGACTTTGAAAGCGCATTACAATTGGCCCTTTCCAGCGAAGAACAGCCATTTATCATCAGCGATATGGGAGATAACCCAACCGCCGGGGGCGCCGGGGATGTCACCTGGACGCTTACCGAATTGCTGAAACGCCCGGAATTTACCACTCCGGGAGGGCCGACCCTTATCTACGCTTCCATCCCCGGCCCCGAACTGATACGGGAAGCCGTTCGCACCGGGGTGGGCGGTACCGTCAGTGCCCGGGTAGGGGCAGCCGTCGATGACCGGTATGCACCTCCCCTCTTGCTGGAGGGAACCGTCACCGCACTGCGCAAGGGCGACCAGCACGCCGGGACCGAGGCGGTGGTAAAAACCGGGAATGCCCATGTTATCGTTACTGAGAAGCGCAAACCCTACCACCGGGAAGAAGACTTTACCCGACTGGGGCTCAACCCCCGGGAAACGGATATCGTTGTCGTGAAAATTGGTTATCTCGTGCCGGAATTATACGACATGCGGGGCGGCTGGGTAATGGCACTCACGCCTGGTGGGGTGGATCAGGACCTGGCCCGGCTGGGTCATCAACGGATCATCCGGCCCATGTTCCCCCTGGACGCGGATATGGCCGACCCGGATCTGAGCGCCCGGATGATCCCCGCTTCGGACAATGCGGTTCCCGAATAGGCAGGGGTAATCCAGCCAAATTGCCGGCAGCCGGCTGTCCCGACCTGGTGCAGGAAGGATCGGGGCCTGGCGCAGGAAGGATCAGGGCCTGGTGCATCGGGGCCAACCGGCATCAGAACCGGTTGTCGCCGTCGAGCAGGTCGCCGAGACCTCCGAGGATGCTGCCCTCCCCTTTGTCCTTACCGCCGCCTTTGGGGGCTGCTGCCAGGACCCGTCCGGCCAGGCGGCTGAATGGCAGGGATTGGATATAGACAGTGCCCGGCCCCCTCAGGGTGGCAAAGAAAAAGCCTTCGCCCCCGAACAGCGTATTTTTGATCCCGCCCACAAATTCGATATCGTAGTCAACGGTTTGGGAAAAGCCTACGATACACCCGGTGTCGACGCGTAGTACCTCCCCTGCCTGGAGGGTGCGGCGCGCCAGGGTTCCTCCTGCATGAACGAAAGCCATGCCGTCCCCTTCGAGTTTTTGCATGATAAAACCCTCGCCCCCAAACAATCCCCGACCCAACCTGCGGGAGAATTCGATACCCACGGAAACGCCCTTGGCGGCGCAGAGGAATGCATCTTTCTGGCAGATAAACCTGCCGCCTTTTTCCTTCAGGTCTATGGGGACGATCTTTCCAGGGTAGGGAGAGGCAAAACTCACTTTCTTTTTGCCCTGCCCGCCATTGTAGAAGGCCGTCATAAACAGGCCCTCACCGGTAAGTACGCGTTTGCCGGCGGAAAATATCTTGCCCAGTACGCCCGTATCTTTCTTACTGCCGTCGCCAAAAATGGTTTCCATTCGGATGTCCGGGTCCATCATCATAAAACTGCCGGCTTCGGCAATGACCCCTTCGTTCGGGTCCAGTTCCACCGACACATACTGCATCTCCTCCCCGAATATTTCATAATCTACTACGTGGTTTCCGGTATTCATAGGTTGCATTCCTTTGAGTTACTATTCAGACTATCTGTTGGTAGCAGGCCAACTTAAAATGTTACAAATATCCTGAGGATTTCGCCTTGGACCCATTGGCCGGCAACGGGGGGGAATTATTGGGATCTATCCGAGCAGCCATTTTTTGGCCGGTCTTTTTTTCAGAAATAATTTCATCTCGTAACCCAGGCTGTTCAGGGCTGTTTCCGTAAATAGCTGTTCACTGAACCGGTCGGGGTCCGGGATAACCACCGCCAGTTTGAGGTTTGGGGTCCAACCGATGGAAGAAGCCCCTTTGGCGAGTTTGAATTTGGTCTCCATCCCGTAACTCCCGTTAAAAGACATGACAACAAGCACTTTATCCCGATTGTTTTCCCGGCATATCCGTGCAATCGCCTCCCACCGCTCCATGGCTTCCTTCAGCTCCTGCCCCGGGGCGATTTTGACGGATAGTTCTGCTGTTACATAATCGGGTCGGACCTGAAAACTGAGATCATAAGGCATATTATTGTTAATTGGCAATGGTTGATTGATGATATGCAGTAGAGAAAAAAGATACTAAAAAAATAAACTACTCAGGATTTGACCTTCAGCGTCCATTCAAAATCAAAGGTGCTCACCGTGACCCCGTCGGCGTTCACTCCCACCGATTGCATCCAGACTGTTTGCCCCTTCCCGGTCGTAACGGCCTGGTCGATGGCATGGCGGACCTTATCGCCGTCCGGGCATTCAAACCGGATGCGGCCCGTTGCCTTTTTGGAAAAGTTTGCCCGGTTGTTGAGTACCAGCATGGAGATCGGAAGCCCGCTTTTCCGGATGTGATACATAACCAGGGCCCCGGTAGACAATTCGGCAGCCATTCCCTGTACCGCCCAGAACATGGAGCGGAATGGGTTCTGGTTGATCCACCGGTGGGTAACGGCAGCTTCCCCCCGATTCCCATCCAGTGCCGTTAGCCGGACGCCGCACCACCAGGCCGCGGGTAATTTGAAGAACATGAATCTGTTGAAACTGCGAACCGATAAGGCCATCTGATGGGATTTATACCTATAAATGTATCAAAAATATCCCCGTTTACATTTGTTAAATATATGTTAATTTATAGTACTATGTTTTGCATAATACCTTTCTTCGTATATATATTTGCATAAGAAACAACTAGGCCATGACAGAATCACTATCAAAACACGAGCGCAACCTGTCTGCGTTAATCCACGGATCCACCCTGTCCCGGTTCTTTATTCCCTTCGGACAGTTCCTGGTTCCCCTGGTGCTCTGGCTCTCCAATCGCAACCAGCACGAATTTGTCGATTACAACGGCAAACAGGCATTGAATTTCCAGATCAGTATGTTCCTCTATTCCTTCCTGGTAGGGGCTATCAGCATCCCGTTCTTTGTGGCCTCAATTCCGGGGCTGTTTGAACACGGCATCCTCTCCTGGGACAACCATCACAATTTTGAATCCTTCCACTTTGACTTCGGGACCGGATTTTTTGACTTCCCGTTTTTCTGGTGGCCTGTCGGCATCGGCGGCTTGCTGGCCATGGGCCTGTTTGTCGTCAATATCGTTTATACGATCCTGGCTACGATCCGCACCAATGAAGGACAGTATTTCAGGTATCCCCTGACCATTAAATTCATTCGCTAATGAAAACGCAGACCATCTACCGCACCCTCCCTGCCCTGAAAACCCGGCACATCCTTTTGATCCTGGCCATTTTGGTCGGGGCGCTGGCGGATGCCTTCGGACAGGTCCCCGAAGATTCCGACCTGTACCGGACCATCCTGGACCTGGACCAGGCGTATTTCACCGCCTATAACGAATGCGATATGGCTACCCAGGAGGAACTCCTCAGCGACAGCCTCGAATTCTATCACGACCAGGGCGGGCTGAGCACATCCAAGTCCCGGATCCTGGAGAGTATTGAAGACAATATCTGTGGGCAAGTGTCCCGCAGCCTGGTGCCCGGAAGCGTTGAAGTACATGAAATTAAGGGCTTTGGGGCGGTTGAGATCGGATTGCATAAATTTTACAACAACCGGGAACCGGACGCCATATCAAAACCCAGTCGTTTTGTGACCGTGTGGAAACAGGAAAACGACGGCTGGAAAATGCACCGGATCATCAGCCTGCATTAGGCCACTAGGAGTTTATTCATCAATCAAACCATCATGAGAACAAGAAACGAACAGTTAACACCGACCCAACAGGGGGCACCTTGTGAAATGTCGGATTAAGACCCGAAATTATGAATGTAGAAAATACAAAAGCACAAATGCGGAAAGGGGTCCTGGAGTATTGTATCCTCTCCATCCTTAGCGGGGAGGACAAATACGCCTCCGAAATTCTGGATACCCTGAAAGACGCAAAGATGCTGGTGGTGGAAGGGACCATTTACCCCCTGCTCACCCGACTGAAAAATGCGGGGTTGCTTTCCTACCGTTGGGAGGAATCCACCTCGGGCCCGCCCCGGAAATACTACGGTCTCACGGAGACCGGCACCATTTTCCTCAAGGAGCTGAACACCACCTGGGACGAGCTCCGAACCGCCGTCAATGTGGTCACCAACGCAAAAAACAAGTAAGATGAACAAGACTGTAAATATCAATCTGGCCAATATGCTTTTTCATATAGATGAAAACGCATATCAAAAGCTCCTCCGGTACCTGGAAGCTGTCAAGCGTTCCTTTGCCGGCACGGCGGGAAGCGACGAGATCATCGCCGACATCGAGGCGCGGATCGCCGAGCTTTTTTACGAAAAAATGGAAAATGAACGGCAGGTGATCACCCAAAAGGAAGTGGACGCCGTCATCGCCATCATGGGACAACCCGAAGACTACCAGGTGGATGAGGATATTTTTGAGGATGTCCCGCCGGGTACGGGATCCGCCAAAAGCCGCACTACCCGTTCCGCCAAGAAACTCTACCGGGATATCGACCACAAATACATCGGCGGCGTCTGCGCCGGGCTCGAGCACTACCTGGGCCTGGACGCCCTGTGGATCCGCCTGATCTTTATCATCCTGGCCGTCTTTACCGGCTTTGGCTTCATCGCCTATATCCTGCTCTGGATCCTGGTGCCCGAAGCTGCAACTACCGCGCAGAAACTGGATATGACCGGGGAACCCGTGAATATCAGCAATATCGAGCGGAAGGTAAAGGAGGGCTTCGATGACGTTGCAGAACGGGTCCGCAGCGTGGATTACGAAAAAGTGGGTTCCAGGGTGAAAAGCAGTGGAAAGACCTTTTTCGACACGCTGGGCGACGTCATCATGTTTTTCTTTAAGGTAATCGGCAAATTTATCGGGATCCTGCTGATCATTATCGGGGCTGCCACCCTGATCGGGCTGTTTATCGCCCTTTTCACCGTTGGGGTGGTGGATGCGGTCCAGATTCCGGGCGTCGACCTGATCGGGTTGCTCAACTCCACGGAAACGCCCGTGTGGATTGTCTCCCTCCTGGTATTCCTGACAGTGGGAATTCCCTTCTTTTTCCTGTTGTACCTCGGCTTGAAAATCCTGGTGAACAATCTGAAATCCATTGGGAACATCGCCAAGTTTTCCCTGTTGGGCCTCTGGCTGATCGCCGTTATCAGCCTGGCCGTACTGAGCGTAAAACAGGTAGCTGCACACGCCTACACGGAAAGCGTCACCACCACCGATACGCTTGCGCTGGCCTCACCGGCCACCGATACGCTCCGTATCCGGTTTCGCGGAGGCGATTTCGACAGGCATTCCGGCCCGGTTGTGGCAGGCATGCGCATCCGGTATGACGATGACGACCAGCCCCTGCTCTATTCGGACGACGTGTTGCTCGACATCCGCAAATCCGAGGATTCGGTGGCTACCCTGCGCCTGCGTCGGGATGCCGACGGCCGTTCTTATGAAGATGCGCGCCAACGGGCCGGGTCCATCCGGTACGATTACGCCCTGGCCGGTTCGGCCATTCACCTCGACAACTTTTTCACCACCGACGTGGATAACAAAGTCCGCAACCAGGAAATCCGCCTGACCCTTTTTGTGCCGGAAGGCACCCACCTGATCTTTGAACCGTCTGCCCGGAATTACCTGGGAAGACGCACCCAGAACGACCGCGGGATGTATTACCGGGATATCGTCCGCCACCAATGGGTTATGGGTCCTAACGGCATGTTGGTATGCCAGGATTGCCCGGAGGATACCGGCTCCGGACAATGGGAAGATGACAGTCGGGAAAACCGGATTATCATCGACGAGAACGGGGTGGACATCGACCTGAAAGACGAACAGGACAGTTTTAAGATGAAAATCGACGAGAACGGGGTGGAGATCAAAGCCCAGGAGGACGGGCTCTGACAATTCATCCGGCTGAAACGACAGTTCGGTCGGCACAATTGGGGCAGCCCCTTGGGAAAGCGCAATTTTGAAAAGTACAAAGCAACAACCAGAACCTAAATGTAAACCGGGGAACCAACCCCACAATCAAAAATCGAATACCATGGCAACACTAGCGCGAATTACAATCGGAATTATACTGGCCCTGCTGGCCTCTTCCTGCATGCTCGACATGAATTGGGGTGCCGGGAAAAGGGGCAACGGCGTTGTGGTCGAAGAAGCCCGCTCCGTTACGGGCGATTTTACTGCCGTATCGGCCTCCGAGGGCCTGGATGTATACGTCACTCAGGGTGACGAGTACGATATCCGGGTGGAGGCGGACGAGAACGTCATCGACCTTATCGGCACGGATATCCGGGACGGGAAGTTGAAAATACACGCTATAGAGAATATCGGGCGTGCTACCAAGAATGTTTATGTAACCCTGCCGGAAATAACGGCTCTGAGCGCCTCGAGCGGCAGCGACCTGGAAACCCGGGGTACGATAGCGTCCCGGAACATCCGCCTGGATGCCAGTAGCGGTGCCGACCTGAAAGCGGCAGTAGAGGCCGACGAGGTGGAAGCCGATTGCAGCAGCGGTGCCGATATCCGGGTCAGCGGCCGGACCAACTTGTTTTACGCAGATGCCAGCAGCGGTTCGGACATCAAGGCCGGGGACCTGCAGGCAAAAATATGCCATGCCAACGCGAGCAGCGGTGCGGATATCCGGGTATATGCCACCGAATCCCTTACAGCCGATGCCAGCAGCGGCGCGGATATCCACTACAGCGGCGAGGCCAGCGTCCAAACCAAAAAATCTGCCTCCGGCAGCGTTCACAAGTACTAATCTTTTCGCCGGCCATTCATCAATCAGGACCCGAACGGTCTGCTGAAAACCCTTGTCCCCGGACAGGGGTTTTTTGCTGCGATTTACTACTTTCGGGATTCAAACCGATTCGATGTGAAACTGACCCTGCATGCCCACCAACTTGAACTGGCCCATACCTTCGGAATATCCCGGGAGCGATACGACCGCCAGCCCACGCTTATCGCCTGCCTGGAATCCGGCGGAAAAAAGGGCTACGGGGAAGCAACCTCCAACCCCTATTACGGGGTAACCGTCGAGGGCCTGATAAAGGAAATTGAGAAGGCC
This sequence comes from Robiginitalea sp., assembly GCF_982776155.1. Lineage (NCBI taxonomy): Bacteria > Pseudomonadati > Bacteroidota > Flavobacteriia > Flavobacteriales > Flavobacteriaceae > Robiginitalea > Robiginitalea sp. The sequence continues at coordinate 155,161 of NZ_CEXZKX010000004.1, forward strand.
CGCAGCGCGGTGGAAGCATTCCCCCAAACCGACCCGGAGGCGTTTTACGAACTGCTCGAAAACCTGGAACTCACCCCATTTGCCCGCTGCGCCCTGGACCTGGCCTGTAATGACCTCCATGGGAAACTCCTGGGGAAACCCCTTTATGCAATCTGGGGGACCGCCGCCCGGGACCTGCCCGTTACAAACTTCACCATCGGCCTGGATACCCCTGAAAAAATGGTTGCCAAAATGCAGGAGCGACCCTGGCCCGTCTACAAAATCAAGCTCGGGACGGACCGGGATGTGGCACTGGTTCGGGAACTGAGGCAGCATACGGATGCCGTATTCCGGGTGGATGCCAATTGCGCCTGGACAGCCGGGGAAACCCTGGACAACGCGCGGGCCCTGAAAGAACTGGGCGTGGAATTCATCGAGCAGCCATTGCCCGCAGATGACTGGGAGGGGATGGAGCAGGTAGCCCATGGCAGCGTCCTCCCGATAATCGCAGATGAGAGCTGTATCGTGGAATCGGACGTGGATCGCTGCGGCCTCCACTTTAACGGCATCAACATCAAGCTGACCAAGTGCGGGGGCTTGACCCCGGCGCGGAGGATGATTCGAAGGGGCCGTGAACTCGGGCTGAAGATCATGGTTGGCTGCATGACCGAATCCACTGTCGGGATATCCGCCATTGCCCAGCTGCTGCCCCAACTGGACTACGTGGACATGGACGGAGCGCTGTTGCTTCGCAGCGACATCGCCCGGGGTGTGGTGATCACCGACGATGCCGAGGTGATCCTGCCGGAAACAGGGGGTAGCGGCGTGGTGCTGACAGCCGACTTATAAACCGGGCTGCGAACCACGGACCATGGGCCAGAAATTCAATTATGCAAAATAAACCACAGCACGTTGCAGGAATTCCGGGAACGGAAATCCGGTTAGAAGGCGCCACCTGGGGGTACTTCGCGGGCACCTCCTACCTGGGGTTGCAGACGCTGCCCGCCTTCACTGACCTGGTTGCCGATGCCACCCGCCGCCTGGGCACCCATTGGGGGGCTTCCAGGGAAGGGCCTGTTGCACCGGCCATCTACGAAGAAGCCGAAAAGCAAATCGCGCGCTGGACCGGGAGTGAAGCGGCCTGTAGTGTGTCGTCCGGCTTCCTGGCCGGCCGGCTCCTGGCCGATGCCTTCGCCGGTAAGGCTTTCCAGTGCGTCTATCACCCCGCCTGCCACGCCGCCCTTATGCCTGCAGGCGCCGAAAGGGCGCGCGATTTGAAGCACATGGTCCGGCAACTGGACGAAGCCCGGAACAACGGCGAGGCCCAACCCGTTTTGTTCACCGACACCATCGATTTTTCCAGGGGTCCTGAACTGGTTTCCAGGCAGTTGGAGGGAATCGACCTGTCCGGGGTCATCCTGGTTGCCGACGACTCCCACGGATTTGGGGTCCTCGGGCCTGACGGGGCCGGGGCTTGCAGCGATCTTGCCAGCCTGGATGCAGCCGAATTGATTGTTTGCGGGTCCCTGGGCAAGGCACTGGGTATCACGGCCGGAATTATCCTGGGCCGCTCCGAACGCATTCGGCAGTTGCGGAGACTGCCTGCCTTTGCCGGGGCCAGCCCGGCTCCGCCTGCCGGGCTGGCGGCCTTGTGTACCTCCCTGGAATCCGGGCTAATCCGGGCGCAGCGAAGCAAGTTACTCCTGAATATCCGGGACTTCCAGGGCCAGCTGGGCCACCTGACCTTTCTTTCCGGCCTGGACGATTTCCCCGTATACCTTTTTGCCGGTTCGGGCCTGGCTTCCTTCCTGGCATCCCAACAGATCCTTGTCTCGCATTTTCGCTATTCGGCAGAAAGCTCCGGAGCTCCCGGAAGGATTGTGCTTACTGCTGCCCACACCCCTGTCCAGCTTGAGAGGTTGGCAAAGCACCTCAGTCAATTTCCGGATACACAATAATTTAGCAATATAATTTGCGAACCGGTAGGAATTACACGGTATTTCTATGGCTTTATCAAAAAAATATGTATCTTTTTAACACTTTATTAGCACTTCAACATATTAGAGCCATGAAAAAAGTTCTCGGAATCGTTTTTTTGTTCGCTGTTTTTCTATCCGCTGTATCCATGAGTACCGCCCCCCCGGAAAGCCTGCACAGCCTGGAGGGGACCTGGGAACTCCAAAGTTTCTGCAATTATGCCGATAACGAGCCGGACACAATCAGCCTGGAAGAGGGGTACAGGCAGGTAAAAATGTATTACAATGGCAAGGTCATGTGGTCCCGAACGGACCCCAGTGATACGATTGGCCGTTTCGGGTTTGGTTCCTATAAGATCACCTCAAACGAATTGATAGAAGACATCGAATACGGGGACCATTACTTTATGGCCAACCTCGGGCCCATGCAATTCCGGTTCCGGTTGGTCCTTGACGACAATTCCTATAGCCAGATTACCCTGGATGAAGAAGGTAACCCGACGTTTTCCGAAAACTACAAACGCATTGATTGATCAGCAGATCAGGTATATTTGAATTAGCTGATGGGAATCCCGGAGCGCCGACGGTGCTTCGGGATTTCAATTTACAGCAGGCCCGGGAAGCCGGCTATTGCTGTTCCACTTCCTCCCCTTCGCCCGCTTCAACCTCGGAGAGATAGCGCTCAGCATCCAGGGCAGCCATACACCCCGTCCCGGCCGCAGTTACGGCCTGGCGGTATTCTTTGTCCTGTACATCCCCGCTGGCAAAGACACCCGGCTTGTTGGTCCGGGTAGATTTGCCATGGGTGACGATGTATCCGGTAGCGTCCATATCGAGCTGTCCCTTGAAAATATCTGTATTCGGTTTGTGCCCGATCGCTATAAACAGTCCGGTAATGGCAACTTCTTCTTTTTCCCCTGTCTGGTTGTTGACCATGCGCAGGCCTTCCACCACCTGATCCCCGAGTACCTCGTCAACTTCCGTATTGAAGCGTATATCGATGTTTTCCAGGCTCATCACCCGGTTTTGCATGGCCTTGGATGCCCGGAAATGGTCTTTCCGGACCAGCATGGTGACCTTGTTGCAAATTTTGGCCAGATAGGACGCCTCCTCAGCTGCGGTATCCCCGCCCCCGACAATTGCCACATCCTGACCTTTGTAAAAGAAGCCGTCACACACGGCGCAGGCCGAGACGCCGCCACCCCGCAAGCGCTGTTCACTCGGGATATTCAGGTATTTGGCCGATGCACCGGTAGAAATTATCACCGTTTCAGCTTCAACAACCTTGTCGTCGTCGATGGTTACCCGGTGGATTCCCCCGGGTTCGTCGCTGAATTCCACGGCCGTTGCCATGCCGATACGCACATCTGTCCCGAATCGCTCAGCCTGTTGTTGTAATTGCACCATCATGGTAGGCCCGTCCACCCCATCCGGGTAGCCCGGGAAATTCTCTACTTCCGTGGTGGTGGTAAGCTGTCCCCCGGGCTCCATCCCCGTATATACCACGGGCTTCAGGTCTGCCCGCGCGGCGTAAATGGCTGCGGTATACCCGGCGGGCCCGCTGCCCAGTATCAGCGTTTTGATGCGTTCGATGCTTTCAGACATATCTCGGCGTGTATTTAAAATGCTTAAATTGTTTGCAATGCAAAAGTAGGTTTTTAAGGCCGTTCCTTACAGGGCAAGTTATCAAAAGTTTATCAACGCACGGCAAAAGCCGCGCAGTGCCATCGCTTCGCTGCGTGCCGTCAGGCCATTGCATCCCGACGGGCCGCCCCGACGGGCCGCGACGCCTCGGCAGGGGCGCTGCGTTACAGCGTATCGCGCACCTCCCCGCAGGTGAGCATTTCGTCTCCAAAGTACGGGTTTCGAATCGATTCCTGTTTACTGAGCCAGTAAGCCCCCCGGTTCTCGTCGGCCATCGGGCAGTACTGGACAAATAACGTGCCGGGCAGGTCGGACACCCCGCTGGCCAGGGCCACCATCCGTTCAGACAACCCGATAAACCGCTCCCGCTTGCCGTCCACATCCGTTGCGGCACCCAGCTCCCGGAAATCGCCCCGGAGGCCCGAAAGGCCTTCGCCAGCACTTTTCAACAAGCCGGCTGCATGGGCCGCGGCCCGTGCCGCCTTATCGTTATCCGAGGTAACCAGGGCGTCTTTGAGCTCCAGATAAGCGGAAAGCACCTCCCGGAACACGGCCTGGTCTGCCTGCGGCAGTTTCGGACCGGGTTGGCCGGTGCCGGAACTCACATTGGCCGCCATACCATCCTCGGACCCCATATCCCCGTGGTCATGCATTTTACCCATCGGCTCGCTTTCCGGGTTCATCATGGATTTCTTACCCTGTAGTTGCGCCGCGGCATCCAGGGTGAAAGTCCCGTTAACCACTACTACCTCGCCGGGTTGCAGGCCGTCAAGGACCCGGTATCCCCCCGGGAGGGCGGTCCCAAGGTGCACTTCCCGCATTTCGAAAACGGGGCGGGAGGCATCCGGTTTTACGTAGACGATCGACCGTTCCCCGGTCCAGAGAACCGCAGATTGCGGGACCACCAGGCCTTCCCCGGCGGCTTCGCCCGAGACTTCCAGTTCCGCCCGGACAAACATTCCGGGTTTCAGCTCACCCCCGGAGTTGTCGATTGTAGCGCGCACCACAGCCGTACGGGTCGTACTGTTGAGGATTGGGCTGATGAATTGGATCGGGGCCCGGAATTCGCGCCCTTCAAGGGCCCCGGCACGGATAGTCAGCTCCTGGCCGGTTTTCAGAGCGGCGAGCTGGTTCTCGTAGGCGTCAAACTCCACCCATACTGTCCCCAGGTCGGCAATCCGGAACAGGGGCTCCCCTTTCCGAACGTAGTCCCCGGCTGCAACGTCAATTTGGGAAACTGTTCCCGAGACATCCGAAAATACCGGAAAATACTCCTGTACCTCCCCGGATTCCTCAATTTGCCGGATACGCTCCCCGGAGAGCTTCCAGAGCTCCAGTTTTTTGCGTACGGCCTGGTATAATTGGGGCTGGGTCTCCTTCAGGCGGGCGGCGGTGAGGAGTTCCTGTTGGGCCGCGACCAGGTCCGGGGCATACAGGGTGGCCAGGCGCTGCCCCTTGCGAACCGGTTCGCCTTCGTAGTTGATGGAAAGCGTTTCGATCCGGCCGTCGAAATAAGCCGATTGCGTTGCGATTTTCTTTTCGTTGGCCTCAATGGTACCCGACAGCGTCAGGACCCGGTTTCCGGATTCGGTGTCGCCCAGGCGGATCGTCTGTACATCGGCAAGGGCCAGGGCATTTTCGGTCAACCTAAGCTGTCCGGGAGCCAGGCCATCTGCTCCGGAGTCGGCCGGAATCAGGTCCATACCGCAAATGGGGCAACTCCCGGGTTCCGGCTGCAGGATTTGCGGGTGCATGGAGCAGGTCCACATTTGGTCCGCATCGGCCTGGGTATGGTTGTGCTCCCCGGTTGCATTCATCGCGTCGCCCGGTCCGGAGAATATAAAATACCCGAGCAGGAGTCCTGCCGCAAGGGCCAATCCAATCCATAAATATGACTTTTTCATGATGTGCGTTTTTTCTTGATTAAGTTGCGCTGGATCCGCCGCACGGTTGGCGAACTGATAAACCAGAGCGTAAACCCACTGAGTACCGTGATCAGGCCGAAAAGGGAAAAAGCCCGCAGCAGGGTCGTATTAAAATTATCCCGGGTCTGGTAGTCCATCGTATGGGTCATCCAGAGAAAATCGAACCAGCGCCAGTTTCGGTGGCGAACGGTCTGGAAGGCCCCGTTGGCAACGGCCACATACGCCTTCAGGTTTTCCGGAGACCGGTAGGCAACCTCATAGGCCGGTAGCGGGCGCCCCCTGTACTCGTGGTGGGGGCCCACGCTGTCGATGCGGCGGACCCCCGCCACCTCCAGGCCGGGAAGCATCTCCCGTTCGGCAACCAGGAGTGCTTCCTCCCGGGATATCCCGGGCTTTGCCTCCCCGGTCCGGGCATGGTACAGGGATTGATTATTGACCCAGTAAAAGGGCTCACCCCCGATATCCAGCAGCCGGAGGGTTGCAATGGGTTCCCCGATGCCCAGCTGGTCGGAAGCGAGCAACCCCGTGAAGGCCGTTTGTTTCGGTTCCATATTCCTGAAGTGGTCCCCGTGGATCTCGTCCAGGTCCGTCCAGGAAAAGTACATGCCGCTGATAGTCCACATCAGGAATTGTACCCCCAGCAGGATCCCGAGGTACCGGTGGGCCAGCCTGAATTTTCTCGCTGTTTTTCTGTTAACCATAGAATCAATTTATACGTGCAGCCCGAAGCCGCAATGCATTTGCAATTACCGAAACCGAGCTGAAACTCATGGCGGCAGCGGCTATCATCGGGGATAAGAGGATGCCGAAAAACGGAAACAGGACACCGGCCGCCACCGGGACGCCTATCGTGTTGTACACCAGGGCAAAAAATAGGTTCTCCCGGATATTCCGCATGACTTTTTTACTGAGCTTCCGGGCTTTAACAATGCCGCTCAGGTCTCCATCCACCAGGGTGACCCCGGCGCTTTCAATTGCCACGTCCGTGCCTGTGCCCATGGCGATGCCCACATCGGCTTTTGCCAGGGCCGGGGCATCGTTGATCCCATCCCCGGCCATGGCCACTACTTTTCCATCCCGCTTGAGTCGCTCCACTTCGGATAGTTTGTCTTCGGGGAGCATGCCGGCGCGGAATTCCGCAATACCCAGTTCAGCCGCTACAGCCCGCGCTGTCCGCTCGTTGTCCCCAGTGAGCATATGCACGGCCATCCCCCCCTGGCGGAGCTGGTCGAGGGCTGTACGGGTTTCATCCTTAATCCGGTCGCCCAGGGCCACGAGGCCGATGACCTCCCCATCTGCAGAGAGGAAGGATACGGTTTTGCCCTGGTCCTGGTATTCCCGGGCCTTCTCCTCGAGGACGGCGGGAATCCCGGCTCCCCGCTCCTCCATCAGGCTGGCATTGCCCAGGGCGAGGGACTGCTTGCCGACCATGCCGGTGACCCCTTTCCCGGTAACCGACTCGAATTGCTCCGGCTCCTGGATCGGAACGCCTTTTTGCTCCGCGTGTGCTACCATTGCGCGGGCCAGGGGGTGTTCGCTTTGCTGGTTCAGGGATGCGACCAATTCCAATACTTTCTCCCCGGGAACCCCGTCCGGGACCCCTTCCACCCCCTCAACGGAAGGCCGGCCCTCGGTTAACGTCCCGGTCTTGTCCACAATCAGCGTATCCACCCTGGCAAGGGTTTCCAGGGCGGCTGCCTCACGGATCAATACCCCGTTCTGGGCCCCTTTTCCGACCCCGACCATTACAGACATCGGGGTAGCCAGGCCAAGGGCACAAGGGCAGGCTATGATCAGGACCGCTATGCCATTGACAAGCCCATACACATAGGCTGGCTCCGGGCCCCAAATTGCCCAGACCACAAAGGTAATGACGGCGATCACTACCACGGCCGGGACAAAATATGCCGAAACCCGGTCTGCCACGTTCTGGATGGGGGCGCGACTGCGACTGGCCTCATTGACCAGGCGGATGATCTGGGAGAGGAGCGTATCGGAACCTATTTTTTCGGCCTCCATCAGGAAGGATCGGTTTCCGTTCAAAGTACCGCTTCGCAAGGAATCGCCTGCGGATTTATCCACCGGGATGGGTTCCCCGGTGATCATGGACTCGTCCACGGTGGTTTCCCCTTTAGTGAGCGTGCCATCTACCGGAATCTTCTCCCCGGGTTTTACCCTCAGGATATCCCCTATTTCGATTTCCTCTACCGGGATTTCTTCTTCTTTTCCATCCCGAACACGTACGGCTTTCCCGGGGGCGAGCTTTAATAGCTCCCTGACGGCGGAATTCGTTTTGCGGTGGGCGCGTGCTTCGAGCACCTGACCGAGGAGTACCAGGGTCAGGATGACGGTGGCAGCCTCAAAATACACATGGACCTCTCCGGTATCCGTCTTGAACTGCTCCGGGAAGAACCCGGGAAAAAGCAACCCGAAAACGCTGAATAGCCAGGCGATCCCCGCCCCGATACCAATCAGGGTAAACATATTCAGGTTCCAGTATCGGACCGACCGGTACGCCCGGGTAAAGAACATCCAGGTAGCGTAGAAAACCACGGGGATTGAGAGGACCATCTGCAACCAATTCCAGTATTTCCGGTCCATCCAGTTATAGATTGGGTTTCCGGGCACCATCTCCGACATGGCGATCAGGAATATCGGCAGGGTGAAACCCAGTGCCACCCAAAATTTCCGCAACAACCGCTGATACACCTTTTCCTCCGCACTGGCCTCAGGTTCCACGGGAACGAGTTCCATGCCGCAAATCGGACAACTCCCCGGCGTATCCTGACGGATTTCCGGATGCATCGGACAGGTATATCCGCTAGCCTGCCGGCTTGCCGAACCGGGTTGCTCCACAAGGTCCATACCGCAAACCGGACAATCCCCCGGGGCATCGTAGGTCTTATCCCCCTCGCATTGCATCGGGCAGTAATAGGTGCCATTCCCCGAATCCCGGTTGCTGCCGGTACCGGTTGAAGCCTCCCGTCCTGCGGTGCCCGGTTTTTCCCCGGGCAGGTGGATGCTGTACCTGCTTCCGGCCAGGGCCTCCCGGAATTCCCCGATGTCGATATGCGAATCCATCTCGACCTCCGCAAGTCCGGCATCCAGGTCTACGGTAACCCCGCGGACGCCGGCTACCGACTCCAGGGCTTCCCGGACGTGGTTCTGGCATCCGGTGCAACTCATCCCGTATATGTGATACGTGTGTTTCATGGTTTTTGACTTACTGATTTACGACACAAATATCGCAAGCGGTCTGTCCGGGGGTTTTCATCCTGATGGATCATTTTTATACAATTTTGTCCCATTCACTCCGGGGCGGATCCAACAACTTCCTGTAGGACCCCATGGACATGCCCGTAACCGACTTGAACTGGCGAGCCAGATGGCTGCTGCTCGAATAATCCAGTGCATAGGCAATCTGCGTAAAATCCATCTGCCCCATCTGAATCAGTTCCTTGACTTTCTCAATCCTGAGGCGAATCCAGTACTTTTCGACAGTGATTCCCTCACGACGGCTGAAAACCTTACTTATCATAGAATAGTCCCGCCCCGTGCGGGAAGCAATAAAGAAAGACAGCGACCCAAGCGGCACCAGGGTTTCATGCAGAGCCGTTACGAGCAAGGCTTTAACCTCTTCCACCAATACCGCCCCGGCCTCCCCGATCCGTTGGAACCCGTGCGTTTCCAGTATCCGGTCGATGCGATCAAAATCGGCCTCGTAGCCGGGGGGAAATTCAAGTTCCCCCAACCGAATGGAAATCAAGGGGATGCCCGCTATTTCCAGCGTATCTGCCAGCACCGATTTACACCGGTCGCATACCATGTTCTTAACCCGGATCTTCACCTGTCTCCCTTTAGTACCTTTCAGGATACCCTACAGGGCAACCAGTTTGTCCTCCACCTTCCCGCATTTGAGCATCCTGTCACCAAAATAGGGATTGCGGATTTCCTCTTTGTCGGAAAACCAAAAGCCGCCCTCGTCGTTGAAGGCCATCGGGCAGAATTGTTTATAGACCGCACCCTCGCTGATATGGTCCCGCAGAATGGGTTCCAGCTTCTCATTAAGCTTTAAAAAGCTGGCCCGTTGCCCGTCAATTCCATCGGCAGACAAAAAGGCTTCAATTTCGGCGGTGACGATCTCGTTCTCAAACCCGGGTACCCGGCCCATGTCCGCAGCAGCGGCTTTGGCCGCATCCGGGTTGCCGGCTACCAAAGCATCCTTTAACTTCAGGTAGGAGGCAAATACCTGCTGGGTAGCGTCTTCCTCAAACGCGATACGGGCTGTTTCCTTTACCTCAGTTTTTGCGGTTCCGGACCCTGTTGTTTCCGGGGAAGGATTCGCCTCTTTTTCACCTTTACAGGATAACATTAAAGAGATGACTGCCAGCGGCATCAGGGTTTTCTCCAATCGTTTAAATGGGTTCCTTTTCATGTTTCGAATTTTAGAATTAATTAATTTACTATGTGATTTTCCTATTATAATCCCGGTTGTGCCACCAGGTAATTGACCAGGGCGCCCTGCGATAAATACGATGCAAAGGCCTCGGTACGTTCGAGTTCCAATTTTAGTTCCATCTCCTGCATTTCGAGCAAATCCCCGAAATCCGCCTGCTGCGTCTGGTAATTCTTTAACAGGATCTCGATTGCCTGGCGGGTATTCTGGCTGTTTTCGGTCAGGGTGGCAAATCGGACCCTGGCGGATCGCTGCCCCTGCCAGGCCTGTTGCAACATGCCTTCCAGTCGGTTGCGCCGCGCATTTTCCTCGGCTTCCAGTGCCGCCTGGCGGAACTCGTTTTGTCGGGTGCGCGATTTATACGGTGAGCGAAACAAGGGAAAGGAGAAGGATACCATGGGCATCACAATGTCCTTCCCGCTGTCCGGAATGACCATATCCGTGCGTTCCGCCACGGGGATGTAATCCAGCCCCAGGCCAATTTTCGGGGCTGCGGATTTGCGGTTCAGGGCTTCTTCCCGTGCGACAGAGGCAAAGAGCCGGTCGTATTTCTCCAATTCCGGGTGGGGGCCCAACACGGGGGGATCGGGCTCTGGAAGCTCCCCGGGCAGCTCGGTCACCATAAAGCCGATTGCTGTTTCCGTGGCGTTGATCAGCCTGAAAAATGCAAACGCCCCGGATTCATACTGGTTTTCCAGGACCTGGGAACGGGCAGTTACGTCGTTTTTCCGAATCTCCAGCCGAAGGACGTCGACAGCAGACGCCTTTCCGGCCTCCACGGCTGCCAGGGCCACTTCCCGGTAGGAATCCAGCAGCACGGCCTGTTGTTCCAGTATGCCGATTTGTTGGCGTAGCGCCTGCAACCGGTAGTATGCCTGGGCCACCTCCAGCCGCAGTTGGCGGCGGGCAATCACCCAATCCAGGTACTCGACCTCAGCCATGCTGGAGGCGAAATTTTCGCGGGCGGTGATTTGCCCGAACCAGGGAAGCATCTGGCGCACGGAAAACCGGACAACCTGGGCACCCGTCCGGGTTTCGGGTTCGCTGACAAAGACCCCTGCCCCAATTTCTGTATCCGGCAGGGCCCGGGCCTCGTTGACTTTCTCCCCGGCCAGGTCGTGACGCAGGCGGAGCGCCCGCAACTCGGGGTTGTTCGTTTCTGCCAATTCAAAGAAGTACCTGATTTCCTGGGCACCCATACCGGATACCACTCCCAGGACAAAAAGCACATTCAGGGTTATCTTTTTTACATTCATGACGCAGTGCTTTTGACCGTTGGTGTCCCCAGGGGACGCGTACGGCGATTCAGTCGGTATTCTTCCCGCCAGCTGTAGAGCACGGGCACCACAAACAACGTGATGAGTGCAATGAGCATCCCCCCGAAACTCGGGATGGCCATCGGGATCATGATGTCGCTACCCCGTCCCGTGGAGGTGAGCACCGGCAGCAGGGCCAGGACGGTGGTGGCCGTGGTCATCAGGCAGGGTCGGATGCGTTTCTCTCCCGCCTCTACCACGGCATCCCGGACCTCCTGCAACGTATTGGGCTGGTTGCGACGGAAACTCTGGGTCAGGTAGGTGGCCATTACCACCCCATCGTCGGTGGCGATGCCAAACAGGGCAATGAATCCCACCCACACCGCAACGCTCAGGTTGATTGTGCGCAACTGGAACAGGTCGCGGAGGTTCTCGCCGAAGAACGAAAAGTCCAGGAACCAGGTCTGCCCGTAGAGCCACATGGTGATAAAGCCGCCTGCAAAGGCCACGGCAATGCCGCTGAATACCATCAGCGAGGTCGTAACGGAACGAAATTGGAAATAAAGGATCATGAAAATGATCAGGAGAACCAGGGGCACCACCACGGAGAGTGTCCGTTCGGCCCGGACCTGGTTCTCGTAAGAGCCCGTGAACCGATAACTAATACCCGGCGGCACTACGAGTTCCCCGGAATCGATTTTCTCCCGGATCATTTGCTGGGCGTTCTCCACCACGGTCACCTCGGCATATCCGTCCATCTTGTCGAACAGCACATAGCCCACCAGGAAGGTATCTTCGCTCTTGATCACCTGGGGCCCCCGTTCATACCGGATCTCCACCAGTTCGCTCAGCGGAACCGGGTTGCCCCCGGGAACCGGCACATAGACAGACCGGATGTCCTCAGGACTGTCGCGGAGTTCACGCGGGTAACGCACCCGGACGCCATAGCGTTCCCGGCCTTCCACCGTCTGGGTGAGCGCCATACCGCCCAGGGCTACCTCGAGCACCTTTTGTACATCCTCCAACAGCAGGCCGTAACGGGCTAGCTGGTCCCGGTCGATATCGATCAGCAAATAGGGTTTTCCCACGATCCGGTCTGCAAACACCGCCTCGTCCTTCACCCCATCGGCCTCTTTGATAATGCCTTCCAGCTCCCGGCCAAACGCTTCAATCTGCCGGAGGTCCTGCCCCTTGACCTTGATCCCCATAGGGGCGCGCATACCGGTTTGCAACATAACCAGCCGGGTTTCGATCGGCTGCAGCTTGGGGGCGGATGTGACCCCCGGCAGGCGGGTATTCGAAACGATTTCCTCCCAAATATCATCCGGGGATGCAATCCCGGGACGCCAGTTCCTGAAGTACTCCCCATCGGGGTCGGGTACCAGCATCCTGTGGGTGACGTCCGCAAAATAAACCGGGGTGACAGTATCGGCACGCATGTTCGGGTTGGCGACGGTCCCGCCCTGTTTCAGGATAAAAAGTCCGTCTCCGTCCGTTCGATAGCGCAGCCGCTCCCCGTCGGGACCCTGGAGGTATTCGGATTTATACTGGATGATATTCTCATACATGGACAAGGGCGCCGGATCCAGGGCGGATTCCGTCCTGCCTGCCTTGCCCACTACGGTCTCCACTTCCGGGATAGCCGCAACAGCCATGTCCAGTTGCTGCAGAACCCGTTTATTCTCCGCTACTCCGGCATGCGGCATGGAGGTGGGCATCAGCAGGAACGAGCCTTCATTCAGGGAGGGCATAAACTCCTTCCCGGTACCGCGCAGGATAAAGAAACCGGAAATGACCAGGGCCACCGGAAGGGACAGAAAAAGGAGCTTGTTCCGGAGCGTCCAGCGCAATATCTGCGTATAGCGGCTGCGGAACAGCGCAAAGCCCCCCAGCAGCCCCGCGCAGATAAGGGAAACGAACAGGAAGTTCAAAAACAGGTTTTGTTCCAATCCAAGCGGCCGCCAGTAGACAGAAAGCAGGGCCACAATCGTCAGGGCCGCAATCCCCACGTTTAATTCGGTTTGCCGGTTGCCCCATTGCGCCATGCGTTCCGGCAGGTATCCGGATACGCGTGGATCCGTCAGCAGCCCGGCCAGGGCAAACGCCACCAGGGCGAGCCCCAGCGGATAGCCCATCAAGAGCGTCACCAGGCCCACTGCCGCCAGCAGGGCCTGGACTGTGAAACGCAAATTCCTCCGATGCTTGCGCTTGCGGAAGAAATATGCGGCAAAGGGCGGTATCAGGAACAGGGACACGACCAGGGCGGCAGCCAACGCAAAAGTCTTTGTAAATGCCAGGGGTCGGAACAGCTTCCCTTCGGCCCCGATCAGCGTAAAGACGGGGATAAAGCTGATAATGGTAGTCAACACGGCTGTCAGGATGGCGCCGGAGACTTCCGCGGAAGCCTTGTAAACGGTTTCGTCCACCGGCTCGGAATCGTCGGATTCCTCCAGGTGCCGGATGATATTCTCGCTGAGGATCACCCCGATATCCACCATGGTCCCGATCGCAATGGCAATACCGGAAAGGGCCACGATATTTGCATCCACCCCTCCGTAACGCATGGCGATAAACACCATCAGCACCGCAACCGGCAGGAGGCCGGAGATCAGGACGGAAGCCCTCAGGTTAAAGACCATAACCACGATCACCAGGATGGTGATCAGTATTTCGAGTGTCAGCGCTTCCTCCAGGGTGCCCAGGGTTTCCTGTATGAGTTCGGTCCGGTCGTAAAAGGGAACAATGGTCAGTTGGGAAGTCCGGCCGTCGCTGAGTTGCCTGGAAGGCAACCCGTCGCTGAGTTCGGCGATTTGCTCCTTGACATTGTTAATCACCTCCAGGGGATTGGCCCCATACCGGGCTACCACCACCCCGCCGACCACCTCGGCTCCTTCCTTGTCCAGGATCCCGCGTCGCACGGCAGGGCCCAGCGAAATATTCGCCACATCCCCGAGCCGCAGGGCCGTGTATTCCTCCGAGGCAATAACCGCCTTTCGCAGGTCGTCCAGGGAGTCGATATAACCCAATCCTCGAACCAGGTACTCCGCCTGGTTGATCTCGATAGTCTGCGCCCCGATATCCCGGTTACTCATCCGCACGGCATCCACTACCTGTTGCAACCCGATATTGTATTGCCGCATTTTCTCAGGGTCCACATCAATCTGGTATTCCTGAACATATCCACCGATGGAAGCCACCTCCGACACCCCGTCGGCCGAAGAAAGGGCGTACTTCACATAAAAATCCTGGATACTGCGAAGTTCCTGCAAATCCCAGCCGCCGGTAGGGTTCCCCTCGGCATCCCGCCCCTCCAGAGTGTACCAGTATATCTGCCCCAGGGCCGTGGCATCGGGACCCAGGGCAGGAGTTACCCCATCCGGCAACAGACCCGCGGAAAGCGAATTGAGCTTTTCCAGGATCCGGCTGCGGCTCCAGTAAAATTCCACACCTTCTTCAAAGATGATGTAGATGCTTGAAAACCCGAACATGGAAGAGCTCCGGATGGTCCGCACCCCGGGTATGCCGAGCAGGGAAGTGGTCAGCGGATAGGTGATCTGGTCCTCGATGTCCTGGGGCGACCGCCCGGGCCACCGCGTAAACACAATTTGCTGGTTCTCGCCGATGTCCGGGATGGCATCCACAGGCACAGGGTCGGAAGGCAGCCAGTCCGACTTCCATCCAAACGGGGCGTTGGCCGTCCCCCAGCCCACGAAGAGGACCAGGAGCAGGACTGCCACCAATTTATTTTCTATGAGGAATTTTATGCCCTTGTTCAGCATGGGGTTGATTTAGCATTCTGGGAATCAATAGATCGTGACTTATGGAACCCGTGATCGGGAACCGGCACAAAACAGTCAGGCCCGTCGGCCAGTTGCGGCAGCGGGCGTTGTTCCGGGGAGGCTAAATCAAATCAGGAAAACCTGGTGGCGTACAGGTAGATCTCGTATGAGTTTCGGGGGAGAATAATCGTCAAACGGGGGTTCGGCAACCCGGGTATCCATTTCCAGCAGGATGGGGAGTCCCTTTGCCAGCAGGGCGACCATCACCAGACGCGGGCCCGAAACGGATTCGGCCTTTGTTTTCTCCAGGTGGTCCTGGCCCAGCACAACGATCTCGACATCGTCACAACAACCGGAGTCTGCCATTTGAGAATCATCCATGGCCATGCCGCAGTCGGAAGCCTCTGCAAAGAAGGCATAGTCTACCAGCATCTTCCCGCAGAAGTGCATATCCATGCTGAAGGACAGCGTGGAAAAGAGCAGCAGGAATGCCAGCAATACCGAACCGGTTTTATGTGCCACGGAATTCATATCAGAAACAAAACTACAAAATTCACCGGATTATTGTTTTGTTTAAGAGAAGTTTAGCGGTTTTGCCTGCAAACCGCTCCCTTCTCAGCCGGCGGCAGGCAGTTCCTCCGAGATCGGAGTTACAGGACCTGGAACCCCTGGGGAAAGGGATGTGCCTCATCGATGACCAGTGTGTTGTAACCGTAAACCCAGGCCGACCCGCGGATTTCGGGTACGATGGCGGGTAGCTCCCCGATCCGGGCCTCGGCCAGGACCCTCCCCTCAAATCGGGAGCCGATAAAACTTTCGTGCAGGAAGGCTTCCCCTACCCGTAGCCGGGCGCGGTGTACCCATTGCGCCATACGGGCAGATGTCCCCGTACCGCATGGGGATCGGTCAATGGCATTGTCGCCGTAAAAAACGGCATTCCGGGCCGTGGAATCCTTTGCCAGCGGCTTTCCGGCCCATAAAACGTGGGAGACCCCGGAAATGCTTCTGTCTTCCGGATGGATAAAGCGATCTGGGTACCGGGCATTTATAAGAGTTCGCAACTCCCGGCTAAAGCGGATAAGCTCTGAGGCCCGGAAGGTTTCGAGTCCGGGAAAATTGGGCTGGGGGTCTACGATGGCGTAGAAATTCCCCCCGTAAGCCACGTCAAACCGCAGTGTTCCCAGCTCGGAGGTTTCCAGCTCCAGGTCGGTGGCTGCGACATAAGCAGGGACGTTTGTAAAGGCCACCCAGAGGACTTTACCATCCCGGATCTCATAGCGCACCCGGACCAGGCCCGCAGGGGTCTCCAGCATAACAATGCCGGGGGTTTTGGGCCGGATCAGCCCCTCCTCCAGGCCGATGGTGATGCTGCCGATGGTGCCGTGACCGCACATGGGAAGGCAGCCGCTTGTTTCGATAAAGAGGATCCCCAGGTCATTGGCAGGATCGGAAGGGGGATAGAAAATGCTGCCGCTCATCATATCGTGGCCGCGGGGTTCAAACATCAGTCCCCGGCGAATCCAGTCGAACTCCCGGAGGAAGTGCCCCCGTTTCTCAGACATATTTTTCCCCTGCAGGTCCGGGCCGCCTTCGGCCACCACCCGAACCGGGTTGCCGGCCGTGTGCCCGTCGATGCATTTAAAAAGGTGCCGGGCCATTTTATAAATTGATGATCCCCTCATCCGACCACGCACCGTCCACCATGCGCCAAACCCCGGTGGGATTTGAATTGCGCAAGACATCCGGCAGGAGGGACTGGGGGCAATTCTGAAAGCTTACCGGGCGCGCCCAGCGAAGGATGGCATCCGTGCCCACCGAGGTGAACCGGGAGTCCGTTGTTGCCGGGAACGGGCCACCATGTTGCATGGAAGGGCAAACCTCCACCCCTGTCGGCACCCCGTTGAACAGGATGCGTCCTGCCCGGGACCGCAACAACTCCAGAACTTTATCGCTTTCCCTGAACTCCGCCTCACTGCCCAGCAGGGAAGCAGTTAACTGGCCTTCTAGCCCCGCCAGGGCCGCCTGGAGCTCTTCGGCGTCCCTACAAATTACCAGCAGGGTAAAGGGTCCGAACACTTCCATCTGCAACTTGGGGTTGGCGAGGAAATCGGTCCCGGATACCCGGGCCACAGTTGCCGGCACCTCATTGGGCCCCTCCGGGGGATTTCCCGGTGTCAGGAATTCCACCCCGTGCTGCTGCTCCATGGTCCGGCGCATGTCAGTAAAGTGGCCGGCCATATTCGGGTGTAACATGCAGGAAGGCGGGAATGCCGCAATTTCATCGGCCAGGGACCTGGCAAATGTTTCCAGGTCCGGGCTGTCAATAGCAAAAAGCAATCCCGGATTCGTGCAGAACTGGCCCACCCCGAGGGTTACCGAAGCCGCATAGGCCTTTGCCCAACCTGCTTTAGCCTTCAGAGCCGACGGCAGGAATACTACGGGGTTGACACTCCCCATTTCCGCAAAAAACGGGATAGGGACTTCCCGTTCGGCTGCCAGGCGCGACAGGGCCAGCCCCCCGGCACGACTTCCCGTAAAGCCTACAGCGGCCACGGCTTCATGGCGGACGAGGCGCCCCCCCAGATTTTGCGAAGTGCCTTGCAGGTGTGAGAATACGCCATCCGGCATCTTCGTCTCCCTGGCCGCGCGCAGGACTGCCTGGGCCACCAGTTCCCCCGTGGCGGGGTGCATCGGATGTCCCTTTACGATCACCGGGCACCCGGCTGCCAGGGCCGATGCCGTATCGCCCCCGGCCGTGGAAAAGGCAAAGGGAAAATTACTGGCGCCGAAAACCACCACGGGCCCTATCGGCAGCAGGCATTTCCGGATATCCGCTTTGGGCAGCGGTTCCCGGTCCGGCTGGGCAGTATCGATGCGCGCCTGCACCCAGGAACCTTCCTCCGCCAGGTCGGCAAACAAGCGCAACTGGGAAGTAGTCCGTCCGAGTTCGCCTTTGGCCCTGCCTTCCGGCAATCCGGATTCCACGGTATATGCAGCTATCAGTTGTTTCTTATTTTCCTCGAGCCCGTCGGCTATCTCGCGCAGGAATGCGGCCCTGCGATTGCGCGATAATCGCGCGTATTCCCCGGCAGCCTGTGCCGCCAGTTCTGCTGCCCGGTCGATTTCCCCATCGGTGGCTTCGGAGAACTCCCAGGGGTTAGGATCCCCGGTAGCGGGGTTGATGCTCCTGAAAGTCTCAGTACCTTCCGAAGAAGATGTTAATCCGATGAATTGTTTCCCGCTGATTGGTAGTTGCATGATGTGGGTGTATCTTGTTTACTGGGGCGGGGCCTGGAGGCCCCACCCCGTTTAATTACAGGTATTGCTTGTATTGTGGAAGTTCCGGCCGTTGCGCCATGGCTTTCCGGATAATCCCCATGACCCGTTCCCGTTCGGCCCCTTCCAGCGGCAGCCTGGGCGGGCGCACCTGCTCGGATCCCAAGCCGGTGGCCACTTCGGCCAGTTTGATATTCTGTACCAGCTGGGGGCTGATATCCAGTTCCAATAACGGCAGGAACCACTGGTATATGGACCGGGCTTCCGCTATCCTCCCCGCTTTTCCCAGGGCGTAGACCGCCACCGTTTCCGCCGGGTAGGCACAAACCAGTCCGGCCACCCAGCCGTCGGCACCCATCAGGATGCTTTCCAGGCCCAACGTATCCACCCCGGTAAGGATGCGAAGCCGGTCGCCAAATCGGTTCCTCAGGCGGGTTACATTGGAAATCTCCCGGGTAGATTCCTTAACTGCGCCTACGGTTGGGCAGGTACTCAGCAATTCCTCAAACATATCCGGGGTCACCTCAATCCCGTAATCCACCGGGTTATTGTAGATCAGGATGGGCAGGTCCGTACTATCCGCCACAGCCCGGAAATAGGCCACCGTTTCCCGGGAAGTTGCCTTATAGCGCATGGGGGGAAGCAGCATCAGCCCCTGGGCCCCGTTGAACGCTGCACGCCGGGCCGCCTGGACGGCATCCGAGGTGCGCTGTTCGGCGATATTTACAATCACCGGGATCCGCCCGTCGGCTTCCTTCAGGGCAGCCAGCGTTAAGGTGTCCTTTTCTTTTTCGGTAAGCGTACTGGCCTCCCCGAGGGTGCCGCCGAGGATCAGTCCGCTGACCCCTGCAGCCATCTGGGCCCGGACATTTTTAACAAACAGTCCGGTGTCCAGTTCATCCGAGTCGGTAAACTTCGTGGTGAGAGCAGGCATAACGCCCTGCCAGGTCCATTCCATGGTCGATTGTTTGAGGATAAAGATACATATCCCCTGATTATTTCGCGGCATGGTTTCCCTTCAGGTTTTACCCTTCCCGAGCAGGGGGTCTTACACGTATTTTCGAGACAGGTAGTATATTTACAGGGCCTGGCAAATCCAGGTCACCAGATACCAAACATACTATATGGACATCTTCCTGATAACCACCATCCTCGTCCTTGTGTCGGCCCTATTTGGCTATGTGAATACGCGGTTTATCCGGCTCCCGAATACCATCGGCCTTACGGTCATCACCATTGTGTTTACCCTGGCGGTCTTTGCCATCAGCGCTGTGGACAGCACATTGCTGGACGCCGAACGATACATCCTCGAGCACATCGATTTCAAGTCGCTTTTGCTGGATACCATGCTGGGATTTCTACTGTTTGCGGGGGCCCTGCATACCGACCTGGAAAAACTCAGGGCCCAGCGGTGGCCGGTGCTGGCATTCGCCACTTTCGGCGTCCTGGTTTCCACCTTCCTGGTGGGCGGGGCCACGTATGTGCTCCTGCCGCTTTTAGGCTTGCAGGTAGACTTTATTTACTGCCTGCTATTCGGCTCCCTGATCTCCCCCACGGACCCGATTGCCGTTTTGGGCATCCTGAAAAAGGCGGGAGCACCGAAAAAGCTGGAGATTAAAATCGTGGGGGAATCCTTGTTCAACGACGGCGTCGGGGTGGTCATCTTCCTGACTATCTTCGGTTTGGCCAGTGGCAGCGGGGAGCCCTTTTCCCTGGCCCACGTAGCCGAATTGTTTATCCACGAGGTGGCCGGCGGCCTCTTGCTGGGGCTCGCCCTGGGCTGGGTAACCTACCGGATGATGCGCAGCATCGACGATTACTCCATCGAGGTGATCATCACCCTGGCCACCGTGATGACGGGGATTGTTTTATCCCAGTACCTGCATGTCTCGGGCCCGCTGGCCATGGTAGCCGCCGGGCTGATGATCGGGGGTCCGCGTACGCGGAGCGCAGCCATGTCCGAGATTACCGAAACCTATGTGGACCGCTTCTGGGAATTGCTGGACGTTCTGCTCAATACGATACTCTTTGTCCTGGTGGGGATGGAAATCCTGGTCCTGGACCTGGAAAGCCCGTATGTCATCGCCGGGGTGGTTATGATCCCCATTACCTTGCTCTGCCGGCATATTTCCCTGTTCCTCCCGGTCAAGATCTTTGAGAAACGGCTGGATTTTGTACCCCACACGCATTTGATGATGACCTGGGGCGGCCTGCGAGGGGCTATTTCCATTGCGCTCGCCCTGGGCCTGACCCAGGATATGCACCGGGACCTCTTCCTGGTAGTGACCTATATCGTGGTGATCTTCTCCATCATCGTACAGGGCCTGAGTGTGGAAACCCTGGTGGGCCGCCTGCGTAAATGGTGGAATTGACCGTCAGGACACCGAACCCCTGCATTTGAAGCAAACTGCTAATCCACCAAAGCCTGGTAGACCAGGTTGCGCAGGAGCGCGTGATCGGGTACGCGGGCATTGGGCCGGACCTGGGTGAAGTAGACTACGATCAGTTCCTCGGCCGGGTCTACCCAGTACGTGGAATGGTACGCCCCGCCCCACCGGTAGGAACCTTCGGACCCATAGGTGCCGTGCCTCCCCATATCAGTGACCACTTCAAATCCCAGGCCGAAACCCCTGCCGGCGCTGTACGCCACATTTTCACCCAGGTGATTAACCGTCATCAGGTCGACGGTTCGGGGGGAAAGCAGTTGTTTGCCGTTATATGAGCCGCGGTTTTCCATCATCTGGAGAAAGCGATAATAATCTGCTGCCGTCGACACCAGGCCGGCACCGCCTGAAAAACTCTTTCGTGGCCCCTTCACATAATTGCCCTGGGTATTCATGCCGGCTCCATCCGGGGCGCGTTTAAGACCCCCGCCTTCTTGTGGGTTGTAAACCGTCGCCAGGCGTCCGACCTTGTCGGGAGGCACATAGAAAAACGTATCCTCCATCCCCAGGGGTTCAAAAACCCGCTCCCTCAGGAATACATCCAACGACTGCCCGGAGACCACCTCGATGACGGCCCCGAGGATATCCGTGCTGTATCCATAGACAGTTTTTTCGCCCGGGTGAGCGCTCATGGGCAGGGAAGCTATCCGACGGACCGTTTCCAGGATGGGCTCCTCCCGATCCGCGAAATACCAACCCATTATACCCGCTTCCTCCCACTTTTCCTGGGCCGGACCCCAGCCGTACCCGATGCCCGAGGTATGCGTCAGCAGGTCGCGCAGAGTTATGGGTCGGCGGGCGGGCTCTTCCCGGTAACCGTCGTCGTCATTAATGGCAACAATTGTTTCGGCGAATTCCGGAATGTATTTGGACAAGGGGTCCTGGATCAGTAACCGGCCTTCTTCCTGCAGTAAGAGGATCCCCACACTGACAATTGCCTTTGTCTGAGATGCAATCCGGAACAGCGCATTTTCGGGCATGGGGGCGCCCGATTCCAAATCCCTCTGTCCAAAGGCCCGGTGGTATGCTACCTGATCGCGGCGCGCCACCAGGATCACGCCTCCCGGTAGTTCCCCCGCCGCTACATACTGGTCAAAAGCCCTGTCCAGGCGTTCCAGGCGCTCGGCGGAAAAACCGAGGGCCTGGGGATCCGCTGTTTTTAAATCCTGGGCATGCAGTCCTGACAGGCTGACGATGCAAATGGTCAGGAACAGCAATGGACAACTCCGGAGGTCGCTGAAGAGGTCGCTGAAAAAGTCAAGTGTTTTCATCGGTTGGGTGGTTTGTTGGTTTGTATCGATTCCGAACAGTCTGGGAAGCGGTGGATTCCCCAAAAGGATCGGCCCGATAAGTTACCATAAAAATCCTATATTGAAAGGGGGGGGATCCCCTACTTTCAACCGTTAATACCAACCCTATGCGACTCACGGAATTCAAGGTACCCCTGCTGATTGCAGCTCTTTTCGCCACGGTTTCAACAGCCCAAACCACAGGCGCATCTGCCTCGATGCCAGCATCCCCATTGACGGAATCCCATAAGGCGAATACCCCGCTACCGGCGGCATCCAACAGGAACCCGGACCTCCTCCATCGGTGGACGGCGCGCTGGATCTCCCATCCGGAGGATCCCGGGGATACCTTTGGCGTATTCCATTTCAAAAAGGAGATTGAGTTGGACGCCAAGCCAGACACTTTTATCATTCATATATCGGCAGATAACCGGTATAAACTCTATATCAACGGAACGTATGTGACATTCGGGCCCGCCCGGGGGGACCGGCTCAACTGGCGGTATACGAGCCTGGATCTCGCCCCCTATCTCGAGCCGGGCATCAATGTACTTGCAGCAACCGTCTGGAATTTTGCGGAACATCGCCCGGTGGCACAGCACAGTTTCCGTACCGGGTTGATCGTCCAGGGGGACGGGGAGGCAGAGCGCGTGGCGGATTCGGACAGCACGTGGATGGTAACTGCCTGCAGAGCATTCAGCCCGCTCCCCGTGCAACTCAATGCTTATTACGTAGTGGGGCCCGGAGAGTCCTTTGACGGATCGGCCCACCACTGGGATTGGCAGGATCCCGGATTCGGGCTGGGTTTTGTCCCCGCCCGGGAAGGGGAAGTCGGCCGACCCACCATGAGCCTGGAAAAATACGGGGGCATTGCCGGCCATGTCCTGATGCCGCGGACCATTCCCCTGATGGAAGAGTCCCCCCAGGAATTCCAGGGGGTACGACGCAGCAACCCGGCCGGCCTGGTGGAGGACAATTACAATGGGACCCAGGTGCTGACCCTCCCCCCAAACATGACAGCGACCTTCCTCCTGGACCAGGGCCACCTTACCACGGCCTACCCCGTGGTACAGTATTCCGGGGGCAAAGGCAGCCAAATTTCCCTGACCTATGCGGAAAGCCTCTTCCACGCGGACGGCTCCAAGGGCAACCGCAACCAGGTTCAGGGGAAGTCCATCGTCGGGAATACCGACGTGATCCTTCCGGACGGGGGCAGCGGCAGGGTACATGAACCCCTTTGGTGGCGGACGTTTCGGTACGTCGAAGTACAAATAACCACCAGGGCGGAACCCCTGGCCATTCACCGGATCCACTCGCGGTTTACGGGGTACCCTTTTGAGGAACAGGCCGAATTCCGCGTTGATGCAAACTTTGAAGCCGATGCAGAATTTCAATCCCAAAACGGGTTCCGGGCGGATGCGAAACTGCTGGGTGAAATCTGGGAGGTGGGCTGGCGCACCCAACGGCTTTGTGCCGGGGAAAATTATTTTGACTGTCCCTACTACGAACAATTGCAATACGCCGGGGACACCCGGATCCAGTGCCTGGTGTCTGCCTATGTGTCCGGGGATACGCGCCTTTTCAAGAATGCGCTGCTCTCCTACCGCGACTCGAAAATGCCCTTCGGGCTGACACAGAGCCGTTATCCGAGCTACGACCCCCAACTGATCCCCACCTTTTCCCTGGTCTGGATCGCCATGATCCACGATTACTGGATGCTCACCCCGGATACGGAAACAGTGCGCGACCTGGTTCCCGGGATGCTGAGCGTATTGGATTGGTATGAAGACCACCTGGAGCCGAACGGGATGCTCGGGAAACTCGAGTGGTGGAATTTTGTGGATTGGGTGGTTCGGGACGGCTGGGATGCCGGCGTCCCCCCCGGGGCACGGGACGGGCAGTCAGCTGTCATCAGCCTGTATTACGTCTATGCCCTGCGCAAGGGGGCCGAGTTACTGGAGGCTTTCGGGTACCCGCAGCAGGCACGCCGCTATCAAACCCTGGCCGACCGGGTCGGGGATGCCGTATGGGAACAGTGCTGGGATGCCGGGCGGGGAATATTCGCCGATACGCCGGACAAAAATTATTACAGCCAACATGCAAATGTCCTGGCTGTACTTGGAGGGCTTGTACCGAAAGGCGGAGAAGAGAAACTCATGGAACGGGTACTCGAGCTGGAGGATATGGCCCCGGCCTCCTATTACTTTACTTTTTACGTAATCGAAGCATTGCAGGCCGCCGGTATGGGCGACCGCTACCTGGAAACTCTGGCCCCTTGGAAAACCATGCTCGACAATGGCCTGACGACCTTTGCCGAGGAGCCCGAGCCCACGCGTTCGGACTGCCACGCCTGGAGCGCTTCCCCCCTTTATTATTTCCTGTCGTTGGTGTGCGGGCTCCAGCCGGCCGGACCCGGATTTGAAACAGTAGAATTCCGGCCCCACCTCGGCCCGCTCCCGGGCGTTCAGGGAACCATCCCCCATCCGGCCGGGAAAATCTCGGTCCGTTTCCAAAAAACGGATTCCGGGGGTTTGGGCGGAATGATCGATCTACCGGCGGGGGTCTCGGGCCTCCTTCATTGGAAGGGAAAGGAAGTTTCCCTGCGTCCCGGGGCAAACGAGGTTCAGCTATAGACGCGACCCCGGGGAATGGCTGTAGCCTAATCCTTCGGGTGGGCCCCCAGCCTGAATCTCAGTGCCTCCTGCCAAATCTCAGTGCCTCCTGCCCAGATCTCAGGGCCTCCTGCCCAAATCTCAGGGCCGGGCGCCTGCCTAAACCGCCTGGTATTGCCCGGGCATGGGGACCGGGTACTTCCCGTCCGCATCGGGCAGGGAAGGCGGGGTTGTCTCCCAGCTAACGGTCTCCGGCATCAGCCTAACCTCCGAATTCATGGCTTCATCCCAACCGATGACCTGGCCGCTGTAGGTGGCCATGCGCCCCATAATTGCCGTAAGTGTGCTTTTAGCCCCGTTGTAGGCATCGTTGATCTGCCCCCCTTCCCGGATAGAGGCAAAAAGTCGGTTGTGCTCTTCCTGGTAGGGATTGTGCCCCTCGGAATTGGCAATGGCAGCCTGCTCCTTACCTTCCAGGTCGAAGATTTTAGCAACACCTGCATCATTGGTCTCCACCGATCCGGCAGTGCCCTGGAAGCACTCCCCCACCCGGTACATGGTACCCGGCTGGTGGCGGCACTGGCTCGCTACCACTGCCCCGCTGGGATAGGTATATTCCACAAAATGGTGGTCGTAGATCTCGCCGTGATCGGCTCCGGTACGGACCAGCCGGCCGCCCATCCCCTGGGCCGATACCGGGTACTCCCCGATAAACCAGTTGGCCACATCGATATTGTGGATGTGCTGCTCCAGGATATGGTCGCCGCAAACCCAGTTAAAATAATACCAGTTCCGCATCTGGTACTCCAGTTCCGATTGCCCGGCTTCCCGCGGGCGGAGCCAGACACCGGCGCTATTCCAGTATACCTGCCCGGATCGGATTTTCCCGATGGCCCCGGCCCGAAGCTTCTCAAGGGTCTGAATATAGTTTTCCTGGTAATGGCGCTGGAGGCCGACCACGACATTGAGATTTTTTTCGTCCGCCAGCCGGGCGGCCTCCAGTACCTTGCGGATCCCCGGGGCATCGGTAGCCACCGGTTTTTCCATAAAAACGTGCCTGCCGTTTTCCACCGCATAGGCAAAATGGTAGGGGCGGAATCCCGGCGGGGTGGCCAGGATAACTACATCGGCCAGGTCAATGGCTTTCTTAAAGCCGTCAAACCCAACGAATTTACTTTTCTCCTTCACCCGGACCTTCCCGGTACCCTGGTAGGCCTCCGAAAGGCTGTTGTAACTGGAAGCCAGACGGTCTTCAAACAGGTCGGCCATAGCCACCAATTCCACGTCCGGGTCGGCCTGCAGCGCCTGGTTGGCGGCACCCGTTCCCCTGCCCCCGCACCCCACCAGGGCGAGCTTTAATTTCGAGTTTTTGAGGATGCCGGCCATCGCTTGCAGATCAAAGGTCGGCAGCATCGTTGCAGAAGCCGCCAGGGTGGATGCTTTGATAAATTTTCTGCGGCTGGGGCCGGGAAGGTCTTGATTGTTCATTTTCATTTGTGTTTTTGGTAGCTGATCTGTGGTTATTTCGTATCCCAATATCGGGAAAAGTCCGAGGCTTCAGGTGGATTCTGGGGGCGCACAATGCGAAATCCGGCAAACGGGGCATCCGTAAACCAGAATTTACTCCGGGGAAACTGCGGGTCGCGCTGCTTCCACACCGGGTTGGAGGCCAGCCTTGCCGCATTTTTTAAAGCCTCCGGTCCGTCCCTGTAGGAGCCGCCCCTCAATACGCCGGGGTACTCAGCAACAGGGGGCTCAAACTCAGATGCTGCGTTTCCAAACGCCCCGGATTCAAAACGGTCCAGGGTCCACTCCGCCACATTCCCGTAGATATCGTAAAGCCCCCAGGGATTTGGCTGCTTCTTCCCAACCGGGTGGTAGGTCCCGTCGCTGTTCCCGCTGTACCAGGCGTACCGCCCCAGGCTGTCCGGCCGGCTGCCGAAAAAATACGGGGTATCCGTCCCGGCCCGGGCCGCGTACTCCCACTCCGCTTCCGTTGGCAAACGGTAAAAGTTCCCGGTTTTTGCGGAGAGCCATTTACAGAAAAGCGAGGCGGCCTTCCGGGTGACATTGCCGACAGGGAATTCTTCACCGGTCCCCATCCCCAGGCTCATATCCACATAGGGTATGGTGGCCCCGGCAACCGCATCGACTTCAAGGTTTACCTCGTTGCCACGGCCGGGCTGGGGTTCCGAATCGGCAGATCGCTGCAGGAATGCCTGGTACAGGCCCCAGGTGATTTCCCGGGAGGACATCCAGAAGGGATCTACCCGTACAATGCCGGGGGAAACGCCCGCCTGCCGGCTGGCCGGGGTATACGTCCCTCCGGGTATGGCGGCCATGTCGATTTCGAGGTTTGTACCCGCCAGGGTCTCCGTATAGCCAGCTTCCTGAGCGTTGCCGCTGGAAATTGCGAGCAGACACAACCACCCGATAGCAATCCCTTGAATCATTATCTTCATCAGCAGGTTAAAATAAGGAAAATGGCAGAATCTAAACGATTGTCCTACCTGCCCACCGGTTGCCGCCGCTACCTAACGTCCTCCCCCGAAATTTTCCAATATCCACCGGATACAGGGTTCCATCCACTGCCTGTCGGCGGTCGGGTTGACCATACCATACCCGTGACCGCCTTTTGCATAAAAAAACGAGGTCACCGGGATGCCCTGTTGCTGGAGGGCGGCGATAAAGAGTATGGAATTCTCCACCCGGACAACCGGGTCGTCCACCGCATGGGTTACGAAGGCCGGGGGCGTGTCTGCCGATACCTGTAATTCATTGGAATAATCCGCAATTCCGGTTTCCGGAATTCTCCACGTGCCGTCCGTATCCTGTATTCCGATCAAATTCCGGCGCGAGCCTTCGTGGGTGAGGCTATCGGCAAAGCTGATAACCGGGTAATTGAGTACCATAAAATCCGGCCGCAGGCTGGTTTTTCCCGGATTGGCAATGACCGCCTGCTCGTAATGGGTGCCGGCGGTGGAAGCCAGGTGCCCGCCTGCCGAACTTCCCGCTATCCCGATTTTATCCGGGTCCAGCCGCCACTCCACGGCCCGTTCCCGGACCAGTTGCAAGGCCCGTTGGGCATCCTGCAAAGGGGCTGTTTCCTTCCGTGACGAGGTGGCATCGAGGGGCATGCGATATTTCAGCACAAAGGCTGCAATCCCCGATTCGTTGAACTTTTGGGCCATTTGGTGCCCTTCATGGTCGATGGCGACCCCCGTGTATCCGCCCCCGGGGCAAATGACAATTCCGATTCCGGTGTTCCGCGATGCTTCCGGCAGGTAGACGGTAAGTTCCGGCTGGCTGGTTTTTGAGATAAACCGCCGGCTTTCGCCTTCTGGCCCCTTGTAGGACTCGACAACTTCCTGGACGCTATGCGGCAATTCGCCCGGTATAGCGCCGGCCGGGTAGAGTTTAAGGGTTTGCTGCCCGTAACCGATGAAACCAATCAAAAAAATCAAAAGGAAATATACTTTCTTCAAGTCACCCCAGTCCATCTTTTTAAAAATTTAAGGCCTGCCAGCCAGGTGGCACAATCATCCCTAGGCAAATCGCCTGCTTTTCATACTCGGTTTACTTTATTTTCAGTAACCGAACCGGTCCCACTAAACCAGAAGGCAATAAGGGCTCCGTTCCGTTGTAAAATGGCATCGTGGTAAAGGTAATCTTTTCGGTCACACCCGGTTGGGCATCCCCGATTAACCGGTTGACCCATGTATTGGTGACGCGGATTTCCAATTGATTCGCCCCATCCTTAAGAGCCTCTGTAATTTCAATCCGGTACGGGGCTTTCCAGGCAACACCCATGGATTGACCGTTGAGGATCACTTCTGCCAGGTTGTGTACCGCGCCCAGGTCCAGCCATACCCCGGCGTCTGCCGACGCTTCCGGCCGATCGAACGACTGGGTATACGTAGCCGTACCGGAGAAGTACTTCACCCCGTCATCCGCGTGTTCCGAAAGGGAGGCAAGGGATTCAAGCGTTATGGAGCCAGGTGCCCCGCGTCCTTCTTCAAACGTCACTTCCCACGGGCCCTGCAGGGTGTGGAGGGATTCCTCGGTGAATTCCGGCAATTCCCCCAAATCCTCGGTGGCTTCTCCTGCAAACACCACAAATACGGACCCCCAGGGGGCCATATCGAGGTCGACTACGGTACGCCCGTCCGTTTTTTTATAAGAAACCGGATGGACGGCCCCCGTCTGCGGATCCCAGAGCTCTGGTTTTCTACCGCTCACGCGGAAACTGGCCAGGGCCCGGGTGCCTCCTTCCGACCGGTTATTGAGCCAGTAAATATCAATTTCCCCGGCACGGCGGTGGCGGAACAGGATCTCATGGTCCGTGCCGTTAATGACCACATCCTGGGGCACATCCAGGGAAACATCCGCTCCTACATGCTCCAGTGACCAGGTGGCATCCGCCACGGCAGAAAAGACTTCGGGATCGTCGGCCAGGCTGGGCGAGGCTACCGGTTTTGATCCTTTGATCTTGACGCCCGCATCTGCCAGTTCCCGGAGCTTTTGCAGCGTCGAGAGCGTCATGCGGGCCGTACCCGGATCCAGTTGGAGCATCTTATAAGTCGCCCCGCCGAGGGTCTTCAGTTGCCCGTTGGCTGCGGTGACTGCCTCCTTGAGGATCGCAGCACTCACAAAATCGAATTCATGGCCCTCGGGAATATCCGGCAGGCTTTCCTGGGTGATGTGGGTGATGTTGTCGTTTTCCCCGTATAGGTAGAGGACATCGGCTACGTTCCGCCCTTGCTGCAACAGGTAGGAACTTCGCGCCAGGTAATTGATCCAGGCTTTGGCGCCTGCTCCGGACCAGGTTTCCTGTCGCGTGAAGTATTGGCCGAACGGGCCCAGGCTAAAGCCCGGCATCAGCCCATCCAGCGGCTGGTGGACCGAGGTGTGGATCACATACCGGTTCAGGCCTGAGGCGAGCTCCAGGTCGGCCGTACGCTTGAGTTTTGCCGGGTGCCATGAGAATGCGTTTTGGATAGAAGTCATGGATTCGGCCGCCACATACGGCTTCCCGTAGATGTTCGCCACGGAGGCCGATTCCCGGATGTCCCCTTCGCTGCGGACCTCTTCGTCCGAGCCCCCGGCCAGGCTCCCGGGCGTCCACATCGCCGACATGGGCACATCTGCGTTTCGCTTCACGTCCATACCGTCCGCCAGGTAAATCCGGTTGCCTTCGTGGCTCTCCGTATAGCGTCCCATCCCGCGTTTTTTCAATTCTTCGCCAATGGCGTCGTAATGATTATCCGCAATCATCTCCCCGATGGTTTTGCGAAAATCCCACAGGAACTTTTCGGAGGCTTCCCGGCTTTGAACCACCCGTCCTGTCAGCACGGGAATCCAGGGTTTGATGCTGTAGCCGCGGCGCGCCTCGAATTCGGCAGGCATATCGTGGGTCCAGTTCATGTGACCCGCCTCATAACTATCCAGGATGATATACCCCAGGCCTGACTCGCCCAGTTGCCCGCCTGTGGCATCCGCATACAGGTCCAGGTAATGGTTGATATAGCGGCGGACAGCTTCTTCATCCAGTTTGTCGACCTCAAGCCCCGTTGCCTCCGGAGAGGCCGGGTGATTCTGGCGACCCGTGAGCGAATAACCCAGGCGGACCACCTTCCACTTGCCATCCGGCACCTCCCAGTTGAGAAACCCGTCTTCGGTGACCTGGTCGGTCAGGTCGATGACCTCATCGGCTGGGATTGCCGCATCCGCTTCCTGCCGGTAGGTTTCCGTTTCTTCACTCCAGGCGCTGAACCCTGCCTTGTCCTCAAAACGGTCGATCCGGTCGGCCTGGTACAGGACGAATTCTGCTACGGGGACCCCATCGGGTTTGGCGGGTGCCGGTGCCCCGAACAGCGCCCCCACCCCTGCCGGTGCAGGTGGTAGCGTTTCATAGGCGAAACGCCAGTGCCGGGCCGAGGTTTCGGGAAAACTCCCTGAAGTCTGTGGGTTCAAAGTCCCGGGGATATCTACAACCTTCCGGAAATTGACCCCATCGTTGCTCACGTACAGTTTACGGTTCTGCGGGCTCCCCCTGAACTGCTCCAGCTGGCTGTGGTTTGCCCCCACCACGGAATAACTCCGGAAGGTCTGCGGACTGTCAAAACTGTACTGAATCCAAACCTCTTCCCCCACCTGCCCGGGCGGCAATTCCGTCGCAGTGTGTACATCCCCGTCGGTCAGAGCTTCCAGGGTAAAGTGTCCGCCGCTGGAGGAAACCCGGGGTGCCAACCGGGCCATAGGAACTTCACCATCGGGAACCCGGTAGGCAACCACAGCCGCATCTTCGTAGAATTCCGGTAATTCAATATGCCCTTCGCTCATCTCAATACCCCCTTCACCAGCGGCATTCTGGAAGCTCCCCGTGGCCGTTATGGGTTCCGGTAGTTTTCCATCATAGGTGGTCCCGCCTTCCAATACCATCTCGCTCCAGACATATTTTTTCATCCCGTCCCGGGGTTCCACCCAGGGACCGCCGGTAACGCTCCATCCCGGGGAACCCGCAATGGTCATTTCCAGGCCTTTTTCCACGGCCAGGTCTGTGGCGTGTTTGAAAGCTTCCTTCCACGGAGGCGTCATAAATACGAGCTTCTGGTCTACAACAACCGGCGTAAACAGGTTTGCATCAAAATTCTGGAACCCGCCAATCCCGGTACGCTCCATCCATTCCAGGTCTGCCGTGATACCTTCAAGGGTGACATTTCCGTTCATCCAGTGCCACCAGACCCGGGGCCGGGCCTCATTCGGCGGGTTTTCAAAGCCGGCACGCAGTTCGGCGAGATCCGGTGTTGGGTCTTGATACTCATGGGGGTCCTGCTGGCAGGCTGCCAGGAATGCCAGGACAGCTGTGGCGGCCAACATGTGTTTGATTGGTTTCATACTTCGGTTTGTTTTGTTTTTATGTTTGTTTACTCGGTACCTGCAGGTTGGACCGTCACCCGCTTGAGGCATATGGCCTATAATTTCTGGGCCTCAAACCGCTGGCTGCCGTAATTGAATTGCAACCCTTCTATCTCGCCTGCTTCATTCGCCACAAACCGCACCGTGTTGGAGGGCTCGTCCGTGTCGATATACAGTAGCGGATCGGTTGGGTCCGGCCGGTAGACGGCACTGTTTTCCGAGGTGACCATGCGGAGGTTTCCGCCCTCCAGGGATTCCACCTCGATTTCATAGGAAAACCCGCTGGTAAAGCGGTATGTCCCCGCAAAACCACCGGCTTCCGGGGTGCTCCGTTCTACGGCAACGCTGAAGGAATATGTGCCCGGGGCGAGTTCCAGGCGAACTTTTCCGTCCCGGTCATCCAGGCGCCTGAGTCCATCCGCGCGGTCAAGAGGCCGGCCGCCCTCCCGAATGGCGTCATAGGCCCCATAAGGCAGCACGATTTCTGCCGTGGTATTGACAGGCACCAGAACCTGATGCGAAAAAGTATCCCCTTCAAAAGCCCAGGCACTGCGGATGGTGCCGTAATAGGTGTCCAGGTTGGCCTCAGCCCGGGTAAGTCCCGCCCCGGGGGAGGCAGCGATGCGGAATTTCTTATAGCCCGGGCCTTCTGCAAGGGCCTGTATCCCTCCGATTTGCTGGTACATCCAATCCCCGATGGCTCCATATGCATAGTGGTTGTAGGAATTCATAGACGGGGTCTGGAAAGTCCCGTCGGGTTTGATCCCGTCCCATCGTTCCCAGATGGTTGTGGCCCCCTGGGTTACGGGGTAGAGCCAGGAGGGATACGATTTTTGCATCAGCAGCCGGTAGGCGATGTCCGTGTGCCCAAACCGGCTGAGTACGTGTGCCAGGTAAGGGGTCCCTAAAAACCCGGTCGTCAGGTGGTATCCATACGACTGGATATTCTCCACCAGGCGGTCGGCCGCCTGTTTGCGCAAATCTTCCGGGAGCAGGTCGAACTGCAGTGCCAGGACATAGGCGGTCTGCGTCCCCGAAACCATCCGGCCCGAAGGCGTCAGGTATTCCCTCCGGAAGGCACGGATGACGTCATCCAACAGGGCTTCGTATTC
The DNA here is from genome assembly GCF_982776155.1 of Robiginitalea sp. Taxonomy (NCBI): domain Bacteria; kingdom Pseudomonadati; phylum Bacteroidota; class Flavobacteriia; order Flavobacteriales; family Flavobacteriaceae; genus Robiginitalea; species Robiginitalea sp. Next base: position 187,827 of record NZ_CEXZKX010000004.1, read on the forward strand.
CCGGATATCCTCCTGGTTGCCCAATACCCTGGCTGCCTTGAGCAGCAGTTGGGTGGAATAGGCGTAAAACGCCTGGGAAATCAGGTATTTGTCCGTGATGGCAGCCCGGCCGTCCCGGTCGTCATCCGGGCTGTAAAACAGCCAGTCGCCAAAGTGGAATCCCTTGTTCCAGAGGTTTTCCGTGCTTTGGGACCGGATGTATTCCACCCATTGCTTCATGCTGGGATACTGGGTAGCCAGTAATTCCCGGTCGCCGTAGAGCAGGTAACTCTCCCAGGGGATGATGGTAGCCACATCGCCCCACCCGGCGCTGCCTGCTGAATTTTCCCCCAGGACATTCGGAACCACAAAAGGCACGGAACCGTTGTCCAGCTGGTCCGCGGCCACATCCTTCAACCATTTGGAAAAGAAGGGGTTTACGTTGAAATTGTAGGCAGCGGTACGGAAGAAGGCCTGCGCGTCCCCGGTCCATCCCAGGCGTTCGTCCCGTTGGGGGCAGTCAGTGGGCACGTCCAGGAAATTGCCTCGCTGCCCCCACTGGATATTGTGCTGCAACTGGTTGAGGAGCTCATTGGAGGTGCTGAACTGCCCGGTTTGATCCATGTCCGAATACAGGGCGATGGCTGTCAGGTTATCGGGTGTCGGGGTGAAGCCTTCAACCCGTACGTACCGGAAACCGTAAAATGTGAAATGAGGCTCCAGGACCTGCTCCGGGCTGCCGTCCAGGATATAGGTGGCTTTCTGGTCTGCATCCCGCAGGTTGTCCGTATAGAAATTTCCTTCTTTGGTCAGCACTTCCGCATGTTGCAGGATGACTTCCTGCCCGGCACTCCCCCCGAGACGGAGCTGCACCCAGCCCACCAGGTTCTGCCCGAAATCCACCACCACATCGCCCTCCGGCGTAGTCAGGATTTCAGCGGGCCGGAAAGTTTCATGTTTGCGGACCGGTTCATTCTCCGTGGCGATCAGGTTATCTTTCGCATAGTCCCCCACCCGTACGGGTTCCCAGGAGGCATCGGCATAGCCTGCCTGGTCCCAGCCGTCCAGCTCCTCGGTGGAATCGTAGGTTTCCCCGTCATAAATTTCAGAATTCCGTATGGGGCCTGTACTGCTCACCCAGGTGCCGTCGGTCAGGATGCTGCCTGTAGTGCCGTCCGCATAGGTGATATCCACCTGCATCAGAAGTGCCACATCGTCCCCGTAGTGGTCGCGCCGGTCGCCCCAGGCGAGGTAATCCCGGTACCAGCCATTGCCCAGTATGGCGCCTACCGCATTTTTTCCCTTTTGCAGCAAGTCAGTGACGTCGTACTGCTGGTATTGCAAGCGGGTGTCGTAGCTGGTCCAGCCCGGGGTCAGGTAGGCATCCCCTACGCGCTTTCCGTTGATCCGGGCCTCGTACATACCATGTGCCGTAATGTAAGCCGTGGCTTTACGGACAGGTTTGTCCAGGGTAAACTCCTTGCGGAGGTACGGACTGGGCCGGTTGATGGTATCCTCGGCAAAGCCCGGCCCGATCCATTCTGCCCTGAATTCGGTTTCCGGCCGAAGCAGGCCCATCTGCCAGTAACCCGTTGGGCTCCAACGGCCGCGCCGGCCGTCCTGGTCCCAGACGCGGACCTGCCAGGCGTATTGTTGCCCGCTTTGCAGTTCGGGCCCTGCATAGGCCACATGGACCGATTGTCCGGATTCCACCTTGCCGGAGTCATAGAAGCCCCAATCTGGGGAATCTCCCTTACGGGCTACCAAACCCACACGGACCTGGTAGGCCGCCTGGGATGCCCCTCGTTTGTCGGAGGCCATCGCCCAGGACAGGCGGGGGGATTCGTCTGTGATCCCGGAGGGATTTACCCGGTTTTCCACCCAGGTTTTTTCCACGGAAATTTGTGCGTTGCCCAGCAATCCGCAAATTGCGAGCAACAAGAAGAGGTAAGCTTTTAATTTCATTCTTGGCAGGTGTTTGTCCGGGCAGGAGGCGTATTCCACTCCCGGGATTAGTATTCATTCAAGATTAGCTATTCCACCCGGATTATCCATTCCGTACTGTTCCGTACACGTTGGAGCGGTAGGTGTAATTTCAACCCGGGAAAGTAGTCTTTAACAGTACAGAATAGTTTTCTTGCCAGGTTCAACTACATTTGGGATATACCATGTAATCAACGAAAGAAACGGTAAATAAATCGCTGATGAAAAATTCAACCCTAGCCAGATACACCTCGTGCCTCACATTACTATTTGTCCTGCCATTTTTTTCCGGTATGGCCCAGCCCCCCTCACCAGGCCAGATACAGGAGCGCCTTCCTGAAGGCACCACCATCCACGGCAATATCCCGTACCACAATGACACCCTTCAGAAACATTTACTGGACATTTATATTCCAAGTGAGGCCGAAAAACCGGTTCCCCTTGTGGTTTTTATACATGGTGGAGGGTGGATTTCCAATGACAAATACGCGGATATGGGCTATATGCCCAATACCATCAATGCGATGCTGGACAATGGGATGGCGATTGCCTCCATCGATTACCGTTTTGCGCAGGATGCCATTTTCCCTGGGATCCTGCAGGATTGCAACAAGGCGGTGAGCTTCTTATACGACCATGCAGGCGAATATGGGCTGGATACCAGCAACATCGGCCTGATGGGATTCTCGGCAGGCGGCCACCTGGCAGCGCTCATGGGGACCTCCCAGAACAATGAAGTGGAAGGCCTCCACGTGGCTGGCAGTTACCGGCCTTTCCGCTATCAGGCCGTGGTGGACTTCTACGGACCCACCGACCTGGTACTCCTGCCGGGGAACGAGGATGAAAAGTCGCCCGAGGGGATCCTTATCGGGGCTGCCCCCCTGCTTCGTCCGGACCTGGCAAAAGCGGCCAGCCCGATTACGTATATCGACCCGGAGGACCCGCCTTTTCTGATCTTTCACGGGGAGAAGGACAACATCGTCTCAAACAAGCAGTCCAAGCTATTCAGTGCCTGGCTGGATATCCATGGCGTGGAAAACGAATTGACCATCGTGGCGGACGCCCCGCATTTTGGAACCATGTACGATGTGGAGGAAATCCGCTCACGCGTTATCGCATTTTTAAACGAGCATTTGAAATAAGCGGACAAGGGCTCAATTACCCCATTTCGCGAATCACCCGGGCCGGTACCCCGGCCACCACGGTATTCGGGTGTACGTCCTTATTTACCAGTGCCCCTGCAGCGACAACGGAATTGCTGCCAACGGTAACGCCCGGCAGGATGGTAGCCCCTGCCCCGATCCAGGCATTGTTCCGGATAATCACCTCAGCGGGCACCATCGATTTCCTGGTAGGGATGTCCACCGGGTGATTCTCCGAGGTAATATTCACCCGGGGTCCAATCATCACATCGTCCTCGATGGTGATTCCCCCCAGGTCCAGGAAACTGCAGGCATGGTTGATAAAGACCCGCTTCCCTAGCACAATATTCCGGCCAATGTTGGTGTGGAAAGGCGCAAAGACGGTTGTGGAAGCATCTACCGGGCTACCGATGATCCGGCTGAGAATTTCCCGGATTTCGTCCACGTCCGACGCCACATTGAGCCTGGCCGAAAGTTTCAGGGTCTGGTTGACGGCCTCCCGGATCTCCGAATAATCCGGATCATCCATCGGGATAATTTCCCCCTTGCGCAACCGATGAAAGATGCTGTTTTTTCCCATGGTCAAACTCGTATAAATATTCGTATTACCTATAAAACAAAGAAGGTATTAAAGAAATAGATAGGATCAAAAAAAGGCCTGCTTCCCGCAGGCCTTTTTCCTTATCAATTTCCGGGGTGCATGCCCCGACCCTGCACAAGGCAGGCTAACCGGCTTTTTAAATACTGAAGTTGTTCCGTCCGCTTTGCAAGGCGCGCACCTTCCCGTTCCAGTGAAACTCCCCCGTGAGGCCGGCCGGCAGCGTAACGGTAGCTTCCAGGGCCTGGCCAGACCGTTTGTAATCTACCGAGATACTGCCTTCGGGGTGCGGCATCTCCCCACCGATTTCATCGATATCCCCAAGGTTGGGCGCAATGCGGACCTGTTTAAAGTTCGGCGCGGCACTCTCAATTCCCAACAGGATCCTGAAGAATTCAATATTCGGGCTGGACCCCCAGGCGTGGCAATCCGAACGGGTGGTTTCTACCTGGGAGGTCTCCCCCCAGGTTGTAAGCCCCAGTTCCATGTTTTTACGCCAGATATCCAGCATGTCCAGGTATTTGTCGCCATAACCGGCCTCCTTCAGTGCCAGGTGCAGGTAGTACTTGAAATAGATGGACGCAGGTGCCAGGGAATCGTCGTTAAGCAAGGCTTCCCCGATGGCCTGCATTTGCGGCGCGTCTACCAGCCCCGCCAGGATGGCCAGGGAATTAACATGCTGGGAAAAAGTGTCCTTAGCCGGCGTATCGGCAAATAGCCCACTGGAGGCGTCCCAGTATTTCTCCCGGATGGTGACTGCAAGCTGTTTTGCAAACTCGGAATACAGGGCAACAAACTCCTTATTCCCTGCTTCTTGCTCCAGGGAAATCCCGGCCTGGAGAGCGTGTAGCATTTGCAAGTCCAGGGCCGCTGAGGACCCATCCTCGGCCATCGGGGCCATCCCAAAGCGCCATTCGGGTACCCAATCCGTATAGTTCCAGCCCTGGACGTTTTTCAGAGAACCATCAGAATCCAGGTAGGTAATAAAATAATTCAGGATCTGGCGGGTCCCCATGAGTTTGTCCGCTACAAATTCTTTATCGGATCCGTACATCAGGTAGTCGTACAACATACTAACATACCAGAGGGAATAAGTCGGGATCACCTGGTTCTGCCGGTCCGGATACCGACTGAGCGTATACCCATCCGGCTGACGGGAGTAATCAATAAGATTGAGGGCATTTTTTGCCAATCGTTCGTCACCGCTGTTGTAATAGGAGACAAAATGCTGGATCCGGGTATCCCCAACATATTGGAGTCTTTCGTAATACGGGCAGTCCATATAGGTGTCCACCGCACAGAGGCGGGCGGTGCGCCAGCCGATCTCCATAATGTCCTTCAACTCCGACCGGTCTGTGCGAAGGGTGGCTTTCATTTCAAACGGATACCCGGTAAATGTGCCGTAAATGTCCTCGATGACCAGAGGCTCCGCCCGAGTCTTTATATCCAGCTCCACATAGCGGAAGGTCCGGTAGGTCAGGGTGGTAAATTCCTGGTTGGCCATGCCCCCGGAAATCAGGCTGTCCCTGCGGCCGGAAATCGTCTTGCCTTCAATTACATCCCGGTTGCCCTTGGCGCCTTCCGCATCATAGAGCCCTTCCGCATAGGTGATCAGAATTTGCGCCCCGTCTCCCCCACTGAAGCGCAGGGTGGGGTAGGCATTGGTCAGGTGGCCCTGGTCCAGGAGGATTTTGGCCGAGGAATTCGCCGGAATCCGAACAGGAGTCGCCGACGTGGGGAATCCCGGAGGTACCCGAACCCCTTCCGATTTCCGGACATTGGCAAAACGCTCCTCCCTGAGTTCCAGCGATGGAAGAATGGTTGGCACGAGTTTCCAACCAGGTCGTTGCCGGAAACCAAAGCCACTAACTTCCGTTGCGAACACCGGAGTGGCTGACTCCCAGGATGAATCGTCGAAATCAACGCGTTTCCAACCTTGGATTTTTTTATTGAAATCGATCGCATCTCCTGCCCCGGCAGCGTAATAGCCCCGAACCTGTTGGGGTTTTGCGGTATAACTCAAATCTTCCCGAACTTTCCAGCCCGAATTTGTATTGACCCCCTTATACAAAGAATCGGCATGCTGTAGGATCAAGGCTGTTTTATAAGAAAACTGAGCTACTGGCCGAAGCTCCGCTTCATTCCATACCTCCGCGGACAACACATTCTTTCCGGGTTTCAGGTACGGTGCCAACTCCACGGTTTCATAATTCCAATTTTCGATATCGCCCCAATAGGGACCTACAGAAACAAGCTGTCCATTTACGTACAGCTTGTAGCGGTTGTCCGCAGAAATATGAACTTTATAGGATTCGGGTATGCTCTCCATGTTGATAGATTTGCGAAAATGGTAGAGGGCCGATTTCTCATTATCCGAATTGGGAAGGGTGATCCACTGGGCGGTCCATTCTATCCCCCCACCAGAATTTCCAAATTGGGCATAGCAGGATGTAGCGAGAAATATTAGTAATAATGTGAATGTTCTATTCATGACTGGAAATTTTTTTCAACCGATGTATTCCGAATATCTGGGAGGTCATTGGTTTCGATGCCTCCCTTTAGATACGCAAGCCCGGTATTCGCTGGGCGATCCGGGCTTGCTCCACTACCTAAAATTTAAACAAGTGCATCAAAAATTAGGATTTAACAATGCTTCACTCGCAGGAAGGGGGAATGTTTCGGCTATGGTTGTGAAAGAAGCCGGTGGCGGTGCGATCCCGGGCGGATAATAGTAAGCCTCCGGATTCGCCTTTACCCGCGCCCCGAAATCGGACATCACCTGCTGGGCATTGCCGGTCCGGACCAGGTCCAGCCAGCGTTTGTTCTCAAAGGCAAGTTCCGAACGGCGCTCATCCAGGATGGCCTGCCGCATGGTAGCCTGGTCTACGCCGGTGATCGGCCCAAGCCCTGCCCGGTCGCGTACGGCGTTCAGGTATTGTTCGGCTTGTCCGGGCTGTCCCTGTTCGTTCAGGGCTTCTGCCAGGAACAACAGCGCCTCGGCATAGCGGTAAACGGGCCAGTTGACCCCCGTGAGTCCCGGGTTGGAATGGGGCTGCCAGAATTTCTTGATATACGGATAAAATGTTCCTTCGAGTTCAATGCTGTCCAGATTAACGCTGGTACGCGCGTCGGAGGCTTCCCGGCTCTGGATGTAATCCGGCGTCGGTATGTTGAACCCTTCAATTGTCGCTGCCTGGGAATTGGATACTCCGGAGATTTGGGCTACCTGGTCTGCTGTCAGCGGCATCGGCAGCCATTCGTACATAAAACTGCTGGCAAACCCTTCTGTGCCTTCCAGGTATTGCACCTCAAAGATAGACTCTGCATTATTCTTGTTGTTGATGTCAAACACACTGGCGTAATCGCCCAGCAGATTGTACTGCCCGGAATTTACCAGGTCCGTGAGCAAGCTGCTGGCCGCCGACCAGTTCTCTTCCACCATATACAGGTTAGCAAGCAACATCTGGGCAGACCCCCGTGTGGCACGGCCTGCTTCCTGGTTGGCCTTTACCGGGAGCAACCCGATGGCCTCGTCCAGGTCACTCACCACCTGGGCGAGGATCTCACTGCGGGAAGACAGCGGTAAGGCAGCTTCTTCACGGTTGGTTACCGGTGTCAGGTGGAGCGGCACGGATCCGTAATACCGGGCCAGATCAAAATAACTGTGTGCCCGTAAAAAGAGCGCCTGCCCGATGACGTTGCTCTTCACGCCCGGGTCGTCGAACTCTACCGCGTCGATTTCCGCCAGGATTTGGTTGGCCCTGGCGATGATCAGGTAGTTGTTGTCGTACTTGGTTTCGACAAAAGCGTTCGGACTCTGCACCAGAAAGTTGGCAACATTTTCCTCTGACTGCACCGCCCGGTAATTGGGGTTGTGCCGATAATGTGTATTGTCCGACCGCATCTCGCCCATTATGTATGCATCGCTGTAAAGGTCGCGCAAGGGGGCATAGGTGGCATTGATGGCCTGTTCAAAATCCGATTGGGTTTCGAAGAATATGGCCTGGCTTAAGGAGTCCTCCGGGGGCAGTTCCAGGAAATCCTCCCCGCAACCGGTCAAAAGGCCGGCAAGTAACAGACTGCTATATATATACTTTTTCATGTTCTTTTATTTAAAATGACAGGTTAATACCCATAGTAAAGGTCCTCGGAAGCGGATAGGCCGCCCAGTCGAAGCCCAGGGCAAGTGCATTGAGCTCCCCGGCCCCGGTACTTGTCGTGCTGACATCGGGGTTGGCGCCACGGTACTTCGTGAACATAAAGGCATTCTGTACGGAACCGTACAGACGTGCCCGTTTCAGGAAGGAATCGTCGCGGAGTTGGAAGTTGTATCCAACCGTGATATTCCTGACAGCCAGATAGCTACCATCCTCTATGAAGCGTGTGGAAAACCAATCGCGCTCCATGAATGTCGCCGCGGTGGTTTTTCCATAACGCCCGCTTCCCGGGTTTTCAGGAGACCTCCAGCGATCCTGCACATTGCGCAGAACATTGAAAACGCCATCCAGATTGGTGGTGCCCTGGTCGGAGGTAATTGCAATATCATTGCCGACAGATCCCTGCATAACGATGGTGGCATCCCAGTTTTTGTATCGGAAATCGTTGGTAAACCCGAAGATGTAATCCGGGAAGGGGTTTCCGATAACCGTACGGTCGTCATTGTCCCCGCCATAGGTAATCACGCCATCACCATTTACATCGGCAAACTTGATAGTACCCACCTGCGACTCAGCCGCCTGGGGAGAATTGTCAAACTCTGCCTGGTTGTCGTAAACGCCATCCCAGATGAGCCCCCAGAATTGCCCCAGGGGTTCCCCCGGGCGCGTGAGGCTTTGGTAGGCGCCGAAACCTGAGTAGATCCGGTCTACGCCCTCGGCAAGGGCCACCACTTCATTTCGGTTGAATGCAATGTTGAAATTGGAGGTCCAGGTGAAATCGTCATTGACAAAGTTCCGGGTAACCAGGGCAAATTCATGTCCCCAGAATTCAATTTCCCCTACGTTGTCGTTGAAGTTGGTGAACCCGGACTCCTGGGGCACTGCCACATTGAAGAGTAGGTCCGTCGTATTCTTTTTGTAGTAATCATAAATAAACTCCACGCGGTTATTAAACATGCGCAGGTCCAGGCCGATGTCGAATTGTTTGGTCCTTTCCCAGCCGAGGTTGTTGTTCCCCAGCGTAGTTACCGCTGCACCACTGGCAATGGTGTTCCCGAATACGGCATTCAGGGAGTTGTCTACCAGGGCATATTGCGTATAGTTCCCGATATTATTGTTACCGATTATTCCGTAGCTGGCGCGTAATTTACCAAAGGAAAGCCAATCCGTTCCTTCCATAAAGGCCTCATCTGTGAACACCCAACCTGCGGAAATAGAGGGGAAGTTACCCCAGCGGTTTTCGGAACCGAAGCGGGAGGACCCGTCGCGGCGTACTGCCAGCGTAAGCAGGTACTTACCCATATAATCGTAACTGAGCCGGCTAAAATAGGAGGTCAGGCTCCAGTCGTTGATATTGTTGAAAGTGGCTCCACGGTCTATATTTAATGCAGACTGGATGGTTTGCACCCGGTCATCCGGGAAATTCGAAAGCCGGAGCTGCTGGTATTCACTTTCGTATTTCTGATAGGACGCCCCCAGGAGAATTTCCAGGTTGTGGTCCCCGAAACTGCGCGCGTAGGTCAGCGTGTTTTCATTTAGCCAGCTTAGGTAACTGGTTTGAGCCCGCGTACTGGTTGCGAGTATGGGGGGGAGCGACGCGAAGGTGTTTGACGCGGTTGAGGGGCTGAAACTAAAAAAGTTCGATTGCCCGAAGTCCCCGTTGATGGAGGTCTTGACTGTTAGCCCATCGATTGGTTCGTAGGTGAGGTAAAGGTTTCCAAGAATCCGTGTTTCCTTGGTTTCATTGGTGATTTCCCTGGCAGCCCGCACCCAGTTGGGTGTCGGGAACGCGCTGACCCCCGGTATCCAGGCTGTGAGCGGATAGGTTCCGTCATCGTTCTGGTACGGGAAAATAGGCCAGGTGAGCAGGGAGTTGTTGATGAGTCCGCCCCCACCGACCCCGTCGATGTTCGCACCGTAAAAGGCACCGTCGGAATTCGGAATATTATCCACTACGTAAGTAGGAGCCACGGAAAACCCCAGATCCAACTTGTCCCCCAGCTGGAAGCTGGAATTAGCCCGCATGGAATACCGCTTGAAATCCGAATTGATCATAACGCCTTCCTGGTCAAAATACCCGGCCACAATGGCGTGGGAGGCGCGTTCTGAGCGCGAAGACCAATTGAGGTTGAAACTCTGGATGGCCGCCGTCCGGAACATCCCGTCGTACCAATCATAACTCTGTCCGGCATACTGCTCCGGGTTCTGGAAAGGTTCCGGTACGGCAACCCCGAGGTCTTCGGCCGATTCCTTCTTAAACTGGGCGAATTCCTGGGCATTCATCATATCAGGGCGCCCCTTCTGGGGAACGGTCTGCACCCCGCCATAATAGTTGAAGGAGAGTTCGCCTCCTTCGACTTTCCCGGATTTAGTAGTGATAAGTACTACCCCATTGGCCGCACGCGATCCGTAGAGGGAAGTGGATGCAGCATCCTTCAGGACGGAAATACTCTCGATTTCGTCCGGGTTGATGGAACTGATGTCCCCAACTATCGGCTGCCCGTCCACAACGTACAGCGGGTCACTGCCCGCAAGGATGGAAGCCTGTCCACGGACCCGGACCTGGACGCCCTCCCCGGGCCGGCCGGTTGTCTGGTTTATCTGCACCCCAACAAGGCGGCCCTGTAATTTTTGGGTCACCTGCGGTACCGGAAGGTCAGCCAGTTCGTCCGTGTTGATCTGCTGGACTGCACCAGTCACTTTTCGGCTGGACTGCGTCCCATACCCTACAATGACTACTTCGTCGAGTTGTTCAGTGTCCGGCTGCATGACCACATTAATAGTGCTCCGTCCGTTTATGGCGACGGTCTGTCGCACAAACCCGAGATAGGAAAATACCAGGGTGGCATTGGCCGGAACATCGATCGTGTAGTTTCCGTCAAAATCTGAGGTGGTACCCGTGGTGGTGTTTTGCACCAAAACTGTTACGCCGGGCAGCGGTTGCCCCGTTTCAGCATCAGTCACCGTCCCGCTGACGGTCCCCTGCCCAATAGCCCAGAAGGGCAACATCAATAGAAAGCTCCATATAAAAGGCAGCCTCCCGTCGGATCTTTTTGTTTTCATTTAGAGGATTGTTTGAGTTTGGTTTTGTTCTCTTCCATCGCCCGATCTGGGCAACATAGGACAAGTTTACTGGAATGAATCCGCAATGCTATTCCGTTCTGTACTGTTCTGTATGATTTCATATCCTGAAATCCTGATCCGCTCAAAATGACTGATATAAGGGCAACTCATTTAAGGTACGTGCGCGTAGTACCCCCATCCCCTGGCCCGCACTCCGGGTTGAAATCCGGCGATTCTGTATGGATGTTTTTTTATTGGTGAAAATTGCGGGCGGGAGGGGTGGATAACTTACAAACTGGGATGGCGTCCGGAAATAGGCGCAAACGCATTGATAATATAAGAGAAGTTGTTAAAGCGAATTCCGGGAAATCACGTAGAAGGGGTTGGCCACGCTTCGGGTCCCTTTTTCAAGGACCATGTCGGCTGCCTGGCGACCCAGGTTTTCGAAGTCTGTGGAAATAACCGTAATCCCATCGCGCAGGATTTCCTTTACGGGGGTATCGTTGTAGGAGATGATGCCCACCTGCTTGCCCAATACCAGTCCGGAGGCATTGATCTTCTTGATAAGGATCACCAGATCGTCTTCCTTGAGATTGATATACACCGTATCGGGTTCGAGTTCCTCCTCTTCAATTTTCTCCACAATGCCAAAATCATAGGCGAATTCCCCGCAAAACCGGATAAAACCCTTCTTGATTTCTACCGGGTGGTACGTGCGCTGGCGCAGGAGCATCTTAATTTTTTTGTATTTGCGCAATTTAGGGTTGAGCTCCACCAACGCATCGTAGATATTCTTCTCAAATTCCTGGAAAACGGTAGCTACCTGGATGCAATCGTCCGGGAGTTTTTTATCCAGGACAATGAGTTTCTGTTTCGGGATGGAAGCCTGCAGGAAATCGCACAGGTCTTCCCCCCCTTCCTCAAAATGGCAAATCACGACGTAGTGCGTATAATCCCGGTTCTTTCCGTATTCGATCAGGTCCTTAAAATGCCGGTAGTTATTCTCATATATAAAAAAATCGACAGTGGCCCGGTCTCCCAACGTCCGGGCAAAAGCATCGTAGATGATTTTTTTATGCACACTGAGCTTATTGAAAAGCAGGAAAACCTTGGCCCGCAGTTTCAGCTGGTCATTTTTGATGTAATACCCCTTGCCCGGGACCGATTCAATTATCCCGGACTCCTTTAAATGATCGTAAGCCCGGACCACTGTATCCCGCGAAATATCAAATTCTATAAGCAGTTCGTTGACTGAAGGCAATTTGTCGCTGGCACGTACGTCGCCGTTCTCGATTGCCGTATAAATGGAATCGATGATTTGTTTGTACTTGGGGACCTTGGAGGTTTCCTTTATGTCGATAAAGTCGATCATTCTCGGGGGTAATTATAGTGAAAATTACGGAATGGACGCTTTTAATCTTCCATTCCTGCCGAGGTTCAGGGGCGCTTTGTATATTTAAGGAACCGTGACGCATGGAACAGGCCCCAGAGCTACTTCCCCCCGCAGGTCCGGGTTTTTTCTGACTCCCGATGATCGAAAAACAAAAACAAAATTCGCCGGGTGACTTCGCCCGAACTGAACAGTACAGAACAGGTATCTCAAATGTGCAGAATACATTTATACGCAAATTACAGCTAACAACACGAAGATGAAAACGAAAACCTTCAAACACGTGGACTACCTCTGGGACGAAAAGGAAGCAGCCAAACTCGGCGACGACCAGGTGGCACTATTCCTGTACCGTTCAAACATCCTGGGGTCCGATCTGCGGATCACCAACTACGGCGGGGGAAACACCAGCTGCAAGACCATCGAAAAAGACCCGCTTACCGGGACTGAAACGGAGGTGATGTGGATCAAGGGCTCCGGCGGGGATATCGGGACACTTACGCGCGCCGGAATTGCCGGGCTTTATACGGACCGGTTGCGCAGCCTAAAGAATGTCTATGGCGGTTTGCAGGACGAAGACCGGATGGTGGGCCTGTTCAATCACTGCATATTTGACCTGGACAGCCGGGCGCCCTCAATCGACACCCCCTTGCACGGGCTCCTGCCTTTCAAACATATCGACCACCTGCACCCGGACGCCCTTATTGCAGTTGCCGCCGCCGAAGACAGCGAAAAAGTTACCCGGGAAATCTGGGGCGACACCATGGGCTGGGTCCCCTGGCAGCGCCCGGGTTTTGACCTGGGGTTGCAACTCGAAAAATGCCTGGAGGAAAACCCGGGGATTCGCGGGATCGTCCTGGGGAGTCACGGGCTCTTTACCTGGGGGGACACCTCCTACGATTGCTACGTAAACAGTCTGGAAGTCATCGAGATGGCCTCCGAATACATCGCCGGGAAAATAGAGGAGCAGGGACAGGTCTTCGGCGGCCAAAAAGTGGCCCCGCTGCCGGCCGATAAACGGCAAGACCAGGCAGCCCTGCTCATGCCGCTGCTCCGCGGGCTCTGTTCCTCCCACCGGCGGATGATCGGGCATTTCAATGACTCGGAACCGGTACTGGAGTTTGCCGGTAGCCGCGACCTGGGCAGGCTGGCCCCCATGGGGACTTCCTGCCCGGACCACTTTTTGCGGACCAAGATCCAGCCGCTCGTCCTGGAACTCGCCCCGGACGAGGACCTGACCGACCCGGAGGCCACCCTGGCCAAACTCGAGCCGGCTTTTGAACAATACCGACGGGAGTACGCCGAATACTACGAGACCTGCAAGCGGGAAAACAGCCCGGCCATGCGGGATCCGAACCCGGTGATCATCCTCTATCCCGGGGTGGGCATGTTCAGCTTCTCCAAAGACAAACAGACCACCCGGGTTGCCAGCGAATTCTACATCAATGCCATCAACGTGATGCGGGGGGCGGAAGCGATATCCGCCTATACGTCCCTGCCCCGGCAGGAGGCCTTTGATATCGAATACTGGCTGTTGGAGGAAGCCAAACTCCAGCGCATGCCAAAACCCAAAGTCCTTTCCGGCAAGGTGGCCCTGGTCACCGGTTCCGGGGGTGGGATTGGCAAGGCCATCGCCGATAAACTGGCAGCGGAGGGCGCCAACATCGTCCTGACGGATATTGCCGAAGACCGCCTGAAAGAAGCCCTGGGAACCTACAAGCGCGACCAGGCAGTGTCCGCCGTCTGCGATGTCACGAGCCGCAACTCCATCCGGGACGCCTTCAAAAAAGCAACCCTTGCCTTTGGGGGCGTGGATATCGTGGTCCACAGTGCCGGTCTCGCCATTTCCAAGCCGCTGAACGAAACCACGGAAAAAGATTGGGACCTGCTGCAGGATGTGCTGGTAAAGGGACAGTTTGAACTCGCCCAGGAGGCAACGGGAATCATGCGCAAACAGGGTCTCGGCGGTGATTTTATCAGCATCGCCAGCAAAAACGGCCTGGTGGCCGGCCCCAACAATGTGGGCTATGGAACCGCCAAAGCCGCCCAACAACACATGGTGCGCCTGCTGGCCGCCGAACTGGGCCCGGAGAAAATCCGGGTGAATACGGTCAACCCGGATGGCGTGATTGTCGGGAGCAAGATCTGGGAAGGCAAATGGGCCGAAGGACGCGCAAAAGCCTACGGCATAGAAGTGGAAGAACTTCCGGCCTTCTATGCAAAGCGCAACCTGATGAATGAAATTATTTATCCGGAGGATATCGCCGCCGGGGTCTTTTCTCTGGTCGGCATTTTGGAGAAATCCACCGGGAACATTATCAACGTGGACGGGGGCATGGCCAATGCCTTCACCCGTTAAACAACCAACATGAAGCTATCCAAAGACCAGATTGCATCCCTCAACAAAGATGCGGCCGGCGGACAGAAGTCCGCTTACGAATTCCTATCTGAAGCCCTGGAAACATCCGGTCACGACGTCGGGGACCTTACCCGTCAGATCGCAGATTTCCAGATTGCCATCCCGAGTTGGGCGCTGGGAGCCGGGGGAACGCGCTTTGGGCGGTTCTCCATGCCGGGCGAGCCTCGGAACCTGGAGGAGAAGTTGGCCGATGTCGGCCTGTTGCACGCCCTGACAGGGGCTGCGGGGGCTATTTCCCTGCACATCCCCTGGGACACCCCCGAAGACTACAAGGCTGTCCGGGAGCAGGCCGAAGAGGCCGGTCTGGTATTCGACGCCATGAATTCCAATACGTTCCAGGACCAGAAAGGTGCCGGGGAAACCTATAAATTCGGGTCCCTGAGCAACAGCTCGGAAGCTTCCCGCCAACAAGCCGTCGAACACAACCTGGAAGTTATCCGGATCGGCGAAAACCTCGGCTCTAAAAGCCTGACCGTCTGGTTGGCCGACGGGGCCAATTTTCCGGGGCAGCGCAATTTCCAACGGGCTTTGGACCGCACGGCAGACAGCCTGGAAAAGATCTACGCGGCCCTGCCCGAAGATTGGAAGCTGTTTATCGAATACAAACCCTACGAACCGAATTTCTACAGCACGGTCATCCAGGACTGGGGCACCTCGTTTATGCTCGCCAACCACTGCGGGCCCAAAGCCTATACCCTGGTAGACCTGGGGCACCACCTGCCCAATACGAACATCGAACAGATTGTGGCTACCCTTATGTACAAGGGCAAGCTGGGCGGGTTCCACTTCAATGACAGTAAATACGGGGACGACGACCTGACCGTGGGGAGCATCAAGCCCTACGCCCTCTTTTTGATTTTCAACGAATTAGTCTACGGCATCCGCAACAACCCGGACAACCCGTATCCCGCCTGGATGATCGACGCAAGCCACAATACCAAGGACCCGCTCGAAGACCTGATCCAATCGCTGGAAGCGATCCGTGAGGCCTATGCGAAAGCGCTGTTGGTAGACCAAAAAGCCCTGGAATCGGCACAGATGGAACACGACGTGGTCCGTTGCCAGGAAATCCTGCAGGATGCCTACCGTACGGATGTCCGTCCGCTGCTGCGCCAGGCGCGCCTGCTAACCGGGGCGGCAATCGACCCGATCGGCGCCTACCGCAAACTGGATGTTCGCAGGCACCTGACCGACCAGCGGGGGAGGGAAACCGTAGCAACCGGACTTTGACACGCACCGGATGGAACGCACGCTAACCGCCGTTTTCGACATTGGGAAGACGAACAAGAAATTCTTCCTGTTCGACCCCGAATTCCGGGAAGTATACCGGCAGTACGAGCGGTTACCCCTGACGGCGGACGAGGACGGACACCCCGCAGAAGACCTGGAAGCCCTGGTAGCCTGGATGCGCCGGGTCCTGGTAGACGCCCTTAAGTCCGGCAAGCCCATAGGCACCCTGAATTTTTCGAGCTACGGCGCCAGTCTGGTCCACCTGGATGGAGACGGCAGGGTACTCACCCCCCTGTACAATTATACCAGGCCCATGCCGGCTGAAATAGAAGATGCATTTTATGCCGCCTATGGCCCTGAAGATGTATTCGGCAGGATCACGGGCACCTCCCGTTCCGGCATGCTCAACTCCGGGCTGCAGCTGTACTGGCTGAAACAGGCCCGGCCCGGGGTTTTCAAAAGAATCCGGCAAAGCCTGCACCTGCCCCAGTACCTCAGCTATGTTTTTACGGGGCGCCTGCTGAGCGAATACACCAGCATCGGGTGTCATACGGCCCTCTGGGATTACGAAAATCAGGCGTACCACCCCTGGGTCCGGAATGAAAAAATCGATCGGTTGCTGCCGCCCATCGTACCTGCCGATGCAATTTCCACCGGGGAGGTGGCGGGACATACCTTGCGCATCGGCCCGGGGATCCACGACAGTTCAGCTGCCCTGCTCCCCTATCTGGAAAGTATCCGCAAACCTTTTATTCTCCTCTCCACAGGAACCTGGAGCATTGCCCTGAACGCGTTCACTGACGGCAGGCTTCGTGCAGGAGACAGGGATCGTGACTGCATCCATTACATGCGGATTGACGGCAGGCCCGTCAAGGCGTCCCGGTTGTTCCTCGGGAATGAGTTCGGGGTGCAACTGGATGCCCTCTCCCGTCACTACGGCGTTCCCCGGGACCGGTACCGGGAAGTGACTTTTGACCGCAATCTCTACCGTCAGATCCGAAACGCATTTGTTCCCGCGTTCCGCTGGACAAGCCTGGATACCCGCAACTGCCCGCCCGCCACACGGTGGCCCCACCAAACCTACGAGGCGGCATACCACCAGCTCGTTTACGAACTCTGCCTGTTGCAGGAAGCGCATATCCGGCATATCGTCGGGGACTCAGGGATCAAAAGGTTATACATCGACGGCGGCTTCAGCGATAACGAAGTTTTTGTGGAAACCCTCGCCCAACGGATACAACCCATGCGGATCCGCACCACGGATGCCTCCCTGGGATCTGCCCTGGGCGCTGCCCTGGCGGTTTCCGGTAAAGGCATACCGAAAGGGTTCCTCAAGCATCATTACGCCTTAAAAAAACACAAACCCCTGATCCTTTCCTGATATGGATTTTGACACCCGTTACCCGTCCATCGAATCCCTGCGCGAAAAAGCGCAACGCCGGATGCCGGCCTTTGCCTTCGAATACCTGGACGGGGGCTGCAATGAAGATATCAACCTCCACAGGAATACCGAGGAGCTCCGGGAAATACAGCTGGAGCCCCGCTATATCCGGAAAACCGGTGAAATTGATACGAGTTGCGAGCTCTTTGGGCACCGGTACGACATGCCCCTGGGGGTTGCGCCGGTAGGCCTGCAGGGCCTTATGTGGCCCAACGCCCCCGAAATCCTGGCCCGGGCGGCCCTGAGGCACAACCTGCCCTTTATCCTGAGTACCGTTACGACCACCGATATCGAACGGGCAGCCGAACTCACCGAAGGGCGGGCCTGGTTCCAGCTCTATAACCCGGTAGATCCCGAGATCCGGCAGGATATCATCCGGCGCGCCGGCGATGCGGGCTGCCCGGTCCTGGTGCTCCTTTGCGATGTTCCCACCTTTGGCTACCGGCCCCGGGACATCAAAAACGGGTTGGCACTCCCACCAAAAATGTCCTTGACAAACATCCTCCAGGTCCTGGGCAAACCGCGCTGGGCCCTGCAAACCCTCAGGTACGGCCAGCCGACGTTTGAAACGGTGAAACCCTATATGCCGGGCGGGATGAACCTGCGGCAACTCGGTGCCTTTATGAACCGGACGTTTTCCGGGCTTTTGGATGCCGAAAAAATTAAACCCATCCGCGACCAGTGGAAGGGGAAGCTGGTCCTCAAAGGCGTGGCTTCCGAATGGGATGCGCAGCAGGCCGTGCAACTCGGCTTTGACGGCATCATTGTCTCCAACCACGGCGGCCGACAACTGGACGCGGGCGAATCGACGATCCGCCCGCTGGCGCGCCTGGCAGCCAATTACCGCGACAAACTCACGGTGATGGTGGACAGCGGGCTGCGCTCCGGTCCGGATGTGGCGCGGGCCATGGCCTGCGGGGCCGATTTTACTTTTATGGGCCGCTCCTTTATGTACGGGGTCGGTGCCCTCGGGGCAAAAGGGGGCGACCATACCATGTCCATGTTGAAAACCCAGTTCCGCCAGGTGATGGACCAGCTCTGCTGTGAACGGGTGGAGGACCTCCCGAAACATTTGGTCATATAACAATTTCCGAAGGCCGGCCAATGAAGTCAAACAAGAAATGCCAACCGTACACGCCCGAACCAATTAAATCGAACTGAACAAACCAAACGAGCAAAACCCATGACGCAATTCGACATAGATGAACAAATCGAGGAACTCGCCGGGGGCGAATTCGAACGACAACCCGTTCCCCAATCCCGGCTGAAGAGCTGGAAGAGTTTTCTGGGCATGTATGCCGGGGAACACGCGGCGGGCACAGAGTTTGTAATCGGCCCGTTATTCCTGACTACAGGGGTCAGCGCCTTTGACCTGATCATCGGCTTGCTCGTGGGCAACCTGCTCGCCGTTCTCAGCTGGCGGTACCTGACCGCCGAGATTGCCGTGAAACACCGGCTGACGCTCTATTACCACCTGGAGAAGATTTGCGGCAAGAAACTGGTGGTGGGCTACAACCTGGCTAACGGCATCCTCTTCTGTTTCCTGGCCGGGGCCATGATCACCGTCTCGGCCACCGCGGTGGGTGTGCCCTTCGACATGGCCATGCCCAAACTCACCGATACGATGCCGAACAGCCTCACCTGGGTCCTCATCGTGCTGGTGATCGGGGCAGTCATCTCCCTGATCGCGGCCAGGGGGTATGAAACGGTTTCCAAGGCTGCCAACTGGATGTCCCCGGTAATCGTACTGGCGTTTGTCGCTTGCGGGGTGGTAGCCCTCGGACAATTGGGCATCGGCTCGTTCGGGGAATTCTGGGAAATCTGGGGCGAAGGCTCCGAACCGTTCCCCGGCCAGATAAAATACACCTTCTGGCACGTGGTACTCTGGTCCTGGTTCGCCAATGCTGCCATGCATATCGGGATGTCCGACCTGTCCGTCTTCCGGTTCGCCAAAAAAGCGAGTAGCGGCTGGACCACGGCAGCCGGGATGTATGTGGGGCATTATATGGCCTGGATTGCCGCTGCGCTCCTGTATGCCGTTTACCTTCGGACGCCGGAAGCCCAGGAATTGCTAGGGCTCGGACAGGCTCCGACCGTGGCTCCCGGGCCCCTGGCCTACAATGCCATCGGGGTATTCGGTATCATAGCCGTGGTACTGGCCGGATGGACCACTGCCAACCCGACCATCTACCGGGCCGGCCTGGCCTTCCAGGCCATCCTCCCGAAATTGTCCACCTTCTGGGTGACCATCCTGGCCGGGGGGGTCGCCACAGCCGCCGGATTGTTCCCGGCATTCGCCATGAAATTACTGGATTTTGTAGCCCTCTATGGCTTTATCCTCGCCCCGGTGGGCGCGGTGATCGCCTTTGAGCACTTTTTCGGGAAACGGGCGGGGATCGTCCCCAATTATGCAGAATTCCATAACCTGGGCATTAACCGGGCCGTCCTCCTTGCCTGGCTCATCAGTGCAGGCGGCTTCTACCTGCTTTCCGTCACCCAGGGGATCTTCCTTTCCTTCCTGACACTCCCGGCCTGGATCCTGAGCGGCCTGTTGTTCCTGTGGCTGAGCCGGATGGCACATGTAAAGCCCGGGGCCGCCGCAGCGGGATAATTGCAACGGGCCTTCGATTCGGGCAGCCACCCTGCCGCTTAGCAAGTAGGCATTCTGACAGGATACCACTGAATAAAAAAACCCTCCAGGCGGAGGGTTTATTCGTTTTCAGATGTCCATTGAATATCAGTCCTCCACCCGGAAACGATAGGTGCCGGAAGCCAGCCTCATCCGCACCTGGTTGCCGGTATCCGAGATATCCGTAATCCCTTCGCTGCGTTTGATCCTCCGGCCGCTTTCGGTTACCTGTTTTGGCGATTCCGCCTGCAGGATGAGCGTAGCAGTCGTATTGGCCGGTACGGTAAACTCATAGTCCACGGCCCCCGGTTGCTGTGTCCAGCTGCTTGCAATGCGGCCGTACGGGCTGTCGTAATATCCCCTGGCAAACTGCAGTTCGTTATCCGGGTCCGGCGTTGGGGCCAGGATAAACTCTTTGAATCCGGGGTGCCCGGGATCGCGACGGATTCCCAGGGAGTGGTTGTACATCCAGGAAGCCACTGCCCCGAACGAATAATGGTTGAAGGAGTTCATACTGTTGTTCCCACCGAAACCGTCTTCCACCGTATAGGAATTCAACCGTTCCCAGATGGTGGTGGCCCCGTTGACCACCGGGTAGAGCCAGGACGGATAGTCGCGCTGGCGGAGCAACCGGTAGGCTTCTGCATCATAACCGCTCCCGGACAGGGCGTGGTTGATGGACGCGGTTCCGATAAACCCGGTCATGAGCGAATAGGGCGGGCGGGCGGCCCCGGTATCGTCCGTGTTTTCGCGACGGACCGTCTGGGCGAGCCTCTCGGTTGCCGGTTTGGCGTAGGTTTCGTTGAATATCCCGAAATTGAGCGGGATGGCATACGAAGCCTGCGTATCCACAGGGTCACCGGGTTTCGGGGCCTGGTAGCCGGCAGGCGGCGGACCGAACATCCGGCCTTCATAGCCGGAGTGTACCGTTTGAAACGTTTCCGGGTCCACATAGTTTTCGTTAAAATACGCTTTGCGCTCCTCATAGCGCTGCCGATAGCGAGCGGCATCCTGCTCCCTGCCGAGGATCTTAGCAATTTCCGCCATGATTTTCAGGTCGTAGGCGTGATAGGCTGCCCAGAGCAGCGTATTGTCGTTTTTGCTGCCCTCCGGGCTCAGCCAGTCGCCCAGGGGTCCTTCTTCCAGGCGCCCGGTTTCCGGGTCAATCCGGGATTCCAGGAATTCCAGGTACTCGGCCATGGCCTGGTAGTGATCCTCCAGGATGCGCGTATCCCCATACTGTTGGTATACCTCCCAGGGAAGTATCATCCCTGCGCTTCCCCAAAGCGTCCCCCCGAATCCGCCTCCAACCGGGGCCACGTCGGTAAACCGTCCGTCCTCCCGCTGGATATCCCGCATAGCGAGCAGGTGGCGCGACAGGAAGGGGGCCACCCCGGCCAGGTAGGTAGCTGCCTGGGAAAATACGTTGATGTCCCCGCTCCAGCCCATCCGTTCGTTCCGGGCCGGCGTATCGGTGGGTATCGATAAGAAATTGGAGCGAAGCGACCAGGTGATGTTTTCCCAGAAGCGGTTGATGAGTTCGTCCGATGTTTCATAGGAGGAATCCAGGTGCCGGATGGAGCTAACGACCAAACCTTTAACATCATGGCTGGCAGGGGCCCGGACAGGCCCCGTCAATTCCACAAACCGGTATCCATGGAACGTGAAGCGCGGCCGGATAACCTCATCCCCGCCTTTTAGTATATACATATCCTGGGTCAGGGCTGCCCGGATGTTCTCCATCATGACCATCCCTTCGTTCCCTTCGTACTCCGGCAATTCCGGATACCGCACCTCGGCATACCGCAGAATCACAGTATCCCCGGCCTGTCCATTACGGATCCGGATTTCCGGAAAGCCTACCATGTTCTGCCCCATATCGTATACGAAAACCCCGGGCCGGACTTCTTCCCGGGTTTGGGCCACGAGTGTCTTCACCACGGCGGGCGGTAACCCGATCTGCGCGATCAGTTGTAAATTTGAATAGTCGAGCCCCGGGAAGGTGGTGCCCTCCAGGGACACCTCCCGGGCAGGCTTCCACCCGCGGGCGTCAAAGCCCGGGGCGGCCCAGCCGGCGATTTCCGCTTCCCGCCGGGCATCGTAGACTTCGCCCTGAAAATAACTGCCATACCGAACCGGGCCTTCCGTATATAGTTCCCAGGTATCCGGGGAGGTGGCCACTACAGCCTGGGATCCGTCTTCATAAGTGACTTCCAGCAGGGCCCTGAGGGAAGGTCGGTCTCCAAAGAAATTCCAGTTCTCGCCGCTATAGGTAATGTTGCCGCCCCACCAGCCTTCACTGAGCCACCCGCCCAGTACATTTTCCGATGCCGGCCGTATCCGGTCGGTAACATCGTACACCTGATACTGGTGGTGTTTGTTGTATTGCGTCAGGCCGGGGGTGAAGTAGTAATCCCCTACCCGTTCTCCGTTTAAATAAAGCTCGTATATCCCGCGGGCCGTAGCATAGATCCGGGCCCTGGCTACCGGTTTGTCTTCCAGGGTAAAACTGCTGCGCAGCATGGGAACGGCATCGTGGCTCGGGTTGGCGGTTACCAGCAGGCCGTCGGTACCCCCGCGGGCCACCCAGCCTTGCGGGCCGGTTCGAAAATTATCGGTGAGCTGGTCAGAAAAAATACCTGTATACGAATCCCCATCGGGGCTTTCACCGAACAATTCATTGGCGGGGGCCCGGAAGTTTTTAACGGATATACCCGTAAACACGGCCTGCTGCCCGGGACGCATGTGGAACCCAATATCCCCGAGCATCGGAAAACTGATGTAGTTGTTCCCGGATCCTACGGGATTTACATTGAACCCCTGCGGGCCAAACCGGCTCCCTCCCCCTTCGGATTTCGAAATGTTGTGCGCATCGTCTTCCCCGTCGATAAATACCTGGAAGATGCCAAAATTGCATTTCAGGTAGATCCGGTGCGGGTCGTACATGTTCTGCCTGTTCACCAGGCCCTCGGGGATATCGAGCGTTTTAAACGGCGTATCCGGGGAGTCCCCCGTATCGTAGCCTACCCGAAAAACGTGCAATTGTGCCGGGCCGTCCCCCTGAAGGAGCCCGCGGGCGTCCAGCTCAAAGCTGATATAATGACCATCGGGGCCTGATGCCACCCCCTGCAGGTTCAGGTCCTCGTCCATCAGGCGCGGGTCGTTGGCCCCCAGCAGGAAAGCTGCCCGGGTGCTTTCGGAAGCCGAATCCAGCTGCAGGCCATATTCGAGCTGGAAAACCGAAAGGTAATGTGCGTAGAGTTGCAGGTCCTCCGGACCGCCGCCAATCCAGGATGACCCCCGCCACCCGGGAGATTCCGGGTCGGGGTCCATAATCCCGGTCTCGAACCAGCTATGGGAGGTGTGCTCCCGGTTATCCCGGTCCCATACCGTGACGTTCCATGTATACCGGGTTTTAGGCTGAAGTGGCTGCCCGGCATACACGATATTCAGCGAATGCCCATCTTCGCGCCGACCAGAATCCCAAACCTGTGTTCCCGCCGGATCGATTACGCGGATCCGGTAATCTTGCTGGAAGATACCGCGATCTGCGCCATCAGCCTGTAATTGCCAGGAAAATCGGGGTTTCGCCTCGTCCAGCCCCAACGGGCGGTCGAGGTATTCGGTCTTCAAGCTGTCCACGGACACTTGCGCCGGGAGGGAAAAGGCCAGAAACAACAGGGCGACCAGGGCGAGAAAATGCGAATTGAATGTGCGGTGCATCGGTTGGATTGTTAGGGGTTACAGCGTCATCAAGATTACGAAATATGGCGGGCGCAACTGTTCCGTACTGTTCGGGAATTACGCGCAGAGAATGGATTTGCCAGCCTACCTGGGGAATCTTAAAATACGTTATTTTTAAATTCACAGAAACCTGCCCGCAATGAAAAATTGGTTCTCTCCGGCCGTAATCCTCCTTACTGCCATTTTGCTGACCGGATGTAACGAGTCGGCACCCCAACCAGGCCCGGAATTGGCAACATGGTCGGAACCGGTCCCGGAGATTCCCGACTACAGCAGCCTGGAACTGCCCGAGAAGCCCAATATTCTCTGGCTGGTTGCCGAGGACCTGAGCCCGTACATTGCCGCCTATGGGGACTCCACAGTACATACGCCCAACCTGGACCGCCTGGCGGCCGAGGGGGTCCGCTACACGCGGATGTTCTCGCCTTCCGGGGTTTGTGCCCCGAGCCGGGCCGCCATCGCCCTGGGGATGTACCCAACCCGTACCGGGGCCATGCACATGCGGACGGGACCCTGGTACAGCACCCAGGAAAACCCGCCCGATACGTGGTACGACGGCCGGAAAATCTACGAAGCTGTACCCCCGGCGGGCACGCACATGCACAGTACCCTGATGCGCCGGGCCGGGTATTACGCCACGAACAATGCCAAACAGGATTACCAGTTCCGGACGGAACTTACAGCCTGGGACGAAAGCAGTCGGGACGCCCACTGGCGCAACCGGCCGTCACCGGAACAACCGTTTTTTGCCATCTTCAATTTTGAGGTGACCCACGAATCCCGGATATGGATGCGGGCCGGGGATTCCCTCCTGATAGACCCCGACCGGGAAATAACCGTGCCGCCTTACCTGCCGGATACGGACTCCGTACGGACCGACCTGAGGCGGATGTATTCCAACATCGTGGAAATGGACCGGCAGGTAGGGATAATCCTGGATCAGCTGGAAGCGGATGGCCTGCTGGAAAACACGGTGGTTTTCTGGTACGGCGACCACGGGGGGCCGCTGCCCCGCAGCAAGCGGTCGCTCTACGATACCGGGTTGCAGGTGCCCTTGCTGGTGCGTTTTCCCGGGGCACAACTGGCCGGACAGACCGACGGGCAGCTGCTGAGCTTCGTGGACCTGAAACCGACAATTTTATCCCTGGCCGGGGTGGAGCCTCCCAGGGGCCTGGACGGGCGTGCCTGGGCCGGGGCGTTCCGGGCCGAAAAACCCCGGGAATACATCCATGCCGCTGCCGACGATTTTGACGGCTGCTGCCACGGCCGACTGCGTGCGGTCCGGGATTACCGGTTTAAATATATCCGGAATTTCCTGCCGGAACAGGCCTATTACCAACCGGTCCCCTACCGGGAACAAATGCCTGCCATGCGGGAACTGTTGCGCAGGAAGGAACAGGGTACCCTGGACAGCGTACAGCTGCAATGGTTTGCAACCGGCGGCGCGGGGGAAGCCCTCTTTGACACACAAAATGACTCCCTGGAGCTCCGAAACCTGGCCGGCAACCCGCAGTACGCGGATGTCCTGGAAGAACTGCGGGAGGAACTCAGCCGGTGGATGCAGGCAACCCACGACCTCGGGATGATTGACGAGCCGGAATACCTGGAGCGCATCTGGCCGGAAGGCTCGCAGCCCGTAACCCAAACCCCGGTCGTTGAAGCATCTTCCGGGCAGTTGATCCTGGAATCCGAAACCCCGGGTGCCGCAATTGGGTTTCAATGGGTTAAACCGGGGCAGATACCCGCAGCAGCCTGGACACCCTATACAGACCCAATAGAAATTCAAACCGGGCAGGAACTCGTGGCCCGGGCACACCGCATCGGATTTTTGCCCAGCCAGGAAATACGCTGGCAAGCCGCGGAATAATATCAGGTGGCAGGCAAACGCCCAGGCATTTCATTTAGTAAATCGGGCTGCGCCTCATGGGCCATCCGGGTAGAATTGGCTCCAATTCGCATCGGCCTGCCGGAGCAGCCGTTCTTCGTCCCGGTTCCATTTCTTCAGGGGGTTGTTCAGCCGCGTACGGTTAAAGAGCATCAGACGGCCATCCACCATTTTGTAGGTTTCAGGATCTACTGCAACCCGGTCCCCGGATTTCCCCATCGCATAGGCGCACCAGCCTCCATAGGCAGGGATGTACTGCTCCGGCATGGCCTGGAACAGGTGCATGTTGCGTTCCGTGGTAAACAAAAAACGTACCCCCTGGTAATCGTGGGAGAATTCCGGTGTCCCCCTCACCGGCGTCCCGCGGGTATAGCTTACCAGGTCGTACCCCTGAATGGCAACGCCGTCTTCCTGGTTGATCCAGCCGGCAGCATCAGGCTGGGCCACCGCCCACAGCCCGCAGAACAACAGGCATAGTAATACGTACGGTTTCATCTGCTTCAAACTTATAATGGGTAATATCCATGCAGCCGGCACCCAGGGACATCTGCGTGATGCTTGTGGAGCAAACCTCCGGCCGGTCCAGGACAAAAGGCGTGGGCGATTCCCGGCCGTGGATCCTCAACAGGGCTTCCCGGCTGTTCCCCTCCCGGTCCAGGGCTTCCCGGAAGTAGGCCTCCTTCTGGGCATGTTGTTCCCGGGTATACAGGGTGGCGGATGACCAGAGGTGCCCGGTTGCGGCATCCGGCTGGAAATGGTGCGAGTGGCGCCCGTCCCACACCCAGCGTTGGATCCGGCCCGGCTCAACGAGGATAAGCGTAAAGGGTTCCACTCCCGACGGGTCCGCATCCTTCAGGAAGCTATCGAAATCCGATGCCTCAAACGCCTCGAGGACCACGATTCCGCGACTCTTCCTGTAGGGCGGTTTTCGCTTGTGGTTCTCCAGGCCGCCGTTCAGGAGACAGGCCGTCCTACCTGTGTGGTCGGCAGCTATCCAGGTGCCGCCAGCCCGGGCATCCAGGGGAGCCATCAATTGTGTCCCATTGGAGAGTATGCGAGCTTGCGGCAACAGCGTTTCCCTTTTTGGGTCTTCGTCCCGGTTGGTTGTCAACAGGTAGCCGTCCGGGCGGGGTATATAACTTACTGTGCACATAATTTTCGATTTTGTAGTGCAGTTCGCGATGCAGGCTGGTGGGGATCTCTGCAGGTGTCCCGGCTTCGGCCGAGAGATTGGCCGGCAACGCGCTGCCTGTCCAATTCGACGGGGTTCCCGGGCATCCCTTACGCCGCAGACGTAAATTCCGCTCCAAAACCCCGCCTACCGCCTGACCACCCCGGCAGGGCTCCTGCCCTAAGGCAGCGTTTGCCTGGCCTGGCGGTCCGGGTCGTCCAGCAGTTCGCAATGGTCGTCCAAAATCATGGTTTCGCCCCTTTCGGGAGTGTAGGCAGCCCACTCAGGCAAGTCCCCGCCATTCGGGTTGCCCGTTCGCATAAACTGCAGCAGCCCATCGGACATCTTTTCGGCAAGTGCCCGGGGGCGGCTTCCCCCACCGGTATGGGTAAGCATCAGATCCGTGTTGTAAAACCAGAAACAGATATCCAGGCAATGAAAAGCGCGCATACGGTTGTTGAACAGGGGGGGCTCCCATCCAAACCAGGCCACGTAAACCGGGGCGGGTTGCGCGGATTTGGCATTGGCCGTTTCCACTACCGATTTCCTGTTGCTGGAAACCAGGCACATGATTTCTATGGGTTTTGCATTGGGGAAGGCCTTGGCATAGGCATCGTAAATCTCGGCGGCCTTGTCCCCGAAACCGCCGCGGAACCCGGCCTGGTCGGCGAGCATCTTTTTGGCCCCGGCAGCGTCGATTTTTTCAAGTTCCGGGTTGGTGCGGGACATCCCCCACTCGTGGAATGTACTGCATATCAGCATGGGGACATCCGAGGATACCCCCGACGCCTCTGAATAAAAGGTTCCTTTGGGGATATGCACCCCGTCTGCAACCGGTCGGAACCCGCCCCGGAAACCTCCCCCGCCCGGGTTTTCTTTTTCCATGGTCTCCTGGGCCCTTCCAGCAAGGAGGATATAGTCTTTCCAGGCCATTTCCTGGAGCTTTCCGATTTCCCCCGCCTGCAGCCCGGCTTCCTTCAGGATATACGATCCGAGTTTTTGGGAATACTCCTGGTCCAGGGCCGAGGTGGAAGACCCGCTCAGGGGTACCGCCTTGTGGATCAGTCCCCGGGTAGCCGGCATGGCCGCCAGGGTACATACTTTGGAACCACCCCCGGACTGTCCCATGATGGTTACGTTGTTCGGGTCGCCCCCGAAATTGGCGATGTTCTGCGATACCCATTCCAGGGCCGCTACCATATCCAGGGCTCCCACATTCCCGGAATGCTGGTATGCCTCGCCGCCAACCCCGGAAAGGTCGGAGAATCCTATGGGCCCCAGGCGGTGGTTGATGGAAACAAATACGATATCCCCTTTCCTGCTCAGGTTCTCGCCCATATAACCGTCCTGTTCAATACCGTTGCCATTGCGATACCCCCCGCCATGGTACCAGACCATGACCGGGCGTTTACCTCCGTCTGCCAACGCAGGCGTCCAGACATTGAGCCTCAGGCAGTCCTCGCTGACATCGTCGTAATTCCAATGGTCCGCAAAGGAGTACCAGGGGTTGGCATAGCGGTTGTCCATAATTTGCGGGGCGGTATTGCCCCACCATACGGCGGGTCGCACATCCGACCAGGGTTCGGGCTGCCGCGGGGGCATAAACCGGTTCTTCCCGCTTGTATCCGCCCCATATGGGATGCCCCGGAATTGATAGATGTCGCGGAGGACGAAACCCTGAACCTTTCCGTAAACGGTATCGGCTATGGCCGTGTCATCCCCGATAAACAATACCTGGTCATCGTTGGAAGGGGCGTTCTGCCCGGGCCTGGAGGCTCCCAGGGAAATACCGGAAGCCAGGCCAATGCCGGCTGCACCGGCCCCCATGGTTTGGATAAAATTTCTTCTGTTTGTATTCATGGTTGTCAGGTTGAATGAATGGGGACGCGCCGGCCCGCCACCCGGAGTTCGTTTCGTTTGCAGCGAATAAGTTACGAAATCATCTCCGTTATCCTGACAGCCGGAAATTTTACATATCAAAATTTTCGGTTCCTGTTACATTTTGCGAAACGGGGAATGGGTATCCCCATCAGGGAGGAGTATCCTGGAGGTAAGGAAAACGGACTTACCAATCCCGCAAGCCCAGAAGCTTCTCGCCCAGTGGCGAGAGCTCCGCCCGGGGGTAGCGCTCCTGCTCCCAGTTCCTCGGGTCGCCGGGAAAGGCATAGCCCTCGGGGGCCACCCGGTCCTTCCACGAGTGGATCCGCCACTCCCGGAGTTCCCGGTTCGATTCCTCGGCGGGCATCATCGAAATATATTGGGCAATGCGAACCTTGTTGTCCGAGCGGTTCGGTCGGATTCCATGGGGCTGCAGGCTGTTAAAGATCAGCAGGTCTCCCGCCTCCATGGGTACTTTTACGATTTTATCCTCCAAGCCGGCGATGTCCGGCTTGAACCGGTCCCGGTCCTCGGGCTGGGTTTGCTTCCAGGTATCGTAATTGCGGAACAACCAGGGGATGCACTGAAAGCCGCCCATCTCGGGGTCCGTCTGGTCGGCAAGGGCCAGGACGCCCTGCACCTGCTGGGGCCTGGTTTCCGGGTCGTAATCCCAATGGATAAAACCCTTGTACTCGTGGCCCGGGCGCATCGGGAAATTCAGGTTGGCCCGGTCGATGGTTACCCAGAGGCGTTCCGTCCCCCAGATATCGACAAAGGCATCATATACGCGCGGGGCCTGCCGGTTGTCCCACAGGGCCTGGTTGTTGTACACCTCCACCATCCCCGTACCGGCGAGTTCCTTCATCTGGATCTCCGCCCGGGGCGGGGCATACCAGGTTTCCGGGTTGTCCGGGTCCTTTTCGTCGAATTCCCAGAGAAATTCCGCTGTTTTTTGCGCCTGTTCCCGGGGTACGGCCCCTTTGATGACGATATAGCCGTTCTCCTTCCAAAATGCCCAATCGTCCGGGGAA
The DNA here is from genome assembly GCF_982776155.1 of Robiginitalea sp. Lineage (NCBI taxonomy): Bacteria > Pseudomonadati > Bacteroidota > Flavobacteriia > Flavobacteriales > Flavobacteriaceae > Robiginitalea > Robiginitalea sp. Next base: position 217,567 of record NZ_CEXZKX010000004.1, read on the forward strand.
AGCACCCGGAGGGCGTCCGCCCGGGCTTCCTGTCGGAGCGCCACCTGACTGCTTTTGGCCGTAGAGGGGTTGCCCGGTATGTCTTTGTGGGCGTTGTCGGATTGGGAGGGTTTTACAGGTGGATTCATAGTGATCTTTCTTTTTAAGGGTTTTTCGAAAACGGGCAATTACCCGGGAATTCCGGTTTGAAGGATGTTAACACGTATGGTCGCCGATGCCCGGGAAAAATCAGGCAAATAGCCGCTTCCAAACGTATTTCATTCCGATAACCCCTATGATGTTATACAAAAATGCCACTTTATTCGTTGAATTCTATGACGTCCTTTGACTTGCCTTTGTACTATATTGACAATTTGGCGTAGTTTAATCGGGATTCAATAGACAACACCATGCAAATCCGCCTGGAAACCATTACGAGTTCGGAAGACCGGTCGTTCTCCCTTATGTTCAACCCGAGGCTCAGCGACCTGTTCTTCTGGCACTTCCACCCGGAATTTGAATTGGTCTATATCGACAATGCCTGGGGAAACCGGCACGTGGGTCGGCATTTTTCCCGCTACAACCAGAGCGACCTGGTTTTGATCGGTTCGAACATCCCCCACCTGAATTTCGATTACGGGGTGACCACGGATTACCGGAAAGCGGTACTGCACATGAAAAAGGAGTGGGTGGAATCCCATTTTCTGGGAACGCGCGAACTCACGCGGATTAACCACTTAATGCGTTTGTCAGCCCACGGAATTGTATTTCACGGGACGATAAAACCCCAGGTAGGCGAATCGCTCTTTGAACTGGAAGGCCTGAGCCCTGACGAACAGTATTTCCGATTGGTGGGCATCCTGCAAGCCCTGGCGGAATCCCTGGAGACCGAGGAAACGGAACTGCTGCACGAACAGCCCTACCACAACCCGGCCAGCGCTGTCGACCAGGAGCGCATCCGGAAGATATTCGCCTATATCGATAATCATTACCGGGAACCCATTGCGCTGGAGGATATTGCCGGTACCTGCCACCTGACCCGGGAGGCCTTTTGCAGGTACTTCAAGAAAATGACCAAATACACCTTTACGGAATTCCTGAACCGCTACCGGGTAAGCCAGGCCAAAAGGGAATTGCTGGCAGGGAACACCGTAGGAGATGCCTGTTTTGCCTCCGGCTTCCAGAGCATGTCGTACTTCAACCGCGTGTTCAACCGGGTGGCCGGGATGAACCCCAGCGATTACCGGGATTCCGGGGAAGCCTTCAGGAACTCGCCACAACCGGGTCCAGCGAGCACCCCGGGTTCCTGATCCATTGCCTATTGCCGTACGCCGACGCCTGGACGGAACCCGGCGGGGCCAACCGGAGTCAACCGGGGCCAATCAGGGCCAACCGGAGTCAACCGGACCCATCCGGAGCCACCGGATTTTTGTTATCTTCGGATGGTGCACCAACCCTGCCGGCATCCGGTTCCGGGTTGTGCACGCATCAACCGACCTACATGAAATTTAAAGATCAATCGGCCATAGTTACCGGTGCCGGTAAGGGCATCGGGCTCGAAATTTGTCGGGAACTCATTCGGGAAGGAGCCCGCGTGGTCCTCAACGACCTGGACGAAAAACTGGCGGCAGAGGCGGCCAGGGCACTGGGCCCATCCTGCACGCCGGTTCCCGGGGATGCCAGCAACCCGGAAATTATCCGGCAGTTGGTCCATGCCGGGACCTCCTTTACCGGTCGCCTGGACATCGCGATCGCCAATGCGGGAATTACCTTGTTTGGCGGGTTCATGGAATATAAACGGGAAGATTTTAACCGGGTGATGGAGGTGAACCTTGCGGGGACCTTCTTCCTGGCGCAGGCGGCAGCCCGCCAAATGAAGCAGCAGGGCAGCGGCGGGGCCCTGTTGTTTATGTCTTCCGTCACCGGCCACCAGGCTCATAAAAACCTGGGCGCCTATGGCATGACCAAAGCGGCCATCGAATTGCTGGCGCGCAACTTGGTCCTGGAGGTTTCCGGTTTCGGGATCCGCGTCAACGCCATTGCCCCCGGGGCGACTAAAACGGAACGTACCCTGGAGGACCCCGATTACACCCCGCTCTGGTCCCGGCTTACCCCTATCGGCCGGCCTGCGGAAACCTCCGATATCGCCCGGGCCGCCCTTTTCCTGGTATCCGAAGACGCCCGGCACATCACCGGCCAGACCCTCGTGGTGGACGGCGGATGGACAGCCGTAAGCCCCTCTCCCTATGAAAAATGACGACCTCTTCCGGCTAGACGGCAAAACCGCCCTGGTTACCGGAGGCGCCAAAGGAATCGGCGCGGCCATCGCGCGGATGTTCGCCAACCGGGGGGCCCGTGTTTTTATCCTGGACAGGGACCGGGAGGCCGGGGAACAGACAGCTGCCGCAATCGCATCCACCAACAGGCAGGCGGCATTTTGTTTCTGCGACCAGGCAGATCCCGAATCGGTTGAAACCGCTATCGAACAGATTGTGGGGGAGGCGGACAAGCTGGATATCCTGGTGAACAATGCCGCCATAGCCCACATCGGGACGGCGGAAACCACCTCAGCCGAGGACATGGACCGGCTGCTGCGTGTAAATGTAGGCGGGGTCCACAACATGCTCCGGGCCGTCCTGCCCCATATGAAAAAACGCGGCGGGGTGATCCTGAACCTGGCGTCCATAGCCAGCGGGCTTGGCTTGCCGGAACGATTTGCCTACAGTTCCACCAAAGGGGCCATCGCCACCATGACACTATCCGTCGCCCGGGACTACCTCCCGTATGGCATTCGCTGTAACTCCCTTTCGCCTGCGCGCGTCCACACCCCCTTCGTAGACGGGTACCTGGCGGAAAATTACCCGGGCCGGGAGGAGGAAATGTATAAAAAGCTCTCCGCCACCCAACCCATCGGCCGCATGGGACGGCCGGAGGAAATCGCTGCGTTTGCCCTTTACCTGTGCTCGGACGAGGCCGCATTCCTGACGGGGTGCGACTACCCCATCGACGGGGGCTTTAAAAACCTGAACACCTGATGAAGCAACCTGAATTATTCAGCCAAAAGCCCAAGCCCGTCCTGGCCCACCGCTGTGAACTGGGTGAAGGCCCGGTATGGGACGACCGCACCGGCAGCCTCATCTGGGTGGATATCCTGGGGGGTACCATCCACGAATTCAATGCGGCCACCGGGAAACACCACCATATAAAAACCCAGGCGCTGGTCGGGGCCGTCGCCTTGTGTACCAACGGCCACCTGCTGGCTGCCCTGGACACCCGCCTGGAATTGATCCACCGGGATTCCGGCAAGCGCAAACCGCTGACGGCCCTGGGACACATCCCCGACGGGATCCGTTGTAACGATGGGAAATGCGACCCGGCCGGGCGTTTCTGGATCGGGACGATGCCCCTTTCCGAAGATCGGCCAATAGGGGCATTGTACTGCCTGGGGCCGGATGGGGAATGTAAGGAACAACTGCGGGGCATCACCATATCCAACGGACTCGCCTGGAACGCGGCGGGTACGACGATGTACTATATCGACACCCCCACCCGGGCTGTCCAGGCCTTCGATTTCAATCCGGAAACCGGGGCGCTTACCAACCGCCGGATTGCCTTTGGCATCCCGGAATCCGAAGGTTTCCCGGACGGGATGACCATCGATTCGGAGGATAAGCTCTGGATTGCCCATTGGGGCGGATGGCAGGTGGCGCGATGGGATCCGGAAACCGGCCGCAAACTCGGGGCTTTCCCCCTGCCCGCCTCCCAAATTACAAGTTGTTCCTTTGGGGGGCCGGATGGGGAAGACCTGTATATCACATCCGCCAGCAAGGGACTCACCCCGGGGGAATTGGAAAAGCAGCCCCTGGCAGGTTCCCTGTTTGTCGTTAAAAACAGCGGTTTCAGGGGGCGCCCCGCCAACCGATTTGCATTTGAAACAAAATTTGATACACCATGAAACTGATTCGTTTCGGCCAGCCCGGTGCCGAAAAACCCGGCTTGTATATCGACGGAACCCGCAGGGACCTCTCGGGACATTTTGCGGATTGGGACCGCGGCTTTTTCAATGCCGGCGGCCTGGAGGAACTCCGGGCACTGGCCGCAAAGGCCGGGGACCTGCCGGAAGTTCCGGAAGACGCCCGTTGGGGTTCGCCGGTTGCCCGGCCGGGCAAGGTAATTTGCATTGGCCTGAACTATTCGGACCACGCTGCTGAGAGTGGGATGGATATCCCAAGAGAACCTATCGTATTCCAAAAGGGTTCCAATACCGTGGTGGGGCCCTACGACGACATTTTGATCCCCCGCGGAAGCGAAAAAACGGATTGGGAGGTGGAACTCGGCATTGTCATGGGCCGGGATGCGCGCTACCTGGCATCCGAATCCGAGGCAGCGGCATACATTGCCGGTTATTGCATCTCCCACGATGTTTCAGAGCGGGCGTTTCAGATTGAAAGGGGCGGCCAGTGGACCAAGGGGAAATCCTGCGACACGTTCAACCCGCTGGGTCCCTGGGTGGCTACCCCGGAGGAAATAGCGGACGTACAGAACCTGGACATGGAACTAAGCGTGAATGGGTCCCAGCGGCAAAGCGGCAATACCGCAACGATGATCTTCAATTGCCGGTTCCTGGTGTATTACCTCTCGCAATTCATGACCCTGGAGGCCGGCGACCTGATATCCACGGGGACGCCCCCGGGGGTTGGCCTTGGGATGAAGCCGCCCCAATATCTGAAGGCCGGGGACGAGGTGGAACTGACCATCGCCGGGTTGGGATGCCAGCGCCAGGTGTGTAAAAATGCCTAGGCCCCGCCTTTGGGGACAGTGATTCAGGAGCCGGGATGCGGAACGCTATCGCATTCAAAACACCGGTCCGGACCCTCCGGCAATTCCAGTTCTTCGGACCCGCTTAGGCGGATTGGTTTGGAGGGCAAATCGCCCAAGACTTCATGGAACCGTTCGGCATACTGCACAATGGAATCCCGCCGGGATTTCAGACGGCTCCGGATTTGGGGGCCATCCAGGCTGTCGACAGCAGGGGGCCATACGGCAAAGGCACCGTCGATAGCGGCGTCCGAAAGCCGCGACTGCAAGTAGCCTGCAGCCTCCTTAAATTCCTCCAGGGAAGCCCTGCCCAGGAAATAGGCATCAAATTCCTGAACCAATCCGGGCAGGTAGCGGATGTCTGATGTGAAGGACTGCACTTCGGGTAGGGAAATCCTGTTGGCGATCAGGTTCGGCAGGATGCCGTCCTGGTCAAAAAATGCGTTGTCCCGGTCGGTGGGCACCGGGGTGGCCCGATAGCCTTCCGGGCCTTTTAAAAGGACCCAGCCCCATTGTTTTGCATGCCGGTCCCAGTCGCCGATAATTAAATCGAACAACCGCGCCCGTAGCAGGGCCTCCCGGTCCAGCCTGAGGGAATCTTTCAATTCGAGCTTGAGTTCCTGGAGGTCTTCCGTGTCGATGAGTTCTATCGCGCCCGGAATCCCGGTCCAATCCACGGGGCCTTCTGATTCGTATTCAAGATAGTAGAGCCGGTTACCGTATTGTTCGTTCAACTCCCCCAGGGATTCCTGGGCTGGTACAAAAACCAGTTGGGGATGCGTGTGGAGGATGCCGGCCGCCTCCGAGAGTTCGGCCACCGCCAGGGCGGCATACGGGTGCTGGGCGGAAACCCCGTCGATGACGATGTTCTCCAGGCCGAGCTGCCGTGCCAGGTCGGGCACCAGTTTTTCCGGGTCCTTGCTCAGGCTGCGAAGGGTAAAGCGGATTCCCTGCGGGTCCTTGAACTCCAGGGAATGGGTTTGTTTGCCCCCGCCTTCCTCGATGAAGGTCATGCCCCCTTTCAGCGTGTCCAGATAGGCGATGGGAACAGTTACCGGGGTGGCCCAGGCGTCGCGGTATTGTTCGCCCTGCATAAATTCCTTCACCCAACTGGCCTCGTAGAGCGTGTTGGCCGCAACCGTCACCGAATCGTATTCCCTGAAATCCAGGGATTCCACATCCCCCATCCCAAGAACCTGGCAGGTCCGGAACTCGTCTTCCGTTTCCCCCAGGGACCAATACACAAGAACCAGAAACAGGCCCAATACGATTAAGAAACCAATCAAATACTTACGCATGGCATTACATTTTTGGTCAGACGGATCAAGCGCTCAGAAACCGACGAGCTTTATGTGAGCGGGTCCCTGCGGAATACTTCGATCAGGTTAAAAATCAGGATACAGAAAAACACCCAGATGAGCCCTGCGATAAACCCGCCAACGATATCCGACGGGTAATGGACCCCCAGGTAAATCCGGCTCACGCCGATGCTCAGGATCAGCAGGGCCAGCAAAAAGATCACCAACCCCTTGAGGGCTGTATGCATTTTGAAATGGTACACCAGATAGATCAAAAACCCGTAAAACGCCATGGCGCTCATCGCATGGCCGCTTGGGTAACTGAGGGTCTTGACCACGACCAGGTGCTCAATCCCCGGGCGCGCCCGGTCTATAAAGCGTTTGAGTATCATATTGGAGATTGAGGCGAGGGCGAGAACCAGGACAATCTGCCAGATGTACTTCCATCGTTTGAATACCAGGATGGTCAGCAGCACACTGATGCCCAGGATCACCAGATACCCGTTTACATCCCCTATTTCAGTCACTGCGATAAAGTAGGATGTCAGGCCCGGGCTCCGGTAGGAAAGCACATAATCCGTGACGCGCTGGTCCCAGGCGGCCAGGGCCTCCGTATGCAGCGTGTCGGTGAGTTCGATAAACAGGTTGATACCGCCCACCACGATAATCAGGGCAGCTATCAGGGTCACCAGGTAGGGCGAAAACCGGGGCAGATGGTCCAGGACGGGAGCCAGAAACGACCGTAGCTTCCGGATCAGCGAATCCATCAGGGCGCGGATTGAAGTCTTCATAAAGCGTCAAAAGGTTGGTATCCTCAGAAAGGCAAAATAGCTAAAACCGATGGGAATTTTGTGTCCTATCAGTAGCCTGGGATATGCAACCCGAGAAAGAGGTCCCGGTAAGCGGTGAGCATCCCATCCTCGGGCCTGGGCGCAACAATGCCCGATCCACCCCGGTTATCCATCGCCTTTCGGTGGGTCCCGGTCAGCAGCGGGTCGTCCTGGAAATGGTAGGAATCCAGGTAATACGGGATGGTATTCGGCTCTTTGACGGTCAGGTGGATATGTTCCGGTTCGCTCCGGCTCGGATAGGCCCCCGGGCGGAAGGTGTAGATGGTGTATTTGCCGTCCGGGCCTGTACGGACCCATCCGCGTATAAAACCATGGTGGCGGGCCCAGCCGGTTTCATCCCCCCTTGTTTCGTAAATCCCCTCCCGGTTGGTCTGGTAAAAATAGAGGATAACCCCCTCTGCCGGGGTCTTACCGTCGGCCTGAAACACCGTCCCGGTAAGGCGGAGTTTGGGTTCTGTTTCCTTGAATTTCGGCAGGGTATCCACGGCATTCAAATGCCTATCCCCGTATTCGAGCAATGCCTCGCATCCCTCACACGGGCCGCCGACCACCCGTTCCTCCTGAGCCCCTTGTTTCTGTGGAGTCGGGTGATCTGCTGAGGCATCCCGGCCTCCCTGCCCCCGGCAGCTCCAGAAAGCCAGCGCCAGCAGTAGCAGTACAGCATTGCTGATTCCCGCGGGGCGACTGGGTATTGCAGCCCCTATCAGATTATCCAACTAACGGGGGTTTGTCGGAAATAAACGGCTGGTTGTAACGCCTCCGGCCATCGGCCTTGTAAAGCGCATTGGCCAGGGCCCCCATAATGGGCGGGAATGGCGGTTCCCCCATCCCGGTGGGGTCCGTGTCGCTTTCCACAAAATGCACGTCAATGGACTTGGGCGCTTCGCTGTGGCGGATGAGTCGGTAGCGGTCAAAATTGGTCTGCTCCGGGACCCCGTCCCGGAACGTCAGCGCGCTGTACATGGCGTGTCCTATTCCGTCTACTGCCCCGCCCTCGGCCAGGTTGGTGGCTGCATCCGGGTTGACGACAATCCCGCAGTCGATGGCGGCGCAAACGCGGTCTACCACCGGCTGGCCATTTTGCATCACCACATCGAGCACCTGGGCCACGTAACTTTCGTGGCAGAAATAAGCGGAAACGCCCCGGTATTTCCCGGGGGTGTCCTGCCCCCAACCGGATTTTTCCCGGACGAGTTCCAAAACGCCGGCATAGCGGTCTGCCTCATAGTCATTGTCCTCCCCCACCGGGTTGTCCTGAGCCCGCTTCAGCAGGTCCAACCGGAATTGGATCGGGTCCTGCCCGGCGGCCTCGGCCACTTCGTCCAGGAAGGCCTGTTCGGCCCCCGCGATAAAGTTGGACCGTGGGGCGCGGAAGGCACCAGTGGTGATATTCGTCTCCAGGGTCCAGTCTTCCGCCAGGTAGTTATCCAATGCCCCGGCCGGGAACCGGTTGGCAAAGAGCGGGCTTTCCGGCACGCCGCCGGCACGCACGTGGAAGGCCGTCAACTGGTTGTTTTCATCCAGGGCTGCCCGGTAGGTAGCCCGGTAAGCGGGCCGGTAGGTGCCCTGGGTCATATCGTCCTCCCGTGTATACACCAACTTGACGGGGGCCTGCACCTTTTGGGAAATGGCAGCGGCCTCCACCATAAAGTGCCCGTAGAGCCGCCGGCCAAAGCCGCCGCCCATCCGGGTCATCATGATATCTATTTTCTCCAGGGGCATGCCGAGCCGGGCCGCGACGGCGTGCTCCATCCACTCGGGAGTCTGGGTGGGGCCCAGAAGTTCCGCCCGGTCTGCAGTCACATGGGCAAAAAAGTTCATCGGCTCCATGGTATTGTGGGCAAGGAACGGGCAGGTATAGGTCCGTTCAATCACCTTGGCTGCATTGCTGAAAGCCGCTTCGGGGTTCCCGTCCCTTCGAACCACGCGTCCTTTCCGCGCCGCGAGTTCCTCCATTTTTTTTGCGTGATCGTCTGTGCTCTCCGCGCCCGCCGGGTGGTTCACCACGATATCGTTCCCAAACAGCGACATGCCGATGGATTGATCGGGAGCCGCTTCCCACTGGGCATTCAATGCTTTTTTGGCCTGGAAGACCTCCCAGGTAGTTTCCCCGAGTACAATGACCAGCTCGTTAAAAGCCGTATGGTCAAAGGCCCCCCGGCTGTAGTCGTCCTCGTAGAGTTTGATGGTGAAGACATCCCGGATCCCCGGCATGGATTTGACTGCCTCGGCATCGTAGGATTTCAGTTGCAGGCCGAAAGCTGGCGGGTGCACCGGGCTCGCTATCAGCATGCCCTCCCGCTGCACGTCCAGGCCGAAAAGGGGTTTACCGGTGACGATGTTTCGCCCGTCCACGTTTTTGCGGGACGTACCGATGATTTTAAACTCGGAAGGCGATTTGAGTTCCACGTCTTCCGGCACCTCCATTTTGGCAGCGGCTGCAGCCATCTCCCCGTAGCCGGCGGAGTTGCCGCTGGCCTCATGGGTGAGCATCCCGGCGTCCGTGGTGATTTCCGCTGCCGGGACCTGCCAGGCCTGTGCGGCGGCTTCCCGCAGCATGTGGCGGGCCGTGGCCCCCGCCATCCGCAGGGCCGGCCAGCCGTTTGCGATGGACCGGCTTCCGCCGGCTACCTGCCAGGAAAAATTCTCCGTGTTGAGCGCCGCCTGTTCGACAACCACGTTGTCCCAGTCCACATCGAGTTCCTCGGCCACGATCATCGGCATGGAAGTCTTTACATTCTGGCCGATCTCAGGGTTCGGGGACATGATGGTCACCACCCCGTTGTCGCCAATCTTTAAAAAGGCGTTCATCTCGAACCACTCCTCCGGCATCTCCAGGGTGGCAATTTCTTCGGTTTGTTCGGGTTTGCAGGAATTCAGCCAGCTGAACCCGAGGACCAGGCCACCCCCGGCCAGGCTGGTGTTCCGGATAAAGGCACGGCGTCCGAATTTTGTCTTAACAAGCGTCATAATAGTGTTTTAGGTGGATGTCTTAGTGAATCGGTGCGCAGGACCCCCGGCTATTCCCCGGATGCCGCCATTTTGATGGCTTTCTTGATGCGCACATAGGTGCCGCATCGGCAGATATTCCCGTTCATGGCCCCTTCGATGTCCGCGTCCGTGGGGGACGGGTTGCTCTTGAGCAGGGCGGCGGCAGACATGATTTGTCCCGCCTGGCAGTAGCCGCACTGGGGGACGTCCACTTCCAGCCAGGCCTTTTGCACTGGATGGTCGCCGTTTTCGGATAGCCCTTCGATGGTAGTCACTTCCTGGTTGCCCACTGCCGATACCGGCAGCATGCAGGAGCGCGTGGCCGTATTGCCCAGGTGGATGGTGCAGGCGCCGCACTGGGCAATCCCGCAGCCGTACTTTGTGCCGACCAGGTTCAGGTGGTCGCGTAGTACCCAGAGGAGCGGGGTGGACGGGTCCACGTCCACTTCCCGGATTTCACCGTTGATGTTGAGTTGGTATGTTGCCATAATTTCTGATATTCAATTAAATATACAATATTTTCTCGCCCATCCAACCAACTTCATGCCGTCGAAAGCGATTTCAAATAGGGCTGGTCGTACAGGCGTTTCCCGGTTGCCTGGTACAGGGCGTTGGCCAGGGCTGCGAAAATCGGTGGGAAGGTAGGTTCGCCCAGGCCGGTTGGGTCTACCGTGTTTTCAACAAAATGGATGTTTATTTCTTCCGGGGCTTCGGACATGCGGATCATCCGGTATTGGTCAAAATTCCTTTTTGCAGGTACGCCGTCTACAAAGGTCAGTTCCCCGAATAGCGCGTTCCCGATACCGTCAACAATTCCGCCTTCTGCCAGGTTCCGGGCGGCATCCGGGTTCACCACCAGGCCGCAATCCAGGGCACAGGTCACCCTTTGAACCCGGGGCACCCCGTTTTCCATCTTCAGGTCCAGCACCTGGGCAGCATAGGAATTGTGGCAGAAATACGCCGAAACGCCGCGGTGGATCCCGGGCTCCTGCTGCCCCCAACCCGATTTTTCCCTTACCAGTTCCAGTACGCCGGCGTATCGCTCCGGGTCGTAATCGTTATTCACGCCTTCCAACGGATTCGTGATGGCCCGTTCCAGCAACTCCAGCCGGAAATCGATCGGATCCTTACCGGCAGCCTCGGCCACCTCATCCAGGAAGGACTGTTCCGCACTGGCCATAAAATTGGAGCGCGGTGCCCTGAATGACCCCACAGTGAGGTTCGTGTCGATCGTCCACTCCTCGGCCAGGTAGTTGTCCACGGCCCCCGCCGGGAAACGGTCTGCCGCAAGCGGGCTTTCCGGGATCCCTCCGGTTTTCACATGGAAACCGATGAGCCGGTTGTCGGCATCCAGGGCAGCCCGGAATTGGGCGTGGTAGGCCGGGCGGTAAATTCCGTCGGTCATATCGTCCTCCCGGCTGTAAACCAGTTTCACCGGGGCTTTCATTTTTTGTGAAATCAGGGCAGCTTCAATGAGCCAGTGCGCATAGGAACGGCGGCCGTACCCCCCGCCAAAGCGCGTCATCTGAATTTCAATATCTTCTATGGGCATGCCCAACCTTGCGGCCAGGGCCTGTTCGGTAAGGTCCGGCTTCTGCAACGGCCCAATCAGATCGGCCTTATCCGCCGTTACATGGGCAAAAAAATTCATGGGCTCCATGCAATTATGCGCCAGGAACGGTGCGGTGTACGTCCTTTCGATAATCCGGTCGGCACGGGCAAATGCCCCTTCGGGATCGCCGTCCTTACGTCTGATTTCAGCAGGTTTTGCAGCCATTTCTGCCATTCGGGCGCGATGCTCCGTAGTGCTTTCCAGGCCTGCCGGAATGGTTTCCTGGTACTGCCGGCCGAAGCGGTCGCGGGTATTTGTGGTAGTTTCAATCGGCACGCATTCCATCTTCAGGGCCTTTTTCGCCTGCATTACCTCCCAGGTGGAATCCCCAACGATGACGGCAACCTCGTTATAGGTGCGCGTATCGAAAAACGTCTTGACATAATCCTCTTTAAAGACCTTAACGGTGAAGACATCCCGGATTCCCGGCATCCCCCGCACGGCCGAATCGTCGATGGATTTCAATTTCAGCCCGAAAGCCGGGGGATGGGCAATCATGGCGATAAGCATGCCATCGCGAACCGTATCCATGCCAAAAAGCGGCTTACCCGTTACGATTTTAAGCCCATCAACATTCTTGCGGGAAGTCCCGATGATGGTAAAATCCTTGATCTTCTTCAGTTCAATTTCCTCCGGTACGGCAATTTGGGAAGCAGCAGCGGCCATCTCCCCGTAGCCGGCCGATTTCCCGCTGGGCTCATGGTGCAACTGGCCCGCGCTTGTGGTAATCTCGCCCAGGGGTACTTCCCAGGCCGAAGCCGCTGCCTGGCGCAGCATGTACCGGGCCGAGGCGCCAGCCATCCGCAGGGCAGGCCAACCGCGCCGGATGGCCTGGCTGCCCCCCAGCCATTGGAACTGGAAGGCATCTGCATTGAGCGGAGCCTGTTCCACCACCACATTCATCCAGTCCACATCCAACTCGTCGGCCACAATCATCGGCATGGACGTTTTTACATTCTGCCCTCCTTCCGGGTTGGGGGCCATAATGGTCACCAGCCCGTTATCGCCTATCTTCAGGTGGCCGTTCAGTTGAAACCACTCCTCGGGTAGGCGGCTCACTTCCTCCTGGGTCATATTGCAGGAAGCCAGCCAGTTGAATGTCAGAATAAGGCCTCCGCTGCCGAGGGCGGATCGTTTGATAAATGCGCGCCTTCCAAAAGTTGTTTTAACTGGGGTCATGGAGTGTTTTCTTAAATTGAGATTTCCTAATAAGATACGAAATTTCAAGGGCTTGGGATACCTGTAATGGTCAAAGCGACAAGCTTTGACGCAAACCGCGCGGGTCTTGAATATCCGGCTATCCGACTATAGCCGGCCGGTCCGTTGCAAACGGCTGGCGGTACAACCGCCGCCCGCTTGCTTTGTAGATAGCATTCGCCAGGGCGCCCGTTACCGGCGGGAAGGGCGGTTCGCCCAACCCGGTCGGGTCGATGTCGTTCTCGACAAAGTACACCTCGATGTTCTTTGGCGCCTCGGCATGACGGATGATTTTATACTTGTCAAAATTCGTTTGGTTTGTGCGACCGTCCGTAAAGTTTAATTCGCCGTACATGGCATTTCCTACCCCGTCCACGATAGCCCCTTCGGCCATGTTGGTCGCGGCATCCGGATTGATGACAATCCCACAATCCAGGGCGCAAACCACACGTTCCACCTTCGGGGTGTTCCCTTCCATGACCACGTCGATGACATGTGCTGCATAACTGTTGTGGCAAAAGTACGCTGCCACGCCCCTGTGGACGCCCCGGGGGGATTGATCCCAATTCGATTTTTCGCGTACGAGTTTCAGAACCCCGGCAAGTCGATCCGGGTCGTAGTCATTGTTTTCGCCAACCGGGTTATTTTTTGCCCGTTCAATCAATTCCAGCCTGAAGTCAATAGGGTCTTTCCCCGCCAGCTCGGCTACTTCGTCCAAAAAAGCCTGCTCCACCCCGGCCATGAAATTGGAGCGGGGTGCCCGGTAGGCACCAATGGTGATATTTGAATTGACCTCCCATTGCTCGGCCAGGTAATTTTCCACCGCACCCGCCGGGAAGCGGTTGGCGAACAAAGGGGTTTCCGGGATTCCGCCCGCCTTTACATGGAAGGCGACCAGGTTGTTATCCGCATCCAGTGCCGCGCGGTATGTGGCGTGATAGGTAGGCCTGTAGATCCCGCAGGTCATGTCGTCTTCCCGGGTATAGACCAGTTTTACCGGTTGGCCCACTTCCCGGGATATCAGCGCGGCTTCTACTGCGTAATGGCCGTAGGCGCGACGCCCGAAACCGCCTCCCATCCGCGTCAATTCAATCTCCACCTTCTCGGGAGGCAGGTTCAATCGGGCGGCTACTGTGGGTTCGGTAAGGACCGGCGCCTGTAATGGCCCGGCGAGCTTGGCCCCTTCTTCTGTTACATGGGCGAAAAAATTCATGGGCTCCATGCAGTTGTGCGCGAGGAACGGGCAGGAATACGATCGCTCGATTACCTGGGCGGCCCCGGCAAAGGCGCGTTCCGGATTGCCGTCTTTACGCGCCGTTGTGCCCGACCCGGCAGCCATCTCCTCCATCTTTGCATAATGGTCATCAGTGCTTTCCAGCCCACCCGGGACTTCAATTTCCATCTCGTTGCCAAACCGGTCCATTTTGAACCGGGAATCGGATATAGGCTCCCACTCCGCCTGTACACTTTTCTTTGCATTCATCACCTCCCAGGTAGATTTACCCACAACGGCTACCAGGTCGGTAAATGCATTCGTATCAAAATACCCCCGTGTAAAGCTGTCCTCCAGCGTTTTGATCTGGATAACATCTACAATGCCCGGCATGGACCGGGCCGCGGTTGCATCAAAGGATTTCAATCGCAATCCGAAGGCCGGCGGATGGATCACCATGGCCGTAAGCGCCCCTTCATACTGGTAATCCAGGCCAAACAACGGCTTCCCGGTAATGATTTTCCGGGTTTCCACGTCCTTTTTAGAGGTTCCGATAATGGTAAAGTCTTCCACGTTTTTCAGGGTAACCTCCTCAGGTACTTCCAGGGTCGCTGCCAGTGAAGCCAGGTCTCCGAACCCGGCCGTATTCCCGGAGGCTTCGTGCGAGACAACACCATTTGAGACTGAGATTTCCCCGATCGGTACCGCCCAGGTTTGAGCAGCGGCCTGCTTTAGCATTTGTTTGGCAGATGCGCCCGCTATACGAAGGCCCTCCCACCTCCGGCGGATGCCCTGGCTCCCGCCGGTGAATTGCCAGCCGTAGGCCTCCTGGTCAAAGTTCGCCTGTTCCACCAACACATCCTCCCAATCGACATCCAGCTCATCGGCTACAATCATCGGCATGGAGGTGATGACCCCCTGGCCGAATTCGGGATTGGGGGCCATGATGGTGACCAGGCCGTTATCTCCGATCTTCAGGTAGGAATTGATCTCGAACCATTCATCCGGCATCTCCCGTACAGCCACTTCATTGGAATCTTTGGGTTTACAGGCATTGAAGATGCTAAAACCAAGCACCAAACCCCCTCCGGCCAGGCTGGTGTTCTTGATAAAGGCACGTCGCCCCATATGCGTTTTTACAAGCGTCATATTTGATATTTTATTTTTATTAAGCCGGGTTATCCCGTGGTTTGCTTAGCTTCCCCCCTGGGCTGCCTGCTTAACTGCTTTCTTGATCCGCACATACGTGCCGCACCGGCAGATATTGCCGTTCATGGCAGATTCGATATCCGAATCCGAGGGGTTCGGGTTTTGTTTCAACAGGGCGCTGGCCGTCATGATCTGGCCTGCCTGGCAGTATCCGCACTGGGGAACATCTACATCCAGCCAAGCCTTTTGTACCGGGTGATCGCCGTTTTCGGAGAGGCCTTCGATAGTCGTCACCTCCTGATCGCCTACCGCCGAAACGGGAAGCATGCAGGAACGTGTTGCTGTATCCCCCAGGTGGATCGTACAGGCGCCGCACTGGGCGATCCCGCAACCGTATTTGGTACCTACCAGGTTCAGGTGGTCGCGAAGTACCCATAAAAGCGGGGTTGCCGGATCCACGTCCACCGCCATGGTGGAGCCGTTGATTTTCAGGTTGAAATTTGCCATATGTGGTTTTTAATCCTTTAAAATTAAATATTCCGGGCTGCCTCGGGCTATAAAATTCAAACATAGCCCCCGGCTGCTTGTTAAACTTTTGTAAAAAGCTCACTCCCGGGTTAAAACCCCATTTCAGGGCTTGCCAGAACAAGGAAAATCAAAAGGAGGTAATATTTCATTTCGCTTTCTTTTGACGGTCCCTGAAAACAGTTGGGGGAACACCTGTGTGCCTCTTGAAAAATGCGCTGAAATTGTTGGCTTCCCGGAAGCCGAGCGACCAGGAAATATTCGCGATTTTCCAATCGGTTTCCCACAGCAGTCGTTTGGCCTCCAGGACAAACCGTTCATTGAGCACCTCCGTGGTGGTTTTGCCTGTAACTGCTGTCAGTGCCCGGTTCAGGTGGTTCACATGAACTTGAAGCACCCGGGCAAAATCGGAAGGCTTGCGGAGTTGCACGGGCGCCTGGTCTCCATCCACGGGAAATTGCTGTTCCAGGTGCTGTTTAAAGACCCGGACCAGGTCCGAGTTCGCTTTACCTTTTCCAGTCAACTGCTTCGTCAATTAATGCGAGATCTCGTGGGTGTCGCGGACACTGCTGAAGGTGAGGGCCAATAATTGCCAATTATCCCCTTCCCTCTTGTAGACCTCAGTGACCGTAAATTCGTTGGATACGTCATTTCCCCGAACGTGGGCCATCAGGGTGATCCGGTTCCACAGGACGGCGGTATCCCCGAAGACTTCCACCGCCACGTCATGTACATCGGCCTGTTTGTACCAGATGCTCCCGGTTTTAATGATTTCGAGCTCCCGATCCTTTTTCCAGGAACCGCTCATGTGGACGAACTTGGACTTCTCGTGAAAAACCTTGTCGAGTTCCTCTGCGTTCTTGTCTGCCATCCACTGCCATTTGGCCTGTGAAAGTTTCTCGATTTCCTGCTTAACAGCCGCATCCTGCGCGAATGTTGTAACTCCTATTACAAATACAAATAGACTGATAAATCTCGTTTTCATTTTCTTATGTTTAGAATTCATGTTGCTCTAATTTTTATTCCATATTTCAGTCAGCGTTCGAGTTGCCGTTCCCAAAAACGCGTGGCCAGGTCCAGCCATCCTTCAGCTTCCGTCCCCGTTCCCAGGCCAAAACCGTGACCCGCGTGTTCATATCTTTTATATTCCACATCCGCTCCGGCGCCTTTCAGGTTGGCAACCCGCCTTTCCACGGTGCGGATGTCGACAATTGGGTCATTCGCCGCCACCGTGATAAAGGCCGGAGAAAAATCGTTCGAATAGGTAGCCTGCCCCGTATAGGCAATAACTGCTGCGGCCGGTTTGGGCAAATTATCTCCCCCATAGGCAGACACGCCATCCCG
Source organism: Robiginitalea sp. (assembly GCF_982776155.1). NCBI lineage: Bacteria > Pseudomonadati > Bacteroidota > Flavobacteriia > Flavobacteriales > Flavobacteriaceae > Robiginitalea > Robiginitalea sp. Next base: position 234,544 of record NZ_CEXZKX010000004.1, read on the forward strand.
GGCAATATCCCCCACCATCCGGGCACCGGCCGAGCCGCCCCAAAGCGAATACCCCCCGGTGTCCACTTGTAAATCCCGGGCTTGTCGAAATAGGTAGCTGATGGCGGCCGCTAAGTCTTCGGTTGCCCATCGCCCGCTGCCAATTCGATAGCGTATGACAAAGGCATTGTATCCCTTTTTACTCAATTCACGCGCCAGCGGAAAGCCTTCGTGCAGGGATCCCACATAGGAAAATCCCCCGCCCGGGCAGATGATGGCCATCGGGGCACCGGGTTTTCCCCGAAAATAGAAGAGGCCGGTATTCTTTTTATCCGGGTTTTGCCTTTTTTGGTCCTCGGTATAATAATCGTAAAATATTTTGTTCCCCTCGCCTACCTCATCGATCATATCATTCAAGGCCGCTAGAACATCGTCGGGTTTCACCCGGCTGTGGTAAGGCATCAATGACGCTACATTGCGCAGGGGAACATGGTAATAGCGAGTATTGTCGTCATGCGGCAACAGCAAGCGTCCGAATTCCCCAAAGGCCGTGTGGGCCACAATATCCCCCACCCGGTTGTTCTTATTTAAATGCCTGCTTTGTATATCCGATTGACGCACCTGAGTCGTTTTTTCCGGTTTATCCGCACCATTATTCCGGCAAAATATTCCGGGTATGGAGATACATATGGCAATTATGAAAGCACGGAAGAAGCCGGTTAAAATCATGGCAATTATTAATTTGCTTTTTCAGTTTCGGGTTTTGCGAATTTTCGCCCGCTTTATCACCTTCTCAAATCCCCCTGGTTTGTACTGTTGCACGGAGTAGCTCCATAACTTTCTCAATCACATCCAGACGTTCTTTTCTGGGATCCGGTTTGCCAACCGGGTTGCCGTCGGGTTGGATTTCGAGAATCCTGTTGCCTGCAGGTGTATATTCAGGCCATTGTGGCAGCCCGTTGGCATTGGGGTTACCTGTCCTGGCGAAGTTTACCCAATAGGCATTCATTATTCTCGCAACTTCTTTGTCTTCTGGCGTTGGAGGGGGCGGGGGCGGTCCGAAGCCCCCTACTCCGAGTTTGTTAAAAACAAACGCGACATCTGTTCCGTGACCAGGCCCAAAGGTCATTCGCTCCTTCATAGCCGCCGGTACATACGAAAAGAGAAAAACGTACGCCGGCTGGTCAACGGCAGCAACCGAACTTGCTGCAAACCGTGCGGGCTCCCCCCACACCCAATCCGTATTGAACCGGGTTTGTACCTCGGCAAATTCTTTACTGTTCCCAGGGTCATAAGCAGCTCGCGCTTCATCTTCAAGATCCCCGAACAAAGCGAATAACTCTGCCTTAGAACTGCTCGAGTTAACAAATCCGCCCCCAATCTCCGCGCTGTTATTTCCGATCATCAGCGGTACCTTCGCCTGTCTTCCTGCCTTGTAGGCACTCTCGGCAGTCTCCACAACAAATTCCCCGTCGAGAATGGGGCCTGAATAAATTCGTGGCCCTCCCTGCCCATCATATTCCTGCCCGCCGTCTACAATCTCCTCAACACTCAGGGATCGAAGTTTTTCCAGGGTAGCCGCATCGCTACCTTCTATCCCGTGTTTACGGGCAAAGTTTACGCCGATGGTTTCGGCTGAAATGGGGTAAAGTGCGTCGGCATCGTCCTTTCGTATGGGCCTGCCTGTAAGGACTCCGTCCCTTCCGCCGCTGGAATGACCGATTGCCTTGTGAAAAAGCCCCTGCGCGTCCGGAATGGTCATGAGCGCATGGATGGCCACGCCCCCGGCCGAAAACCCGAAAATGGTCACATTTTCCGGATCGCCCCCAAAGGCGGCAATATTCTTTTGCACCCACTTGAGGGCGGCAATGTTGTCCATAAATGCATAACTGCCTTTGTCCTCATCGGGATGCTCATCACTCAGGGCGGGAAATGCATAATGGCCCAAACGACCCAACCGGTAATTAACCGTAACCAGGATAACTCCCTGTTTTGCAAATTCATCGCCAACCGTCCCTGCCCCGGAACCGCTGCCGCCTGTAAAACCGCCGCCGTGAAACCATACCATTACCGGCAATTTTTCATTAGCCCCGGCATCTGCAGGAGCCCAGACATTGAGATATAAACAGTCTTCAGATGACCCGTCAACAATGGTGCCCGGAGCTCCCCCCCAGCCCGACTGTGCGCAAATTGGACCGTAGTCTACGGCATCGCGCACTCCTTCCCAGGGTGTTACCGGCTGTGGGGGTCGCCAGCGATATTCGCCAATCGGGGGAGCCGCAAAGGGAATTCCCTTAAAACTGGCAACAGCCTCGGCCTGTACTCCCCGCAATTCACCGTCCGCTGTACTGACAATGGGGTTTTGCGCGGTAGCGGTAAGCGATAGAATCAATAAAACAATAGAAAATAGTGGCTTCATAAGTGACTCATTAGGATTTCCTTCGGGGAATTTTGACACACTACAAATATGGATACGAAAGAGCGGAAGCCTAGTATATGAAATACGGTTAGTCATACCATTATTACCGATGGCCAGGCACATCCTGTTGAGAATGACACTGATTGCCTATTTTTGATGGTAAATAGCCGACAATGAAAAACATGGTGGAACTGGAAATGGTCAATGACTACTGCAAGGGGCTGGGATTGTCCGCAAGCCACCCTTTGGTAACCGTCGTGGATTTGTCCAAGGCCGACTGGAAGCCGCGCAAGGGTACCCGCTCGGTGCGCTATCATTTTTACGGGATTTTCCTCAAGCAGGGGCAACAGTGCATCATGCGGTACGGCAGGCAGAATTACGACTTCCAGGACGGGACTCTTGTTTTCGTGGGCCCGGGCCAGATAGTCAACATCGAACATATCGAAACGGATTACCAGCCAACGGGCTTCGCCTTGCTTTTCCACCCGGACCTGCTCCTGGGAACCCAACTCGGGAAAGTTATCGACTCCCATTCCTTCTTTTCCTATGAGCTCCATGAGGCGCTGCACATATCCGAAAGGGAACGGCAAATCGTACTGGACTGTTTTTCCAAAATAGAATTTGAATTGCAGCAGGGAATGGACCGGCACAGCCGGAAACTGGTCACCTCAAATATCGAATTGTTCCTGAACTATTGCCACCGTTTTTACGACCGGCAATTTTTTACCCGGGAACACAAGAACCAGGGCGTAGTAGGCAAATTTGAAAAATTACTCAATGGCTATTTCAATTCGGACAAACCCCGGGAAATCGGGTTGCCGACAGTTGCTTATTTTGCCGGGGAACTGCACTTATCGCCCAATTATTTCGGGGACCTGATCAAGAAGGAAACCGGAAAGTCCGCCAAAGACCTGATCCAGGATAAACTCATCGAAACGGCCAAGGCCCGGACCTTCGACACGGACAAATCCGTCAGTGAAATCGCCTTTGACCTGGGGTTTAAATACCCCCAGCATTTTTCCCGCCTTTTTAAGAAGAATGTCGGTTATACGCCGAATGAGTACCGCATGCTGAATTGACAGCCGCGCACTGATTGCTATTTCTATGTTCATTAAATCTATCCGACGTACCTGTTCAATGGGGATTCTGGCCATATTGTTCATGGTGACCGCAAGGATACAGGCCCAGGACCGGGATTCCACTGCCGTTCTGGACCGGTTTTCGGGCCAGGTTCTACGCGAAGGCATCCAACCCAGTGAACCCCTGCTGGACCATGTTAGCGGTTCCTTTTCCGTGACCAATAATGGCATCTCGCTCATCCCGTCATTTTCCCTGGGCGACCCGGCAGCAATCTTCCTTGGAAAGTTTGCCCGGAAGCGTTTTAGTGTGGAGCCGGATATCCGATTCTCCCTGCAGGGGAGGCCCTGGACCTTGCTTTTCTGGTTTCGCTACCAGGCTGTTGACAATGAGCGGTTCTCACTACGTGTGGGGGCGCATCCGGCCTTAAATTTTCGCACCGCAACTGTGTTGGATAATGGCGTGGAAAAAACCATCAACAGTGCGCGCCGATTCCTGGCAGCCGAACTGGCGCCCAGTTTTAAAATCAGTGAAAAAATTCAGGTCGGGGCCTATTACCTGACCTCCTGGGGCTTTGACGACACCTCGAAACGGGTGAATTTTGTGACACTGAACAGTACGCTGTCCGACCTGGACCTCGCCGGGCGTCTCTATATGGTCCTCAGCCCCCAGGTGTTTTACCTGTCTCAGGATGCGCTGCATGGATATTACAGTACGCTTACTGCGACACTTGCCCTCCGCAACTGCCCTGTTTCGATTTCAGCACTCTTTAACATGGCTATTGATACGGATATCCTCCCCGAAGAAGATTTTATCTGGAGCCTGACGCTAACGTACGGTTTTTAGTCCGTTTCAGCATACACAGAAATTTGAACGCTTTGGGTCTGCAAGAAACCCAGCGGATACTTCCCAGGGAAAACCTCCCGGTTTGGCGCCCCCCCCCAAAAAAAATCTCGCTTTTTGTAAAAGTTGTCATTGTATATTGTAATATTGCAATAAATTAATAATAATGGGATTGACCAAGTCCGAAATATTCACCGAGCAGCAGAATGAACTGGCCCTGATCGCCAAGGTGTTTGCCCACCCGGCGCGCATTGCCATCCTGCAACACCTTTTTCGTGTAGATGCCTGTATCTGCGGGGACCTGGTGGAGGAGATCGGGCTGGCACAACCTACCGTTTCCCAGCATTTGAAAGAGCTTCGCAGTATGGGGCTGATTAAGGGCGATGTGGACGGGACCCGCGTCTGTTATTGCATTGACCGTGAAAACTGGAATGCGATGAAAACGGAATTCAGCCAGTTCCTGGACCAGGATGTCCATTTAAAAGATACTTGTTGTTAAACATTTATGGCAAAAAACGCACCGAAACGCCTCGGTTTCCTCAACCGCTACCTCACCCTATGGATTTTCCTGGCCATGGCCCTGGGGGTGGGCCTCGGATATGGATTCCCCCGGATCGCCTCCGGAATCGATTCCTACAGCAGCGGCTCCACGAACATCCCCATTGCCATCGGGCTGATCGTTATGATGTACCCGCCCTTGGCCAAGGTAAATTACAGCCTGCTGCCCAGGGTGTTCCGCAACCTGAAAGTGCTATCCATCTCCCTGCTCCTGAACTGGATCATCGGGCCCGTGCTCATGTTTGTGCTGGCCGTCCTCTTTTTGGGAGACCATCCCGAGTACATGGTGGGGCTCATCCTGATTGGGCTGGCCCGCTGTATTGCCATGGTCCTGGTCTGGAACGACCTGGCCGAAGGCAGCAGCGAATACGGCGCCGGGCTGGTGGCCCTGAACAGCATCTTCCAGGTGTTCGGTTACAGTTTTTACGCCTGGATATTCATCACCGTCCTTCCCCCCTATTTCGGCTTTGAGGGCGCCCTGGTAGATATTTCGATTGCCACTATTGCCGAGAGCGTTGCCATTTACCTGGGCATCCCGTTTGCCCTGGGCATCCTCAGCCGTTGGCTCCTGGTCCGGGCAAAAGGCGTGGAATGGTACGAAAATAAATTTATCCCAACCATCTCCCCCCTGACGCTCATCGCGCTCTTGTTCACCATCGTGGTCATGTTCTCCCTGAAAGGGGAACTGATTGTCGAAATTCCCGGGGATGTGCTTTTGATTGCCGTTCCCCTGCTGATCTATTTTGCCCTGATGTTCCTGATCGGCTTCTTTGTAAGCCGGGCCGCCGGGGCCACCTATGACAAAAACGCCGCCATTGCCTTTACGGCTGCAGGCAACAATTTTGAACTGGCCATTGCCGTGGCCATCGCCGTTTTCGGCCTGAATTCGGGCCAGGCATTTGCCGGGGTCATCGGGCCGCTTGTAGAAGTCCCGGCCCTGATCCTGCTGGTGCGGGTAGCATTTTGGCTCCGGGATAAATACTACCCCGGAACCCAAACCGCCTGACAATCGATTCCCCGGGAGGTTACAACTGCCACTTAAACCCGCCATTGACGACAAAACCGTCCACCGGGGCGTAAATGTCCCGGAATTGCGGGTCGCTCAGGTCGCCGGTATAAATGGTGTCGAAGGCCGTCTGCCGGGTGTCCAGGAAATTCTCAAAATTCAGGTAAACGGACAGGTGCTCCCCGAGTTTCTTCTCGGTCATCACCCCGGTAATCCAGTAAGCCTGCCCGGTGGTCCCGTCGCTGAGTTGCTGCGGGCTGAAATAATACGCCTCCAGGCCAATCCAGAAATTGTCGTGTTTCTCATACATCAGCACATTGTTGAGCCGATGTTTTGCCACGAGCGGAAAATCGGAGGCCTCCCCGTTGTAGTGTTCCTTCACGTTCGCATAGGTATACCCCACAAAGAGTTTCAGGTCGCCGTAGCTCCACTTGAGGTTGACCTCGGCCCCGTGGGTATCCACATACCCGTCGGGTTGGGTAAACTCAAAGAGGTTGCCGGCCGGGATCAGCAGCAGCGGGTCTGCTATGCGGGTGTAATAGAACAGCACATTGGAGGACATGACCAACCCGGGGGCCAGGGGCATCCGGTGGTTGATATCAAAATTGGCCCCGGCCGATTCCTCGGCTTTCAAGGCTCCCATATCCAGGGGCAGGATGTTCCGGAATTGCAGCCGCTCGGCGTCTTCCGAGAAAACCGTGGGGGTTTTGTACCCCAGCCCGCCCCCCAGGCGGAACGTCCACGCGGAGGCCGGGTCGAACATCAGGGAGAAGCGCGGCAGGGCATACCAGCCATAGCGGTTCTGGTAATCCAGGCGGAAACCGGATTCCAGGGTCCAGAGGGGTGCCAGGTTCCAGGTATTCTGTACGAAGCCGCCCAGGGTGGCGTTGGAATACCCCAGGTCCCGTTCCGGGTCGCCCTCTGATTGGGTGAAGCGGTCCGTCCACAGGTTGAGCCCGGTGATCCACTCGGATTGTTCGCCTCCCCAGGAAATATTCGCCTCGGAAAAGGACGAAAACTGCCGGCCGCCAAAAGCGTAATTCGGAATGGCGATGGACCGGTCGTAAAAATTCAGGCTGTTTTTAACCTGCAGCCTCCCGGTCCCGCCCAGCCCGTGGTCCAATTCGAACTGGGTGGAGATACGGTCCGTTTCGTTCGCTTCAAAATAGGGGTCTGCTACTTCTTCACCTTTTGCAAACGCAATATTGCCCCCCAACCGCTTTTCGGTAACCAGGTTCACCCCGGCATGCATCTTAGTAGCATCGTCAAAATAGACAAACAGCTTGGGGTTCAGCGTAAACCGGTCGAATTCCGGGATGGCCGTCAGGCCGATGTCCGCAGGGTCATAAGGAGTGCCCATGTTATAGGATGCGAATACCGTAGCGCCCCAGTTTCCATATTTCTCCGAATAGAAGCCGCTGGCATCCAGCCCCAGGGCCGACGTCCCGTTCAGCATAAAACTCAGTTCTTCCTCTTCCCCCGGGGTTTTGGTGATCAGGTTTACCAGGCCGGCAATGGCCCCGCCCCCGTACAGCGTGGAGGATGCGCCTTTGATGACCTCCACCTGTTTGAGGTCCAGGGGGGCAATCTGCATCAGGCTGAGCCCGCCCGAAAACCCCGAATACAGCGGCATCCCGTCCCTAAGCAACTGAGTGTATTTCCCGTCCAGGCCCTGGATCCGGATGCTGGAATTATAACTCGTTGCCGAAGTCTGCTGGGTCTGGATCCCGGTACTTTCATTGAGGAGCATCCGGATATCCCCGGGCTTCATGTTGCCTTTCTCGGCGAGCTCCTCCCCGGCGATAAATTCCACCCGGGTAGGGATATCCGCAATGGAACGGGTGCTGCGCGTGGAGGTGATGGTAACCTGTTCCATCTCCTCATGGGCGGGGTGGAGTTCAATTACCGGTTCCGGGTCCCGGGCCGGCAAAGGGAGGTCAAATGTTTGTTCTTGCGGTTCAAAACCGATATAGCTGAACCGGAAGGTATGTGTTCCGTCGGGGATATCGGTCAGCAGGATGGTCCCCGTGGTATCTGTGGTCCCGCCCCGCTCCAGGGCTTCGATCAATACGGTTGCCCCGATAAGGGGTTCGCCGGAATCGGCGTCCCTGATGGTGGCGCGGAAATCGTTTTGGGCAGCCAGCCAGCCTGAAACCAGCAGGGCACACCCTATGAGTATATTCTTGATTTTCATCTTGAAAGTTTTTGGAATTCGTGCAAGGATGCGGAACCGGAATTCGCCCGGTCCACCTGTTGGCGCGGCGATCAGTCTACCGGCGCCTGGTTATAGGAATTCCGTAAAGATGGGCGGTCGCAATGGGCGGTGTCCCGGAGGGGATTGAAACCGGGTGGAGCGGCGATCCGCAATGAGTTGGCGAGCCTCCGGCATTGCGGACACCTCGGGTTCGACGGCCTGGGGTACGACGCACCCCGGGCAGGAGCCGCAGGCGTAGAATGGCGAACACGGGCCTTCCCCGTCGGGTGCTTCCCCGCAAGGCGCATCGGTGTGCCCGGCCGTTTCGGGTGCCGGGGTTTCCGCGCAACCATCCCCTTCCGTACAGCAGGGTACCGCAGACATCAAAAGGGTCAGGCAGGCAAAAAGGCAGGCCATGAATCGCATGGGGTAAAGATACTGGATTTCAGGGAACCGGCTGCCGGATTTTCTATCCCCGGGTCATCTACACAGCAATAGTAAAATGCTATTTAAACAGGGGGCGGTACTTCTCGCGGTTGTCCCAAAGGATCCAGAGCAGGACGGCCCAGACGAGCAGGGCAATCGGCAGGCCGGAAGGCCCCACGAAAATATGGGTAAGCAGGATGCCGACCGCTACCGGGAAGAAAATCAACGCCCCCAGGGCTCGCGTTTTGGGTATAATAATCAGGATCCCTGCCAGGATTTCAGCAATGGCAATCAAGGGCATCAGCCAGGAAATTTCCGTCAAGGCCCCGAAATCTTTGACCATGGCCTCGGGCAGGTCCTCCGGCGCGGGCATGTAGTTGAAGAATTTGTTGAGGCCCCCGTTGAGGAGCAACAGGCCTAACAAGGCCGAGAGGATATTCAGTGCGATCCGCATAGTATCATTTTGCATTCACCAGTTTATATACGCAGGGAATAATCACCAAATTCAGCACCGTAGCAGACAGGAGCCCACCCAGGATTACAACTGCCATCGGGCTCTGGATTTCATTGCCCGGCTCCCCTCCCTTAAGGGCTAGCGGGATCAGGGCCAGGCCCGTGGTAAAGGCAGTCATCAGGATGGGATTTAACCGGTCCAGAGCACCCGTCTTCAGGAGTTTTGTTCCATCCATCCCCACCTTCCTTAAATCTTCATAGCGCGATACCAGCAAAATACCGTTACGCGTGGCAATTCCAAAGAGGCTGATAAATCCGATGGTGGCCGCGATACTTATGATCCCTGAAGTGAAGTAAACGATCAGGATGCCTCCTATAAGTGCCAATGGCAGGTTGATCAGGACAATGAAAGACAGTTTCACATCCCTAAACTCAAAATAAAGCAGGAGGAAGATGACCAGGATGGCCAGGATGGCAGTTATCAACAGTAAGCGGGAAGCTTTGGCCTCGCTTTCAAACTGTCCGCCATAATCAATGCGATACCCTTCCGGAAGATCAATGGATCCTTCTATGATCTTTTCTATATCATTGACCACCCCCCGAAGGTCACGTCCCTGCACGTTGGCAGCCACCACTATTTTTCGCTGTACTTCCTCGCGGCTAATGGTATTGGGGCTGCTAACGGAACGAATCTCAGCCAATTGATCAAGGGGTGCCTGCCCGCCACCCGGAAGGCTGATCAGGGCAGATTCAATGGCCTGAATTTGGTTCCGCCATCTTTTCTCGAAGCGGACGACCAGGTCAAAGTACCGCTGTCCTTCGTAAATCTCCCCTGCCTTTTCGCCTGCGAAAGCCACATCTACCTGCTCCATAAGATCTCCTACTGTCATGCCGTAAGCTGCCAGTAGCTGCCTGCGAGGGGTAATGCGAAGCTGGGGCACTTCAATCTGCTGGTCCACGGCCACATCTGCAATACCATCCACCGACCCGATGGCCGATTCAATCTCCTTGCCCAGTTCAAATAACCGCTGCAGGTCATCCCCGAAAATTTTGATGGCAATATTGGCCCGGGTCCCGGAAAGCATATGGTCAATGCGGTGGGCAATAGGTTGTCCGAGGGTAATATTCACCCCCGGAACAACACTCAGTTTGGTTCTGACTTCCTCAAAAAATGCTTCTTTGGTCTTGCCGTCCAGGGTAAAAGGCACGTCAATCTCCGCGGCGTTCACTCCCTGGGCGTGCTCGTCCAATTCCGCCCGCCCCGTCCGGCGGGTTACCACCTCTACCTCCGGCATCTCCAGCAGCAGGCGTTCGATCAGTTCCCCGTTTTTATTGCTCTCTTCCAGGGACATGCCCGGAACTCCCACAGCGCTGATCACCAGGGACCCTTCGTTAAATTCCGGCAGGAAGCTCCGGCCCAGCTGGGTAATTAGGGCCAGGCTAAGCAGGAATATCCCGGCGGTTATGCCAATAGCCATTTTGGGAACTTTCAGGACCCGGTCCAGCAATCGGGTATAATGCTCCTGCAACCAGCGCTCCACCCGGGTTCCCCCGGCCTGTTTTGTGAGCACGTCTTCCCTTCGGAGTAAATAGGAACACAATACGGGGGTAACCGTCACTGCCACCAACAGGGAGGTAAGCACTGAAGTGATAAAAGCGATCCCCAGTGGCCTGAGCAGCCTGCCCTCCATCCCGCTCAGGAAAAACAACGGAATAAAGGAAACAATGATGATTAAAGTGGCAATGATAATGGAGCTTCGGATTTCAATGGAAGCATCTTTAACCACCGTTAAAACAGGGAGTCGTTCCCCTTTTGGCCTACGGATATTTTCCCGGAGCCTCTTAAATACGTTCTCCACATCGATAATCGCATCGTCGACCAGGGCTCCGATGGCGATGGCCATCCCACCGAGACTCATGGTATTGATCGTATATCCCAGCAGCTTGAGAACGATAATGGAAACCAGCAACGATATCGGTATGGCTACCAGGGAAATGACCGTTGTGCGCCAATTCATTAAAAAGATAAACAGGACCAGGACGACAAAAAATGCCCCTTCCAGCAAGGTTCGGTTAAGGTTGTCAATTGAGGCATCGATAAAATTGGCCTGCCGGAAAATATGGTTTTTAATTTCCACCCCAGGCAAGGTCCGCTGCAGGTCCGAAATAGCAGCGTCGAGCCGGTCGGTGAGTTCCAGGGTATTTACTTCCGGCTGTTTGGAAAGGGTAAGGATCACGGCCGGGGATGCATTCAGGGAACCATCCCCGATTTTATCGGCGGCCCCAATTTGTACGGTGGCCACATCTCCCACTTTCACTGTCTGCCCATTTACCTGCTTCAGGGTGGCCTCCCGAATTTGGTCGGGCGAATGCGCTCTGCCGCTTCCCTTAATAAGGTACTGGTTCCCATGCTGATTGAGGATGCCTCCCGGCGCGTTCCTGTTGCTCTCGGCCACTTTCTGAAGCAATTCCTGCAGACCTACGTTGTAGTACTTCAATTTTTCAGGGTTCGCCAACACTTGGTATTGCTTGTAATCGCCACCGATTACGATCACATTGGCAATGCCTCCGATGGATTTGATCCTGGGCCGGATGACCCAGTCCGAAAGGGTGCGCAACTCCATGGGGGATAAACTGTCGGACCGCACGCCCAGCAACATGATCTCCCCCATGATGGAGGAGATCGGCGCCATGGTTGGGGTACCCACCCCCTCAGGCAGGCTTTCCTGTACCACGGGGATGCGCTCGCTCACTATCTGGCGGGCCCGGTAAATATCGGTGCCCCACTCGAATTCTACCCACACAATGGAAATGCCGCTAGCAGAGGAGGAACGGATCCTCCGCACGTTGGGAGATCCGTTCATAGCCGTTTCCAGCTGGTAGGTAACCAGTTTTTCAACTTCTTCGGACTCCATGCCGTGGGCTTCGGTCAGGATCGTAACGGTTGGGGCAGTCAGATCCGGGAATACATCCACATTCATGGTACGGGCCAGGTAGATGCCCGCTGCACTCAGCAGGGCAGCCCCCAATAAAACCACCAGGCGGTTGTGCAGGGAAAGGGTCAGTATTTTGTTCAGCATAACTATTATTTAATGAGCATGGCCATGGGCGGGGGCCTGCCCCGACATGGAAGCCATTTTCACCTGATAGGCCCCTTTGGTTACCACCACCTCCCCAGGTGCCAGGCCCTGGGTGATTTCCACCTCATTCCCGTTGCGCTTTCCTATTTGTACGTACCGCCTTTCAAAGGCTTCCCCGGAGCGCTGTACGATTACGGAATACTCCCCGTAATCTTCCAGCAAGGCTTGGGCAGGTACTACAGTAGACAGTCCGGGGTTGCCAAAGGCCACCTGTACTTCCGTAAAACTTCCCTCCGGCATTTCCACGCCCTCATTGACCTCGGCATATATGCGGATCAGGGGCTGGTCTGCCTCAACCTCCTTGCCAACAGACAGGATCTTGCCCCCTTTGGCGAGTAGGCTGGACCACGTGCCGGGTGCGGGCTGGTACCATATGTTCCGGATGGATTGGAGCTCCCGGGCATACCTCGGGCTTACCTGAACCTGCAGCATGCTGCTCTTATGGCTCGTAATCGTGAGCAAAGTGGCACCCTGGGCTACGTAGTCCCCATTGACTGATGCGATGGATTTTATATATCCGTCAAAGGGAGCTGCTACCTGGATGCCGTTTCCAGTGTATCCCTGACTCAGGGTTTCATAGTTCGCCTTTGCAACGAGGTAGTTTTGTTCCACCGCTTCAAACTCGGCCCTGGGAACGATGCGGGAGTTCAGCAAAGCTTTCTTGCGCTCATATTCCGACTCCATGCGATTTAACTCCGCCCGGGCCTTTTGAATCTCTGTTTCCAGGTTTTCCCTGGCAAATCCTGAACTGCTCAGGGTCATCAAGACCTGTCCTTTGCTGACCGGACTGCCCTCAGTGAGGGAAGACCGACTGAAATTTACGCGACCATTTGCCGGGGCCACCAGGGTTCGGTAATCGGATGGGGCCACCTGCCAGGTACCGGATGTCGGCAGGGTCTCATAAATTTCTTTTTCAGTTGCCGGGCGGGTCTGAAAATCCATCTTCCAGGCCTGTTCCTTCAGAAAGGAAATATCATTCCCTTCTTCCGGCTTGGGAAGGCTACCCGCGGCTTCAGCCAAACTTGCGAAAACCGGGATATCTTCGAGGGTGATCCGGTCTGAATAGTCTGGTGTATTGATATCAAATACCAGTTGAAAGCTGCCGGCTTCCCCGGGTTGAAGAGCCGGAGTAAAAATCCCTGGAGAATTGGGGCCATCCACCGTATGGCGGATGCCTTTATTCCCCCTGATAAGGCTCACGGTAACACTTCCCTCCCGCACGGGCCTGTGTCCCTGCAAAACCGTAAAATGCGCGGCAAAACGGCTGGTTTGCCCAACCACCAGGGCCGGGAACTCCACAAACAATTCCGTTTTTTCTGTCCAGACGGTAAATGCCATGGCCGGGGTTCCTTCCCCTTCATGTGAATGCTCCCCAGCCTCATCATGGCTGTGGCCCTGGTCTTCCGAAGACCGGCACCCCGCGGAAAGCAGGATCAACAATATGACTAGATAACGCATCGTTGCGCGGTATTAAAATTAGTGATCGTGATGAGTGGTTCCGTCCTCATGGGTATGGGTGGAGTCTTTATCCACTTTTACTGAATCCGCTTCCAGGGTGAAGGATTCCTGCTGGTGATGCTCCCCCTCATGTGAATGCGTTTCTTCGCCTTCATGGCTGTGGCCGTGGTCTGCAGCCTCCGCCTCATGGGAGTGCTCATGGGTTTCGGCACCGTGTTCGTGTCCATGTTCGCCTTCTGCATTTTTGCCTTTGCAGGAAAAGACAACTACAAGGGTCAGTGCTAAAATAATTTTAGATATTTTCATGATTTTGGTCTTAAAAGGGTTATAACTTGTGTTTTAATAATTCTGCTTGCTGTCGGAACAATTCATATTCCATCTTAATCATGGAATCGTATGCATCCCGGTAAAACTGTAATTCTCTGTAATAATCCATAAAGGAAATTTCGCCTAGCTGATAGGCCTCCATTAGCAGGGATTCGCTGTCCATACCCGAAAGGGTCGTTTGATATTCACGATACCGCGACAGCATCATCTGATATTCGTTGACCTGCTTTTCGAACCGGGTGCGCGCCTCCTGGGTTTTTCTGGTGGAATTCACCTCCTGAAATTCCAGGTGAGACCTGGCGGATTTTACCTTGTTACGGTTGCTCCATAACGGCAGGCTTATCCCTGCATACAGTCCGGAATAGATCGCTCCCGGCACCCCCTGCTGATTGTACCCGGCAGTCAGGTTGGGCAGGGATTTATTTCGGGATACTGCCAGGGCTTGCGCAGCAATAACTTCCTCCTGCCGGATCAGGACCAGATCGGCATCATGCACCAGCCTGTCCTGCCAAAGTACGTCCAGGTCTGCTATGTCAAGGGTTCCGCTAAATTCTGAACCTTCTATTTTCAGGGGGGTACCGCCGTTGAGGTTTTGGAGGAGAAGTCGGACATTCCGCCTTTCGTTTTCAAGCTGCTGTACCTTAAACTGATCCTGTAGCCAGGCCACTTTGGCTTTGTTGAGCTCCAGTATCCCATTCTGTTCGCGCCTGTAAAGTTCTTCAACCTGATCCATCACAGTACGGGCCTGCTCCAGGCGTTCTTGTTCGGTTGCGATGCGCTTGTTGAGATAGATCAATTCCAGGCCGTGCCCTTTGGCCCGTAACAGTATTTCCTGTCGTCTCGATAGATACTCGAGCTCCAATTGGGTTTCCTGTTCTTCGATCAGGGTACCCCTGGCGCCGTAGACAGTTGGAAACTCGATGGTTTGGCTTACCTGGAATTCCGTGTAATCGCCCGTGGAGTTATCTCCATTGGGAAGGTAAAAGAAGCCGAATTGCGGATCAGGCAAGTTATTTCCTGATTTTAATTCCAGTTTTCTGCCCTCCAGATATGAGGATATTGCCTGTAGTTCCCGGTTGTTCTGCTCAATCTGCTGTAAAATTCCGTCGATTTCCGGGGTTTGTGCAAAGACTCCGGAAAGGAACAGGCATCCGCAGATCGCGAATACAAAATGCTTTTGCATGGTATTGGCTTTGGTTGAATCAATGGATGCGACAGAATAGCGAAATCCAGGCATTCAGGCCTTGTCGCTTCCTGTCGTTGGTAGAATCAACACAATACCGGAGGAGCCCGGAGGGAAATGGATAGATAAATGGCTAGTTGACCACCGGAATCATCGTCAACAAAAAAAGGCTCCCTATCAAAATTCGTTAGGCAGGGGCGGAAATAAAACCCCTCTGTCAGGTTAAAGTAGTTGAGCGCTTGTGTTTTATTCCGGGTAACAACCTCAACCGTCCCCGGCATGTAGTCATGGGAATGGGAGCCGTCGGAATGGGCTTCAAGCAGGAACCCCAGCAGATCCCTGGAGGCCTCCTTCTCTGCAGGTTGTTCGCCATGGTGGTGATGGTCTCCATCGTGATGGTGGTGTCCGGACGGCACTTTTTCCGAAGTTGACGGGTCATGCCCGTGATGATGTTCATGGGCAAAGGCATTGTGCGCCATCATGAGCCCCATGATAAGCAGCATCATTCCCGCCTTTATTTGTTTGAACCTGTGCATCCGGAAACAAAAGTAATGATTTCGAGGGAAGAATAAGGACCTCCGATGGTTGAATCACAGATATCCTCCACTCAATACAAACTACAGCAGTGAAAGACCTGATAGTTAAAAGTCTGCGCTCAACAGGTAAATATGTATATCCCGGCAATTTAGTCGGTTCGATTTCACGGATTAAAAAGTCCATAGCCGGACTCTGGCCCGCACGGCTTAAAACCAAAAAGAGCACAAGGATTTCCTCGCTGCGCTCGGCAATCCGTTCCATCCATTCTTGCAAATAGAGGGCCGAGCGGTTACACAAGGTCCGGTGGACCTTGTGTAGCGAGGAGCCAGGTGGTGCGTGGGCGGGTCTGGCGCGTTCTTCCCTTTTTATTTTCCGACCCACTTTCGAAAGCGAGCTTTCGACGCAATTGGATTTCGCCGCCTTTCGGCGACGCAATCCATTTTATCCCTCGGTGCAAATAGAAAAACAAAGCGCCTATTCGGCGCTTTACGCTTTTTATTTTCCCCTTTGCCTACAAAAGCAAGCTTTTGACGCAAGGGAAAATAAAAAGCGGTTTGCTCTCGCAAACCGCTTTTCTGCTTGGTCGGGATGACAGGATTTGAACCTGCGACCCCTTCGTCCCGAACGAAGTACGCTACCGGACTGCGCTACATCCCGAAACCGGTGGGCAAAGATAAAACTTTTGATCGGTTGCAGCCAAATTGTTCACAAACATCTCTGGGCATCAGACCTGAAAATTTTACCGGTAATCCATACCATTTACACCTGTTCAAACGGTTGGGCTTAAAGTGTACCAGGAACTTCACCTGCTTTTCCGGACGCTTCACCCCCGGATTGGGACGCTTCGGTTAGAAAAGCGTCCCGGGAGGCCCTACCCCGCCTTACATTTGTCCTGTAAATCATTGCAAACCCCATTATCAATACTATAGCAACCATGAAAATTTCAACAATTCTTTTAGGAGTCTCCCTGCTGGGAGGAACGTATATAAGCCAGGCCGCCGACAGCTGCTGCCACAAAGGCGACCACAGCGGAAGCACTGAACTGATCCGCGAGATGAACCGGGAGTTCGAAAGCCACCTCCGGGAGCAGGCCGCCGCGGTGCACCTGGACCCCACTTCCCTGGAAGTCCCCGAAACCGACCCGGTGATAGAATTCGACTTCGATACATCGGCCTATCTGCCGGTGGGCTTTGACCCCTACGCCGGGAAGATTGCCCACTATGAAGAACTGGATCGGCTGAACCTGTACACCGACGAAGAGGCCATCGACCTGGGCTTCGACACAGACGCCTACCTGCCGGCGGGTTTCAACCCCTTTGAAGGCATGGAATCCCCCGCAGGAGCACTGAGGACGGCGCGCAAATAATCAGATCAGTTGATTGATGAAGAGGCTTTCCGGCCTCGACAGACGGGCTTTCAAGCAAACTTGGGGGCCCGTTTTGTTTTTCGCCCAACCCCCCGGAAAACCCCTGCCCGAATATTCCGGAAAAACGCCCCCGCCCAAAATGTATTACATTTATCTATCAGCTAAGACGCGCCTTACCATGTCCAGAAAACCGGTCAAGCAAGCCACCCTGCTGCGGGTTTCCCTCCTGCTGGCGATCCTTGCATCCATCCCGCGCAATCTGTTCCTCTACAGCCTGATCAGCAGCGGACGGATGGACTCCTCGGGCATGTGGATCGTCGATATCCTTTTCCGCATCACCTTTATGGCCCTATTCGGCTGGTCCATCCTCCACCTGAATGCCAACCTGGCCTATACCCGGATCAACTGGCCGCCCTACCTCCGTTTTGGCGCCCTGATCCTCCTGGATATCGGCATGCTGATTGCCGCTATCCTCTTGTGGGAATACCTCCACGGGTTCCTGGACGAATCGGCCCTGACCCAGGAAGACTTCCAGTTCCTGCACTTCCGGTATGCCATCCTGCTGCTGGTCCTGTTTTTTATCGCCCGGATCCTGCGCCTGCAAACGGACCAACAGGAAAGCCTCATCGAAAACGAACGCCTTAAGCAGCAAAACCTGCAAAACGAACTCGCGGCCTTTAAGAACCAGGTAGACCCGCATTTCCTGTTCAACTCCCTGAATTCGCTTTCCTCCCTGGTCCGCGACAACGAACAGGCTTCCCAGTTTGTGCGGAAGCTCTCCCATATGTACCGGTATATCCTGCAGAGCGGGGATACCGACCTGGTATCGGTGGCCGACGAACTGAAATTCCTGGAGAGCTATACGTTTTTGATCCGTACCCGGTATCGCGACCGTTTTGAGATCGACATCCGCATCGACCCGGAATTAATGGAGGAATGCATTCCCCCCCTGGCCTTGCAGATCCTGGTTGAAAACGCGGTAAAGCACAATGAAATTTCCGAGAAAAACCCGCTGAAAGTGGAGATTTTCAACGAGGGGAAAACCCTGGTGGTCAGCAACAAGGTGCGGGAGAGGAGCTCCCTGCCGGACCGTACCGGCTATGGTCTCACCAATTTGCAAAAACGGTTCTCCCTTATCAAGAAAACAAAGGTTGCCATCCGGCGCACGGACGATGCCTTCCGGGTGGAACTCCCCTTAAAAGCTGCCTCGTGAAAGTAGTCATCGTAGAAGACGAATTGTCCGCCAGCGACAACCTCACCTACCTGCTCCGCGGCATCGACCCGGATATCGAAGTGCTGAAGGTCATCGATTCGGTAAAGGCGGCCGTGTCCTATTTTAAAACCCGGGACGACGCCGACCTGGTGTTTATGGACATCCACCTGGCAGACGGCCTGTCTTTTGAAATCTTCGAAAAAGTGCGGCTCACCATCCCGGTAATCTTTACCACCGCCTACAACCAGTACGCGCTGAAGGCCTTTAAGGTCAACAGCATTGACTACCTGCTCAAACCCATCGACCCGGACGACCTCCAGCAGGCCCTGCAGCAATACCACCTGCAAAAAGACGACGCCGGGCGACGCATTGATCCGGGTTCCGGGGAGCAGGCACCATCCGGGGAATCGGCACCATCCGGGGAACAGGCACCATCCGGGGAACAACGGGGGCAAGGGATCCGGCCCGAACAGGTATCCGGCCTGCTGGAGTTGCTCAACCAGGAAACGCGCGCCTACAAATCTACCTTCCTGCTGGCCCACCGCGACGAGCTCGTCCCGGTAAAAACCAACCAAATTGCCTATATCTACATCGATACGGGGGTGGTAAAGGCGATGACCTTTGATAAGCAGGCCTACGCCATGGACCAGAAACTCGAGGACGTGGAGGCTTCCCTGGACCCGAAACGATTCTTCCGGGCCAACCGGCAGTTCATCATCCAGCGCGACGCCATCAGCAACATCAAATACTACTTTAACGGCAAGCTCATCCTGCAGGTAAACCCGCCGTCCGCCGAGCGGATTGTGGTGAGCAAGGCCAAGGCGCCGGAGTTTAAGGAGTGGATGAATTCCTAGGGAATCCCGATACTGCCATCCCTTTGCGGACCTCTCAAAATCCATCGGGTTAAACCGCCAAATTGCGAGAAACAGCAATTCCTGTTGCGATATCCGCAAATCCTCCTGCTAACGTGCAGTTCGTCGATAAAATCGTGGATAACTATTTGAAAACTGGTAGCTTCAGGGTTCGGTTGGCTGCCGCATTTTGCGTAATCTAGCCTAAGTAATCAACCCTCGAGAACACCACCCCATGCTCCACAATCTTGGTTTGCTATCCGAGACCTATTTCCTTGTTCCCATAGTGGCGATCACCGCCTGGGCGATCAGCATCCGGATATTCCCCGTGATTATCTACGTGGTCCAAAAGAAAAATCTGATGGACGACCCGGGCGAAAGGAGTTCCCACAGCCAAAAAACTCCTACCCTGGGAGGCGTGGGCATGTTCCTGGCCTTCTGCATTACCCTGATGCTCTTCGGGATCTTCCTGGAATTCTCCAACGCAGACCTGATCAAGCTCATTTCGATTGTCGCCACTACCACCATCCTCCTGTTCCTGGGGATCAAGGACGACCTGATTGTACTGGCGCCCAAGAAAAAATTCATGGGCCAGATCTTCTCGGCCGGCATCGTGATCCTGCTCACGGACATCCGGATTACGGGTTTTGGCGGGATGCTGGGCGTCTGGGAGATGCCCTATTGGGTTTCTGTGCTTTTTTCCCTGTTTGTTTTTATCGTCATCATCAACGCCTTCAACCTCACCGACGGCATCGACGGCCTGGCCGGTTCCCTGGCCACGCTGGCAAGCCTGATTTTCGGGGTGTTTTTCCTGGTCAACGGAAACCTGCTGCTGGCGGTCACCTCCTTTGCGCTTATCGGGGCCATCCTGGGCTTCCTGGTTTTTAATTTCGCCAAGCGGGACAAACTCTTTATGGGGGATTCCGGCTCGCTCTTCTTGGGCTACCTCCTGGCCTACCAGGGGATGAGTTTTATCATGGTCAACCACGAGCCGTTTGCCGCATTTACAATGCCCCATGCGCCCACTGCCCTGCTCGCGGTCCTCTCCTACCCAATCATCGACAGCCTGCGCGTCTTTACAATCCGGCTGATAGAAAACCGCAGCCCGTTCAGCCCGGACCGGAACCACATCCACCACCGCTTTATTGCCCGGGGTTTCAGCCACATACAGGCCACTGCGGCCATCATCCTGAGCAATATCCTGCTGGTGGCCGCCATCTGGCTCATCAACGACTGGAACCCAACCCTGCAGTTGGTCATTGGCTTTGTCCTGGGTTCCCTGCTGTACAAATACCCCTTCCTGATCCCGGAAAGGCGTGAATCCGCCCCCGGGGTTGCGCCCATCCCGGTTAAGCGGCCCCAGGCAGCGGATGCCCGCCCCCTGCCGGTAACCGAACCCGTTGCAGAACGCTACACCTATTCGGAAACCAAAGAGCTGCAGCAAAAGCGCACGCACGTCTTTGCAGAGGCAAAACGCCGCTTTGTGGTGCACCGCACGCGGCAGGAACCGGAAAAGCCGGCAGATGAATACCCGGATTCCCGGGAACGCCAAGGGGAGTCTCGCGCTGGCGGCAAAGTCCCCGCCGCCGCCCACGAAAACGGGCAACCTGCCCCGGAGCGATCCGGATGGGCCAGGAGCCCGGATTACCCCCGTCGCAAAACCGAATGAGGCCCGCCGGCAAACCGAAACCGTATTGAGTTCCCCCAACCCAATCACTAGTTATTCGTTTAAAGCAAAGCCCGATGCGCATGGAACATGAAGAAAAGAAAAAAGTAGCTTTTATCACCGGGGTTACCGGCCAGGACGGGGCCTACCTCAGCGAATTCCTGCTCAATAAGGGGTATATTGTACACGGGTTGAAGCGCCGGTCGTCCCTTTTTAACACGGAGCGCATCGACCACCTCTACCAGGACCCCCATGTGGAGAACCGGAATTTTATCCTCCACTACGGGGATATGACGGACAGTTCCAACCTCATCCGGCTCATCCAGAAAATCCAACCCGACGAAATCTACAACCTGGCCGCGATGAGCCATGTCCGGGTTTCTTTTGAGATCCCGGAATACACGGCCAATGCGGACGGCACGGGGACCCTGCGGATCCTGGAAGCCGTGCGGCTGTTGGGGCTGGAACACAAAACGCGTATCTACCAGGCCTCCACCTCGGAGCTCTATGGGAAGGTGCAGGAGGTGCCCCAGACGGAAACCACCCCGTTTTACCCGCGGAGCCCGTATGGGGTGGCCAAGCTGTACGCCTACTGGATTACAGTGAATTACCGGGAGGCCTACGGCATGTTTGCCTGTAACGGGATTTTGTTCAACCACGAATCGCCCATCCGGGGGGAGACCTTTGTTACCCGGAAGATCACGCGGGCCGTGGCGCGGATTGCCATGGGGCTGCAGGACACGCTCTACCTGGGCAACCTGGACGCGGAGCGGGACTGGGGGCACGCCCGGGACTACGTCCGGATGATGTGGATGATCTTGCAGGCCGAAGCGCCCGAAGACTGGGTGATTGCCACCGGCAAGACCACCCGCGTTCGCGACCTGGTCCGGATGGCATTTGCGGAAATCGGTGTGGAACTCGAATTCAATGGCCAGGGTGAAAACGAAACCGGGCGGGTGGCTTCTGCATCCCACCCGGATTACCAGGTGCCCATAGGCCAGGTAGTGGTGCGCATCGACCCGAAGTACTTCCGTCCCACCGAGGTAGACCTCCTGGTAGGCGATGCCTCGAAAGCCTATGAAAAACTGGGCTGGAAACCAACCTGCTCCCTGGAGGAAATGGTCCGGGAAATGATGGCCAGCGATTTGCTGCTGATGCAGAAAGACCGCCACCTGAACCACGGGGGCTATTCCACCCCAAATTATTACGAGTAGGCCGTGGAAAAAAGCGACAAAATATACATTGCCGGGCACCGCGGGATGGTGGGCTCCGCCGTCTGGCGCGCCCTGGAAGCCGCCGGTTATTCCAACCTGACAGGCCGCAGCAGCAGCGAGCTGGATTTGCGGGATGCGCGGGCCACCTCAGCGTTCATTGCCGACGAGCAGCCGGCAGCCATCGTGGACGCCGCGGCGCGTGTTGGGGGGATCCTGGCCAACAGCCGGAACCAGTATGAGTTCCTCCTGGAAAACCTCCGGATACAAAACAACCTGATCCAGGCGGCCCATGAAGCCGGCGTACCAAAATTCGTCTTCCTGGGCAGTTCCTGCATCTACCCGAAAATGGCCGAACAGCCCATCCGGGAAGACGCCCTGCTCACCGGCCCCCTGGAACCTACCAACGAGGGGTATGCCCTGGCCAAGATTGCCGGGGTACGCCTTATCCAGGCACTTCGGGATCAGTACAGCCGCGACTACGTGAGCCTGATGCCCACCAACCTGTACGGCCCCAACGATAATTTTGACCTGGAGACCTCCCACGTCCTGCCCGCACTAATCCGCAAATTCCACGAGGCCAAACAAAACGACAACGCCCCGGTAACCCTCTGGGGCAGCGGCTCCCCCCGGCGGGAATTCCTGCACGTGGACGACCTGGCCCGGGCCGTGGTCCATGCCCTGGAAAACCCGTTACCCGACCACCTGTACAATGTGGGCACCGGGAGTGACATCACCATCAAAGAACTCGCCCGTATCGTACAGCGCATCGTGGGCCATACAGGCGAAATCCGTTGGGACACCTCCAGGCCGGACGGTACGCCCCGCAAACTGCTGGATGTCTCCCGTATGCATGCCCTGGGCTGGAAAGCTGAGATTGGGTTGGAAGCTGGGATTGAGAGGGCTTATCGGTGGTATCAATTACAACTCGGTTAAACCATATGGAGAACGCTATTGCCATATTGACGTCTTCGGTTTCCCGCAATGCCGGAGGATTATATGACGCAATTCGATGCCTCGCTTTGAATTTGAACGCTCCGGTAGAAATCTTTGGTCTCCAAGACGAGTACACTGAAACCGATCGATCCGGTTGGGGCGAAATAAAGCTAAATGCCTTTGAGACGAGCCTGTTCCGTTCATTTGGTTATGCGCCCGGGCTTTATACAAGCATTCATCAGAAAAAGATAGAAGTCCTTCATTTACACGGGCTCTGGATGTACCCGCAATGGGTTACCTACAACTGGCAAAAAAAACATAAAAGCCCCGTGATCATTTCTACCCACGGTATGTTGAACGCCTGGGCATTGGAAATTTCCTCGTGGAAAAAATATTTAGTCGGCAAAGCTTTTGCTTATAAATCACTAGAACGGGCAACCTGCATTCACGCACTTTGTTACTCCGAATATAAGGCAATTAGAAATTTCGGGTTAAAGAATCCCGTAGCTATTATTCCCAATGGGATTACCATACCAAAGAGGTCGAATTCTAAAGCTCCTACTCAGGAGAGAAAAACCCTGCTGTACCTCGGAAGGTTACACCCTATAAAGGGTTTGGACTTGCTAATAGATGCACTTGGGATTATCAAATCGGGAAACACAAACTTCTTTGAGAATTGGCAGGTGAAAATGGTTGGAGGCGGAATCCCAGCACATCGCGAAGCGCTTGAAAAAAATGTCCGAAATCTTGGTTTGGAAAATGACGTTTTTTTTCTGGGGCCCCGCTATAATTCTGCAAAGGAAGAGGCCCTCAGAACGGCAAGCGCCTACATTCTCCCAAGCTACAGCGAGGGCATACCTGTATCAGTTTTGGAAGCCTGGTCATACAAATTACCCGTTCTTATGACGGAAAAATGTAACCTGAGTGATGGTTTTGAAACAGATGCTGCCATTAAACTGGAACTGAATAAAGAAAATATTGCGGGACAAATTCTCAACATGGGGAGTTTTGACAGAAAGCAACGTGAAACTATGGGCGAGAATGGATTCCGATTGGTCCAATCCAAATACGATTGGAAGAAAATCGCCGAAAAATTTGAAAGAACCTATCGGTGGCTGATTGATGGAAAATCAAAACCCGAGTTTATCTATACCGATTAGTCGGGTTGCATTCCCTAGGGAAAAGTATGAACCTACTGGATACTTTATGATTGACCAAAATAAAATTGCGACCCGGATTTCCGATCTCTTTAAAAAGAAAGATCGAAACTTCGTTGTCGCCTCTCAAATATTTGGTGCCCTCATAGCCTTGATAAGCGGCAAATTGATCGCCTTATACGTTCATCCAACGGACTTTGGAACGTATGGGTTGCAGTTTGCAGCGTTCACTCTGTTTTCCTCCGTTCTAATTTACCCGGCCATTCAGTTCGTCAAAGCCAATTATTCCAAACTCGTTCCCAAACTTGGATTCAGACCTTTCACAATAGTCCTTATTAGTGTAATCCTTATTGCATTTTGCGGTTTGATGATATTCTTCCAACTCTATCTTGACACCGTCGAAATGGTATTATGGGGACTCTTATTTATTTACATGGTATTCAATGCCATGAACATGCTCCTTAACGACTTCCTGAACGTTCAGAACAAGTTGATACTCTTCTCCAAGATAGGTATGGCAAGGGTAACTGCCTCACTTGTTTTTATCGGGATCTTCTTTTTCTGGCATTTCGAATTTATGGATCATGTGCAGGCACTTTGGGGTATGCAGGTTGCTGGTTCCCTTGTGGGCATTCTATTTTTCTACAGGGCATATAAGTCATATACCCCAAAAATAAAGGTGCATTTCAAATCCTTTCTAAAAAGATATTTTCATTTTGCATGGCCTCTAGGCTTTTCCGCTCTTTGGATATGGATTAGCAATTATTTCGATCGATACGCAATTGAGTATTTTCTGAACATACAGGAAGTGGGGGTTTACAGTGCAAGCTATAGTGTTGGTTCCAAGTTTTTTCTGGTCATCAGTCCTGTATTTGTAATCTTGTCTACTCCTATCGTTTTTGGGAATTATAAAAAACAGGAAAAGAAGAAGCGCTTAAAAACCTTCGGATTTTATTATTCCTTAATCGCCCTTCCTACCTTAATACTTATCTATATTTTTCAGGAAACTATCGGATTCCTCCTCCTTTCTGAGGATTATTCGGATGGGTTTTTCTTAATTTTTTGGATTGCCCTGGCCTTTTTCCTTATTACGCTGGCGCAATTACTTGAACTCTATTTTTATTCGGAACAAAGAACACGTGTGATATTAGCAAGCAATATCGCTGCGGCGTCTACCAACCTATTATTGAACGTTCTTCTGATACCTTCATTAGGGATTCTGGGTGCTGCAGTTGCCACATGTTGTGGATTTACCGCATATTTCATTTGCACGTATCTGTTTTTCAACCAAAATGAGATATTGAGCCCCTTGGATGAATAGGATCGTTAAAAATATTGACTATATCCTTTTGATGGCTATATTCCTTCCCTACATACCGAATGGAAATGGGTTAAGGGTTGAGCATTTGGTTGTATATTCCATATTTCTAATCCTCCTGCTTTCAGGGCGTTTCCAAAAACTCAGAATCTTCCCCCATTCCTCCGTTGTGTTTTTGTACGGATTCCTCTTTATCCATGTTTGCATAAGTACCATTGTTAACCAAGTCCCGGTTGACTTAAAATTTCTCGCAAATTTTGAGAACTACACCGAGACTTTTGTATTGCTATTGATTTTGAATAGCCTGGTAGTGCGCAGAAGTTTTTTTACGAGGGAACGAATGTTCAGACTAAACCGGGTTTTCCACATTCTTCTGGGATTGAATACGGTGCTCATCCTATTAGAGATTTTCACCCCCTACTCGGACTCCATTATCCAGTACTATGTACAGAATAGTTCGGACGGGTTCAGGGAAGACACCAACTCCATGGGGCGCTATACGGGTGTATTCGACATTGTATTCGCCGGGGGGTTTGCTTATTCCCTGGGTTTGATTACATGGGTTTACAACTTTTCCCTTAAGGGACGTAAAAATTTCTTATTCCAGGTTATTCTTCTCGTACTTATTTTAATCGGCGGGTTTGCATCCGTATCGAAAGTCTTTTTTCTAGGCGGAATATTGCTGGCTTCCTGGCTATTCATTAACATCGGCCAGGTGAGGCCAAAAATTGCACTGGCTGTTCTCGCCTCAATCACGCTAGCTTTGGTGGCCCCGTATTTTATTGAGGATTGGAAGGGATTTGGCCTTTTTGAAGAATTTTATTCTCGGTTTGTTGAAGGTTCCGCTATGGAAGCCCTGAGTTCAGGGAGGTTGGGGAGCGACAACGGAATATACAGTATGGCCCTCAGCAGTGAAGTTCCTTTATTTTTCGGGCGTGGATTTACCATGGGGAGTTTACCCTTTTTTGACAGTGAACATGTGCAATTTTATTTCCAGGGGGGCGTTGTGGCAATCTTTGCATATTTCCTAATTTACTTCAGGAACTACCAGCTTACCTTCCAACTCGGCAAATACCTGAGAAATGAGCGATTCCTTTTTGTGGCCATACTATCCCTGGCCGTTTTTACTGCATTTGGAGGACCTGTATTTTTTATGAACCGCGTGAGGATATTTTTCTTTTTACAGCTTTTCTTCTTATACCGGTTATGCGCTACTAAATACCCAATTAAAAAGGTCAGTGGTACCACCATAGGCCGATTAGAAGATTATAAAGTCCAGAAATTCATTTAGGAGTTGATGACGAATAAGCGCATAAATATTGTTGTAATCGGGGACCGGGCTGTGGATATTGGTCTTCACGTAACTCTCTATTCGTTACTTTCAAACTCCTCATATGATTATCATCATATTTACTATATAACTCAAAATTTTACAGAGTCCGTAAGAACTAAACTTGAATATACCCTACATGACTTTTCCAAAAAATACGAATTAAATATCATTGAAAATCAAGCACATCAATTCACCGAGTTAAAAAGTTTACACGGCAACACATTTACATATTCCAAACTACTCTTGGCTGAACTCGTACCCTGCGACAAAGTATTATATCTGGATATTGACATTGTGGTTAACCTTGATATCAAAGAATTGGATCCTTTTTTACTAGATCTGGATGATTATTTGATAATGGCAAATGTTGAAAGAGGAGTAAAGGAGTCCCTAGAAAAAGAATTTTTCATTCAGGATCTTAAGCTGAGTAATATCAATTATTTCAATGCTGGGGTTCTTCTTGTCAACCTAAGTAAATGGAGGAGAATAGGTCTCACACAAGTATTATTGAATTTTGCAAATGAGCATCGGGATAAACTAAAATGTGCCGATCAGACAGTTATTAATGGGGCTATAGACGAACAGGAAATAGGATGCATTCCTAATCGATTCAATTTTAGAGTAGAAAACAATTTACCTAAAGGCACATACGATAATAGTACGAACATACTGCATTTTTATGGCAGACCTAAACCATGGGATATTCTAGCGGAACTTATTCATCCTCACCATAAGCTCTTTTCAAATATTTTAAAGAAAACCTATTTCAAAGACTACAACTCCATTCGAGATATTAGCTGTTCTTCTATTGCGAAGTTTATCCGGACTTATCGGAGCTATCTTAAGGTGTTATTTAGGATTAAAATGTAGTTTCATGGAACAAAAATTAGATAATGTAGATCCATATCCATATACGCTCTCAGATTATTTGAAGCGCTTTCTTTGGAGTTTAATTCAAAGTACTATTTGGAAAATATTACCTCATCGAATACCGTCACTTCGAATGATAGTCTTAAAGACTTTTGGAGCTAATGTTCAAATATCTTCCATGGCTTTTGGATCAACATCAATTTTTCGTCCGTGGGAGTTTAGCATAGGCAAATTGTCTACTCTGGGTCCAAGAGTTCGAGTTTATAATCTCTCTAAAATATCAATAGGCGATAATACAGTAATATCTCAAGACACTTATTTATGTGGTGGCACTCATGATTACTCAAAATCAAACCTTCCATTAATACGCCAAAATATAACAATTGGGAATAGTGTCTGGATTTGTGCCGGAGCATTTATAGGCCCCGGAGTTACCATTGGTGAGGGAGCAGTGGTAGGAGCCCGTGCAGTAGTAACATCAAATGTTGAACCTTGGACAGTAGTGGCCGGTAATCCAGCAATTCTAATCAAGAAAAGAATCATTTCTGAGTAATGAAAGTATCCGTAGTCATTCCTTTATTCAATCAAGAGAGATTTATTCAAAGATGTATAACTTCTATACGTAATCAAACCTATACGGACATTGAAATAATAGTAGTAGATGACGGTAGTACAGATAACAGCAAAGGTATTATTGAGCATAATTCCATAAGTGATCGCCGAATAATATTAATCCAACAAAAAAATAAAGGCACACTCCAAGCAAGGAAGACAGGAATTCAGGAATCAACCGGTGAAGCTATTATAACTGTTGATTCAGATGACTATCTAAAGGTTGACGCTATTTCTCTATTGGTAACAAAAATGACGGAAACAAATGCCGATATAGTAGTTGCTGACCATTGTATCCATAAGAATGGTAGAGTTATTAATAGGAAAAATGAGGTACCTAAATCATACGACAAGAAAGATGCTCTTCGGTTTCTCTTACTTGGTAAAATTTCCGTTCATGTCTGGGGACGCCTATACAAGCGCGAGTTGTTACAAAGCTTGAATCTACCGGTAGAAAAGGCAATAACCGAAGATGTTTTAACCAACTTTTATCTTTTCAGCACTTATAATATTAAGTTTGCCAAGGTTGATAAACCGCTATATCATTATATAATTCACCGCACTAATATTTCAAGGTCAAACGACCCAGAAGCGGTGGAAGGTTTCTTTCGAGAATTTGATCATGCCTTGGAAATTATTGGTCCGAAAAACAGGTATGACTTAGTAACCGAAATTTCCTATTACAGATCAAAAGACTGGATAGTCTATTGCCGTAAAGGTGGGCAGTTATCTAACAATAGGAGTTTCCATAGCAACTTTTTTAATGACCATTATTTCCGGGCAAAACATCTGCTGCCATGGTACTTGAGACTGGAAATGATTTTATTCAATATGAATTTAACCATTGCCAAGCTATTATTCCCAGTGATGAAATTTGGAGCAAATGTTACATCTTTTTTCAGGCACAAATTCATTGCTATTATTCCCCTAACTGCACTACCTGTAAAAAATGGATAGTGAAAAGCACAATATTAAATTGTGCGCCTTAATCCTCACTTTTAACGAGGAGAAAATCCTCCCTGAATGTCTCAGCGCCCTGAGCTTCACGGATTCGATTTTCGTGTTCGATTCCTACAGTACGGATAGTACCCTGGAAATTGCCAAAGATTTCGGCGCGAGCTGTATACAACGCAAATTCGACAATTATGCCAACCAACGGAACGCTGCCCTGAGTTCCATCCCCGAAGGGTTTGAATGGATTTTGATGGTGGATGCGGACGAACTAGTGACTCCGGAGTTGCAGGGCGAGATTCTGTCTGTCATACAATCCGGGGGCCATCACGATATGTACCGGATTCGACGGAAAGATTATTTTCAAGGTCGGTGGATTCGATATAGTAGCGGATATCCCACCTGGTTTCCGAGGCTCTTTAAACGAGGTAAGGTGCGGGTAGAGCGGGAAATCAATGAAGAGTATGTCGTGGAAGGTACCATTGGAAGCCTGAACAATCACCTTTTACACTATCCTTTCAATAAGGGATTGGATTGGTGGTATGAGAAGCACAGGCGATATGCAAAAATGGAGGCGGAAAAAATGTGTCTTGAAGTAAATGACTCCCTGGAACTAGGAGCTTTGTTCCACACCGATCCGGTTACGCGAAGAAAGGCCCAGAAAAGGTTAAGCTATCATATACCTTTTCGTCCTGTTTTTGTATTCTTCGCGTTTTATGTCCTGAAGCTTGGATTCCTGGATGGCAAACCCGGACTTGATTTCTGCAAGTTGAGGTATCGCTATGAATGCATGATAGATCGACAGTATAAATTGCTGAAAAAGGGATGAAAATTTCACTGATTACTGCGACCTATAACAGTCTGGATACACTTCCCAGGTGTCTTGAATCTGTTGCCTCACAGGATTACAAAAATATCGAACACCTGATCATTGATGGGGAATCTACAGATGGGACGTTGGAATTTGTACGGAAAAAATCCGAGGAGCTATCTACGCTAAGGGTACTTTCCGGGCCTGATTCCGGCATTTACGATGCGTTGAACAAAGGAATTTCAGTATGCAGCGGTGATGTCATAGGCTTTGTCCATTCCGATGATTTTTTAGCCTGTCCCGACGTGCTTTCCAAAATCGTCAAAAGTTTCAACAGCCCTGCGGTTTCAGGAGTTTATGGCGATTTACAGTACGTCCGTAAAGATAACCCCGGAAAAGTGGCCCGATATTGGAAAAGCAGCAGATTCAAATCAGGATTATTGCAACGGGGCTGGATGCCGCCCCATCCGACATTGTTTCTGAGAAACGGCGTTTATCAAAAACATGGAAAGTTTGATCTCGCATACAAAATTGCCGCTGATTACGATTTCATGCTTCGGGTATTCAAGGATCGCAATCTGCAGTTTGTTTATTTACCGGAAGTAATCACAAAAATGCGCTTGGGAGGAGCCAGCAATAGAAGTTTGAAAAACATCCTATTGAAATCAAAGGAAGACCTGCGGGCAATGCGATCCAACAATTTACCAATGCCTTTGATTGCTTTACTATGGAAAAACTTTTCCAAATTAAGTCAGTTTTTGAATCGCTAAATCGCGCCCGTTCATAATTTAATTGATAGATGAAGATACCAGGTAAATGGGTTAGCGGGAAAAAATACCGTGAGGATATCGATGGCTTGCGGGCAATTGCGGTAATAGCAGTCATTGCATTTCATTTTGGCTATTTACCTGCCGGTTATTTGGGAGTCGATGTGTTTTTTGTGATCAGCGGATTCCTGATTACGGGGATCATATACCGCGGATTTATAAAAGGGCAGTTTTCTATCCGGGATTTTTATTTACGTAGAATTAAACGCATCATTCCACTTGTACTCTTTATCTGCCTTGTTTCTTTATGCCTGGGCATGATTTTTATGTTGCCGGACGATCTTGAAAATTTAGCCCAGAGCGTTATCGCTACCAACTTCTTTAACAATAATACGCTTCAGATACTAACCACCAAGAATTATTGGGATGTTGTCAATGAATATAAGCCGCTAATGCACACCTGGAGCCTGGGCATAGAAGAACAATATTATTTGATCTATCCGTTTCTCTTTGTTCTTGTGGGTACGGTTCGAAAGCATTGGATCGTGTGGATTCTTGCATTATTGACAATACTTTCATTGGTGCTGTATTTCGCACCCTTTCCGTCTTATTTAAAATTTTACCTGTTGCCGTTTCGATTCTTCGAATTATCCATTGGAGGTATTGCCGCTATTCTGGTTGGACGAAATTTAATTCGCCATCGTCTCGCATTTCACTTGGCCTTACTTTTGCTGATTGTTCTTTTCGCCGGGCTAAATTTTCTCTCAGACCAATGGCTTTTATTTTTCACCATCGTAATTACCTGTGCAATACTCATATCCGCCAACCACGAAAACTCGTGGTCTTCACGGCTGCTTGAAAATCGGTTCATGGTTTTTGTGGGGAAAATCAGCTTTAGTTTATATATGTGGCATCAGGTGCTGCTGGCGTTCGGGCGCTATGTGTATTTCCAGGAGATGCAATTCACAGATTACCTGCTTGTTCTTTTCCTGACAATTGTCCTTTCCGTCCTTACGTATTACTTTATTGAAGAACCTTTTCGAAGACGCTTTTCCACGAAGGTTGTATTAATTGTTTTAACCGCTGTATTCCTGTTGACAACAGGCGTATCATGGCACATCTACACACAAGCTGGAATCCTCAAGGATGTGCCGGAACTCAGCCTGGTAAAGGAGCAGGGGGAGCGAAATATGCATGCCAGGTATAATGATCGCATAAATCAATTGAGTCATTCCTTTTCGAATAATAATCGCATAAAGGTTCTGGCAGTGGGGAATAGTTTTATGCGCGACTGGTGCAATGTTTTACTGGAATCTCAATATGCAGACTCCGTGGAAATTAGCTATTTTAACGAAACAACCCCTGTTAGTGAACTGAGAACCCCTGCCGAAATGGCTGAAATAATCTTCATCACCGATTTGGATAAATCCTTTATGGAGCAGCTGAATGTTTCCAGGGAAAAGGTCTGGTATGTCGGCACAAAGAATTTTGGTGTTAACAACGGAATTTTTTACAATCAATCCGGCCCTGACTATTGCAGCCAGAGAACCCACATGGAAGAAGGATATCTGGAATTAAATAGCAGACTGAAAAATACATGGGGAGATCGATACATTGACCTTATCGATCTTACGTTGGACCAAGAGAAGACCGTCCCTGTATTTACTCCGGATTGCAAATTCATCAGCCAGGATTGCCGGCATTTCACCAAAGCCGGGGCCAGTTATTTTGCCAGTCTAATTGAACCCAGAATAGCAGAAATACTTTATCATTAGATTCTAACGCCCTAATAGGATGGACTTTTAACATCTACACGAGTTATGCCTTTTTTATTGTTCTTACTTTTACCCCTTACCACGCAGTAGAAAATGTCTTATCAGGATTTTGACATAGAAAATGATTCAGGGAACAATACGTTCGATCTGAAAAAATTGATCGGGAAATACCTCCGGTATTGGCCATGGTTTCTTATTACTCTGATTTTAAGTATTGGGCTGGGTTATCTCTATATGCGATATGCCCCGATCACCTATCAATCAGTAGCAAAGATTGAGCTTCTCCACGATACGGAAAAAATGGATATCTCATCCGAAGCGCTTGCCGTTCTGGGCCAGGCATCTTCCTTCAACTTAGAAAATGAAATAGAGGTGCTACGTTCCTATCGGATATTGCGTCAGGTTGTTGAAACCTTGAATCTCGATATTTCATATTTCGTGATGGGACAGGTAAAAACAACTGAAATATGGAATCCGCCCTTTGCTGTCACAAAAATCATTGCGGAAGATAGTCTGACATCCACTAAATCCTACGAAATATTCTTCGAGGGTACGCAGGTTCAAATTCAGGATGAGTCAGAACGAAACTACAATGCCTCGCTTATCACTCCGGATACCTCAGGAGTTGATAAAGGGCTGCCTTTTGAGGTAAGCCTTCGACCCGATACGGATCTTTCAAATTTCCCGGGGAAACATTTTCGAGTTGTCCTTACCCCTGAAAAGCAGGCCGTCCTGAATTTAGCCAGGAAATTAAAAGTTGAACCGATTGATGAAGACAGCGAAATCCTGGCCCTGTCCATCCGGGGCCAAAGCGTGGAGCGTTCGGAGGCCATTTTGAACGAGCTGATCAATAAATTCAATCAGGACGGGATTAAGGACCGGCAGCTGGTTTCCAAGCGGACCCTGGATTTTATCGACGAGCGGTTCCTGAGCCTCTCCCAGGAACTGGACTCCATCGAGGTGGGGAAAGAAGACTTTAAACGCACCAACGACCTGTCCTACCTGGATTCGGACGTGGATTTTTCCCTTCAGCGGCGCGCGGTGGCCCAGGACGAAGTCACCCAGCTGGAAACGCAGGTCTCCCTGGCCGACCTGCTCAAGAAGGCGGTTACGGCCCAGTCGTCCTACGGCTTGCTGCCGGTGGACGTGGGCCTGGAAAACAGCGGGCTGAACTCCATGGTGGCCGAATACAACCAGATGGCCCTGGAGCGGGAGGAATTGCTGACCAATGTGGGGGAAAGCCACCCCACGCTGATCGCCATTTCCAACCAGCTGCAGAACGCCAAGGTGAATATCATGAAGACGCTGAACATCTACCAGACGCAGCTGAAGCTCTCCCTGCGCCAGCTCACCCGCGAAAAAAACCGGGCCAATACGATGTTCTCCCGCCTGCCGGAGAAGGAAAAGATGCTGCGCTCTATAGAACGCCAGCAGGACATCAAGGAAAACCTCTTTATCCTGCTGCTCCAGAAACGGGAGGAAGCCGCCCTCAGCTATGCGGTTACCGCCCCGTCCATCAAGGTGGTGGACTACGCGCTTACGGATACCGAACCCCTCTCCCCCAAAAAGCGGATTGTCTACCCGATGTCCTTCATGATTGGCCTTTTTGTGCCTTTCATAGTGCTGTACCTCCACTTTACGATTAACGGGAAGATCCAGGACCGGACGGACCTGGTGCGGCTGAGCCCGGAGGTCCCGATCCTGGCAGAAATACCCACCTTCAAAAAATCGCGCAAGGTGATCAACGCCGCAGACCGCTCTGTCTTGGCAGAATCCTTCCGCATTGCCACCACCAACCTGGATACGCTGCTTTCCGCCCGTGACGGGGCGAATGGCCGGGGTGCCGGGGGTGCAAGCGGATCCAGCGGTGCCGACGGGGCCGGGAATGCAGCGGACGCCGGGAATGCAGGGGATGCAGGGGATGCTGCCAGGGGCAAATGCGTTCTGGTAACCTCCTCGGTAAAAGGCGAAGGCAAGACCACCACCGCCCTGAACATGGCCCAGGCCTATGCGAGCATGCACCACAAGGTCCTGCTGGTGGGGGCCGACCTGCGCAACCGGGAGCTGATGAACTACTTTAAGCCGGATTCGTTTTCCTTTGGCCTTTCCGAATACCTGAGCGAATCCCGGGTAAAATGGGAGGATGTAATTGCCGGCGGTTTTGACAACCTGGATTATTTAAAGGTGTGTTTTGGCGGCAAGATGCCCCCGAACCCCACGCAACTCCTGTCCGGCAAAGGGTTCGCGCGGTTTATTCAGCGGGCCGTTTCCGAGTTTGACATCGTGATACTGGACTCCCCCCCTTCCCTCTCGGTGGCCGATCCGCTCCTGTTGGCTAAACACGCGGATGCCACGGTCTACATTACGCGAACGGGCATCACCGACAAGAATATGGTGCGCCACGCCAGGGAACTCCAGCAGAAAAAGCAGCTGCCGAATATGGCCTTTGTCATCAACGACGTGGGCTCGCTGAATTCCCGGAAATACCAGTACTAGTCTTAGCGTTACGGCTTATTGCGCGGTTGCATGGTTTTTGGCACAGTTCAGCCGGGATACGGGCGCATCAGCTC
The DNA here is from genome assembly GCF_982776155.1 of Robiginitalea sp. Taxonomy (NCBI): domain Bacteria; kingdom Pseudomonadati; phylum Bacteroidota; class Flavobacteriia; order Flavobacteriales; family Flavobacteriaceae; genus Robiginitalea; species Robiginitalea sp. The sequence continues at coordinate 269,551 of NZ_CEXZKX010000004.1, forward strand.
CCATCGGTTTCAACACTCAGCATTCGGGTTCGGGAAGTTGTCGGACTGGTCCTCCACCGTGTTGTCCAGGCAGGCAAAATCCTTTTCCACCAGCACGGACAGGGCCCCGGGGTCGTTCCAATCCGCCGAGTTGCTGTACCCAACACGGGTGTCTTCCAACCAGCCCTCCCGGGCCGATGCCGGCAGGGTTACCGTGACGGCTCCGCGGGTAAAGTCTGCCTTGGGCTCTGCCACGCCTACCTCCGCCCGGAGGATGTAGCGAAACACCCCGGATGGGAAAACGGTTTCCTCCTCGATATTCCCGATCTTGCAAAATGTTTCCACCTCGGCCCGCGTGAGCCGGTAACGCACTGAATTTCCTTTAATCCGTATTTTCATCTGTAGCAATATTGTAGTTGATCGTAACCCGGGTTCCCTCCCCCGGGGCGGAGTTGATAAAGAGCTTCCCCCCGATAAACCGGATGCGCTCCTTCATAAAGATCACGCCCATGCCGCCTTCGCTCCCCTGCCCCCGGGTGTGCTCCAGCTCCTCCGGGTCGAAGCCCTTGCCGTTATCTTCCACCACCACGCTCAACAGGTGCCCGTTGCGGTTGATGGTGAGGCGGATAGAGGCATCTCCGGCATATTTGATGGCGTTGTTGATGGCTTCCTGGGTAACCCGGTAGATATTCGTCTCCGCCAGGGATTCCAGCCGGATGGCCCCTTCGGTATTGTTGAGGAATTCAATCTCGCGCCCTGTGAGCTTGCTGAGTTCCGTTGCCATCTTTTGCAGGGCGGGCACCAGGCCGTGGTCGGTGAGTTCCGGCGGGGTCAGGTTAAATGTGGCCGTGCGCACGCCCTTGATCAGGTCGGAGGAAAGGCTTTTCAGGTAGGCGATTTTCTCCCGGGTTTTCGCTACCTGTTCCGGGTTGATGGATTCGATATTGAATTTCAGGGCCGTCAACATCTGGCCGATCCCGTCGTGGATGTCCCGGGCAATCCGTTTGCGTTCCTCCTCCTGCCCCTCCACTACCTGGCTGGCCCGAAGCTGACGCAATTGCATGCGTTCCTCATAATGCCTCCGCGTGAGTTCCTCTACCTTGGCCTTGGTCCGTTTCCGTTCGGTAATATCCGAACACATGATCAGGATGCTCTGTTTCAGGTCGGGCTCGTGGAACGGGATGATGGAGACTTCCAGCCAGAGTTTTCGGCCCCCGGGGCTTTCCACCTGGATTTCCTCTGTCCGGATCACCTTCCGCCTGCTGGAAAACAACTCCCTCAGGTATTGTTGTTGCCCGGGATTCCGGGTGAGGAGTTCCGGGAAGGTCACATTTTTGGGTACCTCGGACAATTCGAGCAATTCCAGGAATTTCCGGCTGATGGTCACAATCTGTCCGTCGTTCCGAATATTGGCAAAAAGCGCGGCATGGTTCAGCACGTAATTGAGTTCCTGTAATTCCTTGAGGGTCTTTTCCTTTTCCCTGAAATGCCGGTTGGCTTCCTCCAGGTGGGTTTCCGAAGCCGCTTTGCTCCGCACCAGGTTGGCGATGGTCTCCCGGATCTGCAGGGAGAGGGGGCGAAAGATCAATAATACTTCCAGGGCCAGGATCATCAGGGATACCGCAAGCAGCAGGTACTCCTTGTATTTGAGCTCCTGCAGGCGGGCGCGGCTCCGGGCATCATACAGGTTGACGATCGCGTCCATCCGGTCCAGGAATGCAGCTTCCTCCTGCAGGACGATGTCGAGTTGCCAGCGGAATTCCGGGGAATCGGCAGCCAGCGTATCGTGGCGGACCAGGTAGGCGGCCGCCCCAGCCAAAGCGTCAAAGCGCGGCTGGATGTCCCGGAATCTTTCCAGGATGTCCGGGTCGGTCTCCGGCGGCAGGCCGATACTGTCATTCCCCGATTGAAGCCCCCTGTGGGAAACCTGCCAGTCACCCAGGGTGCGGCGCAGTGTACGGACCTGTTCCCGCCGTTGTTCCGTCCCGGGCATGCTCTGTTCCAGAAGCAGGACCTCCTTGGTCAGTTTCTGGCTGAGCGCCCGCTGCCGGCCGGCCACATTGATCACCTTGGAATCGTCCAGCTGGGATTCCAGATGCAGCTGGATGAGGATTTGCGCAACGATAACCGTTACCGCAATGGCCGCTACGGCTATCAGGTACCATTTGCGAATCCGGAGAAAAGCCTCCGTTTCCAGGGGGATCTTATCGGGTCCTGTTTTCATGGCTTCCGCATGGTGCTGTGGGTTACTCCCCGAGGGCCTTCGCCAACAGCGATTGCACAGCCGGCGGATGGTCCATGGCCTGGGCCGCCCGGTGTCCTTCCGGCGACATTTTGCGCCAGGTCTTCCTCAGGATGTCGATGACCTTTTCTTCCGGGTGTTTGGCCGCAAAATCCTCAAAATAGTGCTCCAGGAAGACCAGACAGATAACATCCTCGAGTGCCTGGGTTTCCGGATCCCGCTTCAGTCGCTTTTTCTGCAAGAGAAATGCAACCCGGTCGATCATTTCCTGTTCATACCCGATTTCGGCCAGGACCTCCGAGGCTTTGTCCGCGTGGAATTTCTTGAGCTCTTGCCGCCACTTGAGGTAGCCGGGGCGGTCCATCGGATAGCGCGACCTGGGAATTTCCCATCGACACAGGTGCTGGCACCTCGCGGTAAGCTGCAGGGCCTCCGAGGCGTCCGGCCGGAATGCGTTCAGGGTTTGTGTCATCCGGCGCCCGTAGATCCATTCCCTGGGCTGGGGTTCCCCGTCTACCATTTCGGTATTCGGGTCCCGGGCATTGAGCTGGTCGAAGCGGTTAAATGCCGCATGCAATTTCTTGGGTTGGCCCATCGGGTTGGGATTTGTCCTAAAGCTATTCAGAAAAACCTATATACACAAAGCCGTCCTCGATTTTAACCGGGTAGGTGGTAATGGCCTCCAGGTCCCCGTTCAGGTTTTCGCCCGTCCGCAACGAAAAGGTGTTCTTATGGAGCGGGCAGGCCACCTTGTCGTGCCCAGCATCCTCGCCGATCATCCCGCGGGAGAGGACCATTTCCATTTTATGGGGGCAGAGGTTCTGGCAGGCATACCAGCGGCCTTTCCGGGCGAAGTTGAATACGGCGATCTGTTTGTCCCCGTATTTGACGCATGCCCCGCCGTTCCGGGGGAAGCGGTCGACGGGAGCAGCGCGGAACCAGGTGGTTACCGCGTCGTAATCCAGGGAGTCCGGTGTTGGGAAGTCGGTCATACGGTCTTTATTTGAGGGGTTGTCATGTCCAGGCCTTCGGCATTTTCTGCCCGCGCATCGGGACGAATTCCAGGTTGTTGTCAGGGTCGTCGGAGTTCACATAGTGGGTGTAGCGCGCGCGGATCTCCGGGGTTTCCACGGCTTCCTTCCACTCGCAGGTATACGTATCCGCCAGGCGCTGCATATCGGCATCCAGTTCCCCGGCGATCCCCAGGGAATCGTGGATCACCACATTCTGCAGGTAGGTGATCCCCCCTTCGAGCTTCTCGAGCCAGGCGGCCGTTCGGGTGAGCGGGGGGGCGGTGCGGATATAGTACATCAGGAAGCGGTCCACGTAGCGTACAGCCGTTTCCTTGTCTACCTTTTCGGCCAGCAGGACGGCGTGTTTCGGGTTGGCGCCCCCATTCCCGCAGACATAGACATTCCATCCGCCTTCCACCGCGATAAACCCGAAATCCTTGCAGCGCGCCTCGGCACATTCGCGGATGCAGCCGGATACGCCGCCCTTGATCTTGTGGGGGGAACGGATGCCCTTGTAGCGGTTTTCCACCTCGATGGCAAAGCTCACGCTCTCGTCCATCCCGTACCGGCACCAGGTAGAACCCACGCAGCTTTTGACGGTCCGCAGCGACTTGCCATAGGCGTGGCCGCTTTCGAAACCTTCCCGGATCAGTTCCTCCCAGATGAGCGGCAGCTCGTGGAGTTGCGCCCCGAACATATCGATGCGCTGCCCCCCGGTGATCTTGGTATACAGGTCGTACTTCATCCCGATGCGGCCAAGGGCCATCAATTGCCTGGGGGTGATCTCCCCCCCGGCTACCCGGGGGACGACGGAATACGTGCCGTTCCGCTGGATATTTGCCAGGTAGCGGTCGTTGGAGTCCTGGATGGTTTCCTGCCGGTTGGCGGTTTCGTTGTAGATACTGGCGAAGATTGCGGCAACCGCCGGCTTGCACACCTCGCAGCCGTGGCCGCTGCCCACCAGGTCCAGCAACTCGTCGTAATCGCGGATGCCGCGGAGTTTCACGATATCGAATAACTCCTGGCGGGAATAGTTGAAGTGCTCGCAGAGCTGTTCTTTGACCGTTTTCCCGAGGGCTTTGAGGCTTTCAGCCACGAGGTCGGCAACCATCGGCTTGCAGCCGCCGCACCCGGTGGTGGCCCGGGTGGCCCTGGCAACAGCCTTGACGCTCTCATTCCCGTCTTCGGTTACCGAACAGCAGATCCCGCCTTTGGTCACTGCCTCGCAGGAACACACCACGGCTGAATCCGGCAGGTCCATGACACTGCCCAGGGCGGCACCCTCCCCCCGGGCCCCGAGGATCAGGTCTTCCGGGTTTTCAGGTAGCGGCAGGGCATTCAGGTACAGCTGCAGCAACATATTGTAATCTTCCGCATCCCCTACCAGGATGCCCCCGAGCAAACGTTTCCCGTCCCGGGAGACGTTGATCCTTTTGTAGATCCCCTGGTACTTGTTCTCAAATACGATGGTATGGGCGTTATCCCCGTCGGCAAACGCATCGCCGAAACTGGCAACGTCCACCCCGATGAGTTTCAGCTTGGTGGAGAGGTCTACGGAGGCGCTCATCCGGGTGGGCTTCCCGAGGATCTGGTCGGCAGCCACCTGAGCCATCTCGTAGCCCGGGGCCACCAGGCCGTATATCATCTGGTTGTAAAGGGCTACCTCCCCGATGGCAAAAACCGAAGGGTCCGAGGTACGCATGGAGGAGTCCACCACAACCCCGCCCCGGGGCCCCACTTCCAGTCCGCATGCTCGGGCCAGCTCGTCCCGGGGGCGGATCCCGGCAGAAACTATCAGCATGTCCACGGGCAGGGAATCCCCATCGTCGAACTCCATCCCCTTGATGGACCCGTTGCCGAGGATGCGCTGGGTGACCTTGTTCAGGTGGACCCGGATACCCAGCGACCCGATCCTGGCCTGCAGGGCTTTGCTCGCCACCTCGTCGAGCTGCCGGGGCATCAGCCGGGGGGCAAACTCCACCACATGGGGTTCCAGGCCCATATCCCGTACCGCCTTGGCCGCCTCGAGCCCGAGCAGGCCGCCCCCGAGTACGGCCGCCCGGCCCGCGCCCAACCGGCGGGCAAAATCCTGGGTGGCCTCCAGGTCTTCGATGGTCCGGTAAACGAATACTCCCTGTTTCTCCACGCCTTCGATGGCTGGCACAAAGGGGGCGGACCCGGTAGCCAGGACCAGGTAGTCATACGCGAATTCGAGGCCAGCATCGGTAGTCACCTGTTTTGCCTGCAGGTCGATCCGCTCAATTCGCGAGCGGGTATGCAGCACAATCCCCTGGGTTTCGTACCAGGACCTCGGGGCGAGTTCCAGGCGTTCCGGGTCCCCGTCTTCAAAGAATTCGCTCAGGTGTACGCGGTCGTACGCCACGCGAGGTTCCTCCCCGAAAACGGTTACTTCAAATCCGTCCCTGTTGGGGTGGGAAGCGAATTTTTCGCAGAATTTATAACCCACCATCCCGTTGCCAATTACAATGATACGTTCCATAGGTTTCGATTTACCCTGCAATATTACGTATTTTTACGTATTTAACTACTGAGTATTTGAAAATAATTACGTAGTGTTTTTGCCAAATTCACAATATAATTTCCCCGGGATACCTCAACCTCCCACCCCAGCTATTCTGTTGGCCCCACCCATTTCACAACTCCGTCCCTGAATAACGAATTAATCGGGATGGCATATATACAAGGCAATACAGCGGCATGGAAACAAAAATTCCTCGATTCGTCTTGCTTACCTCCTGCCAAATTCCCAATCCCATCCCGCCTGAATCGCCGATTCCTCAATGGGGAGCGGTTGATTTTTTGAATTCCTAAAAAATACGTAGAGCATGGGGATATTTACATCTAAAATGTACGTATATATACTTACTTATTATAAGTTTGACCAAACAAAACCGCAAATCATGAAAACAAACCCAGCACAAAAAGCCACCTCCCTGAAGCTCACCCGGATCCGCACAATCCCCATCCGGACGTTCTGGATCACCTCCATCGCATTTTTCACCTGCTTCTTTGCCTGGTTCGGGATTGTCCCCTTTATGCCCGATGTGGTCCGGGACCTCGGCCTCACCCCGGACCAGAAGTGGAATTCCATCATCCTCGCGGTAAGCGGGACCGTATTTGCCCGGTTGCTGATCGGGAAACTATGCGATCGGTATGGGCCGAGGATGTGTTATACCTATTTGTTGATCCTGGGGGCCATCCCGGTGATCCTGCTCGGTTTTGTCCAAACCCCCCTGCAATTTTTGCTCTGCCGGTTCTTTATCGGCTTTATCGGGGCCTCGTTTGTCATTACCCAATTCCATACGTCCATCATGTTTGCCCCCAATGTGGTCGGTACAGCCAATGCCACATCGGCGGGCTGGGGGAACCTGGGTGGGGGCGCCAACCGCCTGGGCATGCCGTTGATTGCCGCGGCGGTCGTCAGTTTCGGCGTAGCGGAGGAAATGGCCTGGCGGTATGCCATGGTCATCGCCGGGGCGATCTGCTTTTCGATGGGGCTCGTCTACTACTTTTTTACCCAGGACACGCCGGCGGGGAACTTCAATGAACTGCGTAGAAGCGGCAACATGCCCGATTTGAAGAAGGACAAGGTTTCCTTCCTCTCCACGCTATCGGATTACCGCGTCTGGATCCTGTTTGTGGTCTACGCAGCCTGTTTCGGCATGGAACTCACCGTCTACGGTACCATGGACGACTATCTGCAAAACACCTTCGGGCTCAGCCGCACCAGTGCCGGCAACCTGGTCCTGTCTTTTGCGCTGATGAACATCTTTGCGCGCACCCTAGGGGGGATATGCGGGGACCGGTTCGGCCGCCTGCGGGGACTCCGGGGGCGCGTCCTGTTCCTGGTGCTCATCCTGGGAGCCGAGGGCCTGATGTTGTCCCTGTTTTCGCTTACAACCAGCCTGGCCATCGGGATGGTCTTCCTGATCGCCTTCAGCCTCACCGTACAAATGGCGGAAGGAGCCACCTTTTCGGTGGTGCCGTTCATCAATAAAAAAGCGATTGGCTCCATTTCCGGGATCGTGGGCGCCGGGGGGAACGTCGGGGCCTTCCTGGCCGCCCTGTTGCTCAAGTATAAGTCCGCAAACGCGGAGACCCGGGCCATCGAAGCCAGCGAAGGGCTGGGCGAGCAAGCAGTTGCCGCCGCCCAGGCAGCCGCGTCGTCGGCTGCGGTATCCAGCGGGTATTTCACCATCGGGGCCTTTGTGATCGTGTCGGCCCTGGCCGCCATGGCTATCCGGTTTTCCTCTGCCGATGAAAAACAGATTGCACGGGAGATGGAAGGCGAACCCGTACTTGCCAATTCCTGAAAGGCCCTAAGCTGCCGGGGCCCGGATTCCATTCCCCGGGCCCTTCCTTAAATAGCAACCTGTAAACACTTACCATGAAAAAGCTACATTCCACGTACCTGCTCACCGCTTGCCTGTGGGCCGCCAGCCTCTGCACCCCTTTACTCGCCCAGTTTACCCTGGACGGCGAATTCAGGCCCCGGGCCGAGTACCGGCACGGTTTTGGCAGCCTGATTGCCCGGGATGCAGAACCGGGTTTTTCCATCGCCACCCGTGCCCGGCTCAATGCCGCCTACAAACAACCGGGCTATACCTTTTACCTGAGCATGCAGGATATCCTGGTCTGGGGTGAAAACCGCCAGATCCTGCCGGCGGACCAGAACAATTCGTTTTCGGTATTCCAGGCCTGGGCAGAAGTGAAACTCGGCGAGAAATGGGCTACCCGTTTCGGGCGGCAGGTGATCAGCTATGACGACCAGCGCATATTCGGCGGCCTGGACTGGGCACAGCAGGGACGCAACCACGATGCCGCGTTGCTGAAGTTTACGGACAGTACCTTCCTGGCCCACCTGGGCCTCGCCTTCAGCCAGGACCTGGCCAGTCCGGGGGGATACCAATCCGTGGGCAATGCCTACAATACAACGGGTTTCTTCACCTATAAAACCATGCAATACCTGTACCTGAAAAAAACCTGGAAGTACCTCACGGGCAGCCTCATCCTGCTCAACAACGGCTTCCAGCGCTTCGACACGGCTGACGAGCCGGATGGTGCCGGCTACCTGCAGACCCTGGGCACCCACCTGGAATATTCCCGGGGCCGGGTAGGCCTGGCGCTGAATGCCTTCCTGCAGGACGGGGAGCGCCCCGGCGGGCTGCAGGCCCGGTGGGCGTACCTGCTTGGCCTGGACCTGACCTACCGGCCGGAAACCGGGCCGGGGCTCGGGCTCGGGATGGAATGGATCAGCGGTGACGACGCCGCGAGCCCCGGGGAGACCGGTGCCTTTTTCCCCCTCTATGGCACCAACCACAAATTCAATGGGTTTATGGATTATTTCTATGTGGGGAACCACGGGAATTCAGTAGGCCTCGTGGATCTGCATGCCAGCGCAAACCTGCGACTGGGAAAAAATGCCGGGCTGCTGGGCCGGATCCTTTATTTCAGGGGTGCAGAGGCACTCCCGGACGGGAACCGCTCGCTGGGTACGGAGGCCGACCTGGTACTGACCCGGAACTTTGACGGTTTCAGCCTGAAGGTCGGGTACTCCCACATGTTCCCGGCCGAGGGGATGTTTACCCTCAAAGGCGTCGACCGGGCATCCGCGGCGGACTGGCAGGACTGGGCCTGGTTGATGCTGGTGATAAAACCCGGCCTGATCCGCTAAAATATTTCCGTACTTTTGTCGGTAGCTAAACCGCATCCATGCCGGAACCTACATCCATTGTACTTGCCGACGACCATGCCCTGGTGCGCGACGGGATCCGTGCGCTGCTCGAGGAGCAGGAAGACCTGGAAGTCATCGGGGAGGTATCCAACGGCCTGGAAGCTATCGAAATGGTCTCCCGTATCCGGCCCGACCTGTTGGTCATCGACATCCGCATGCCCGAACTGGGGGGGATCGAAACCGTGGAGCGCCTCAGTCGGGAGGGGCATCCCACCCGGTGCATCATCCTGTCCATGCACGATTCGGAAGAGTACATCCTGAAATCCGTGGCGGCGGGGGCCAGCGGCTATCTGCTCAAGGATACCGACAAGGCCGAATTCCTCCGAGCCATCCACACGGTCCGCGACGGCGGAAAATATTTCAGCGGGGACATCTCGGATGTACTGGTCAACAACCTGCTGGGCCAAAATTCCCCACGGGCCGCATCCCGGCCGGCACCCGCGGCCTCCAACCCCTTTGACCTGACGAACAAGGAACTCCAGGTACTCCGCCTGGTATTGTCCGGGATGACCAACAAGGAGATCTCCCAACAGCTGAACAACAGCAAGCGGACCATTGAAACGCACCGCTTCAACCTGATGAAGAAAATGGAAGTCAAGAACCTCATCGACTTGTCCAAAAAGGCCCAGGAGTACAACCTGGTCTGATTTCAGGGATTCGCAATCAGGCGCCCGATAATTGTCAAAACCGCATTAATCCTCCGTACTTTTACCAAATTATAACTACGTATTTCTACGTAATAAACTAACTTTCGGCCATCATAGAACCCGGATTCGCATGGCTGGAAAAGAATCATTCGACACGATATGCTCCTATTGCGGCGTCGGCTGCGGCATGACCGTCAGCAAAGACCGGAACAACCAGCTCCAGGTATCGGGCAACGCGTCCTACCCGGTAAACCGGGGGATGCTCTGTAGCAAGGGCAAGACGCTCAACTATGTCGCCCAGGACACCTCCGACCGGATCCTCTACCCCACCATGCGCTGGAGCCGGAACCACCCCATGCAGCGGGTTTCCTGGGATACGGCCATGAAACGCGCCGCGGCTGTCTTCCGCAGCCTGATCGACCGACACGGCCCGGACAGCGTGGGGTTCTACGTGTCCGGCCAGTGCCTCACCGAGGAATACTACCTGGCCAATAAACTGGCCAAGGGTTTTATCGGCACCAACAACATCGATACGAATTCCCGCCTCTGTATGAGCAGCGCGGTGGTCGGATATAAAAAAACGGTGGGGTCGGATGCCGTGCCAATCGCGTACGCGGATATAGAAAAGGCCGACTGTTTCCTGGTGGCCGGCGCCAACCCCGCCTGGTGCCACCCGATCCTCTTCCGGCGCCTCGAAGCCCACAAGGAAAAAAACCCGGAGGTGAAACTCCTGGTGGTGGACCCCAGAAAAACGCAGACGGCTTCCCAGGCAGACCTCCATCTGCAGATCCTGCCCGGCACGGATGTGTACCTGTTCAATGCCATCGCCCGGGTACTCATCGAGAAACGGATGATCGACCGGGATTTTATCCGGAAACACACGGAAAATTTTGAGGCCGTCCGCCAAAGGGCTTTTGAATTATCGGTTCGGAAAGCGGCGGAACATTGCGGGGTATCCGCCCAGGATATCCGCCTGGCTGCGCGGTATATCGGCAATGCCAATGGCTTTATCAGTATGTGGACCATGGGCCTCAACCAGAGCGTGATCGGGGTGGATAAGAATGTATCCCTGATGAACTTGTCGCTGTTGACCGGGCAGATCGGGAAACCGGGCAGCGGTCCGTTTTCCCTGACAGGCCAGCCAAATGCCATGGGGGGCCGGGAAGTGGGTGGTATGGCCAGCCTTCTGGCGGTTCACAGGGACCTTGGCAACCCCCGCGACCGTAAGGCGGTCCAGGATTTTTGGGGGGGCAAGCCCATCAGCGGGGAACCCGGCCTTACGGCCACCGAAATGTTTGAGGCCCTGGAAAGCGGCAAGATGAAAGCCATCTGGATCATCTGTACCAACCCGCTGGTAAGCCTCCCGGATGCCCGACGGGCCGAGGCAGCCCTGAAAAAAGCCCCCTTTGTAATCGTACAGGATATATCCCATCGTTCGGAAACCACGCGTTTTGCCGACCTGCTGTTGCCCGCGGCCGGCTGGCTGGAAAAGGAAGGCACCATGACCAATTCGGAGCGGCGGATCAGCTACCTGCCCCGGGTTATCGACCCCCCCGGGGAAGCCCTGCCGGATACCGAGATCCTTTGGCGGTTTGGCCGGGAGATGGGATATCCCGGTTTCAATTACGCCTCGGCCTCCGAAGTCTATGACGAATACTGCCTGATGACCCGGGGCACGGATATGGATATCTCCGGCCTCTCACACGCCCGGCTTCGGGCAGAAGGTAGTTTTCAGTGGCCGGTGCCCCATGCCACCCACCCGGGCACCCCCCGGCTTTTTACAGACCGGCAGTTCCAGACCGCTTCCGGCAAAGCCCGGTTCAATGCGCCCGGACACCTGGCCAACCGGTCGGAAGAAACGGATACGGAATACCCCCTGGTCCTCACCACCGGGCGCGTGCGGGACCAGTGGCACACCCGTACGAAAACCGGGAAAGTCCGCAGGCTGCTCACCCATGTACCCGGGCCCTACATTGAAATGAACAAGGTAGATGCCTATGTGAGGGGGCTGAAAGACGGGGATATCGCTACGGTGACAAGCCGTCGGGGGGACGTACGGGTACGGGTAAAGGTAAACTTTGATATCCGCGAGAAGGTGGCCTTTATGCCCATGCACTGGGGCAGGGTACTGGGCGATGACTTCGGCCGGGCCAACAACCTGACGCAAAACCTGCTCGACCCGGTTTCCAAGGAGCCAGACTTCAAATACAGCGCTGTCCAGGTGGCCGCCTATCGCAAACCCTGGCAACGGATTGTGGTTGTTGGGGCCGGGGCCGCCGCCTACCGGTTTGTAAAGACCTACCGGGAGCAAAACGAAACGGACGATATCCAGGTTTTTTCCCGGGAAAACTACCCGTTCTACAACCGGGTCCTCCTCCCCGAATACGTCAATGAGGACCTCCCCTGGGAGGCCCTCCAAAAACTGAAGGCCGGGGAAGTGGCCAAACTGCAGATCGGGTTGCATCCCGGCAATGCCATCAGCAATATCGACCGGGAACGCAAAGTGGCTATCGACAGCCAGGGAAATGAACACCCGTACGACCTCTTAATACTGGCAACCGGCAGCCGGGCATTTGTTCCCTCCGAGGTCCGGCTGGACCTGCCCGGCCAGTTCACCATGCGCGAACGGGGAGACGCAGACCGGCTCAGGTCCTACCTGTCGGCAACCGGGCTGCCAAAGGAAGAACAGCATGTGGTAATTGTAGGCGGGGGCCTGTTGGGCCTGGAGCTGGCAGCCTCCCTGCGGAAAATTGGCATCAACATCAGTATCATCCAGCGGGCACCGCGGCTCATGGAGCGCCAGCTCGACCCGCTCTCCAGCAAGCTGCTGGCCGATGATGTGGCCGATCGGGGAATCAACCTGTACTTCGATAACGAGGTCAATACGGTGTTCCCGGACCGGGAAGCGGCCCACCGACTGCAGGTAACGTTGAAAACCGGCCGGACCTTCCCCTGCAATGCCGTGGTATACGCCATCGGGACACGACCCAATGTGGAACTGGCCCGGATGGCCGGCCTGGATACCCGCCGCGGCGTCGTGGTGGACAACTACCTGCGTACCAGCGACCCGGACATTTTTGCCCTGGGCGAAATTGCGGAGTTCGAAAACACGCTTTACGGGATCACCGCTGCCGCCGAGCAACAGGCAGATTCCGCCGCCCGTTTTATCCTGGGCGATCTGGGGAGTATCTACCAGGGCTCCGTGCTGATGAATATCCTCAAGTTCGAGGACCTGGACCTGTGCAGCATCGGCATGGCGAACGCCCCGGCAAACGACCCCTCTTATGAAGAAATCCTGCTGATGGATGTCAGCAAGCGGTATTACAAAAAGTGCATTGTCCGGGACGATACGCTCAAAGGGGCCATCCTGATGGGAGACAAATCAGAATTTGCGGAATTCCGCCAACTCATCGAGCAGGAAATCGAATTATCGGAAAAGCGAGAGGAGCTCCTGCGGGGCAGCTCCCCCGGGGAACCCCTGGAGGGCAACCTGGTCTGTTCCTGCAGCCAGGTGGGCGACGGCAACCTGTTGAACGCCATCCGGGGCGGATGCGACGATTTCCAGGATCTTTGCACCCGTACCGGTGCGGGACTGGGATGCGGCAGCTGCAAACCCGAAGTGCAGGAGCTCCTGGCAAAGACCTTGCAAACCACCTGATAGAAGCGTTATGAACGACGACCTGTACCGCATAATGATCCAGGGGGGCGTCACCTCCCCGGGCGAACTCAAGGAAACGATTGCCCTGCTGGAATCCCTGGGGCTCGATACCGTTTCCCTGGGGTCCCGGCAGGACCTGCTGTTTTCGGCGCCCGGCGAAGGGGTGGCAGAGGATAACCTGACTTCCGGCAGGGAAATCGTCCGCGACCGGCGCTACCAGAATATCGTCACCTCGTATGTTTCCTCGGACATCTTTGACAGCACGCATTGGCTCAAGGGGTCTACCTACCTCTACCTGATCGAGCAATTCGATTACCTGCCACGGCTCAAGGTCAATATCACCGACCCCCTCCAGCGACTCGTACCCGGCCTGAACGGCAACCTGAATTTCCTCGCTTCCCCCCACGAGGACTACTGGTATCTGAACATCCGGCTGCCCCATTGGGAGCGGGGGGAGTATTTCCCGGTACTGGTCTACAGCTGGGACATCACCTCCCTGTGCAGGTATGTCGAAAACCTGGAGGAACCCCCCGAAAATGCGGAATCACTTTTCGAGGACCTCCATTCCAATCTCGAACTCAACAGCCGGAGCATGGAACGCCCCCCCGAGATCCCCTACAAGACTTTTCCGTATTACGAGGGGGTCAACCGGATGGGCTTCGACAAATACTGGCTCGGCCTCTACTGGCGAAATAACCTGTACGACCTCCCGTTCCTCAAGGAACTCTGCGGGTTTTGCCTGGACAACAGTATCGGCAAGATCTGTATTACCCCCTGGAAGTCACTGATTATCAAGGGAATTTACGAAAGTGCACGTCCGGCCCTGGAACGGATGCTCGGCCAGCGCGGGATCAATGTGAGGCATTCGCAACTGGAAATGAACTGGCACCTCCCGGTAGCCGACCCCGGCGCATTGCAGCTTAAAAACTACCTGGTGGGCGTATTCCACGAGCGGGATATCAGCACCTACGGCCTGACTTTCGGCATCAGCAACGACGTGGGCAAGCGGACGCACTTTGCGGCCATTATCATCGAGAAGAACCCGGTTCCCGGAACGGCTTCCGGGGCGCTTTTCCGCCCGTCGTACAACATCCTGTACTCCAAAAATTTCGACCCGAACAGCTGCCGGTACATCCCCTTTGCACAGGACGTGGGCCGGGAGGTACTCCCTGACCTGCTTATCGAACTCAGCCGGATGTATTTCGGCCAACAGGACCAGGAGGAACCAAAGGCACGGCAACCCCGCCCGGATGCCGGGGAGTTCAACCTCCGCCATGTGTACCAGTGCCCGTCCTGCCTGACCATTTATGACCCGGTTTCGGGCGACCCCGACTCCGGAATCGCGCCCGGTACCCCCTTTGAGGAACTTCCCGCGAACCATAGCTGTACGGTCTGTTCTGCCGACGGTTCGATTTTTCAACCCCTGGAACTGAGTATTACAGAAAAGTAGTACATTAGACGCTGACAAACTTACCTGCACCATAACCTTTATCTGCTCATGTTAGGTTTGAGGGAGAATACCCCGTTAGAAATGCTCAGGCAATTCGCAGTTTACCTGGATGCGGAGGTCGTCGAATCCCATGGTTCCGGTCAACTGATCCTGGACAACGAAAAAGGCCAGGGCTCCATCAAACTTTTTGAGCTGTATCCCGGCCTAACTGCCTGGGTCTACAATATCCAATTTTTTGATGATCTGTCCTGGAAGGTTCAGTTTAACGGTGAAAGGAATTACTACCTGGGATACCACCTGAAGGGGCGGCAACGCCATAAATTTGAATCGGAAGAGCATTTTATTGACATTCAGCAATGGCAGAACTTTTTTATTCTGGGCACCGACCATACCGTTGCCGATTTTGTAATACCGGGTGGTGAACCGCTGCAAAGTTGTTACCTGATTCTGAAAACCCACGTGATCACGGAGGCCGATTTAAAAATAAAAACGCAACTGGAGACACACCTGGAAAACCTGTTCCGGGTGGGGCAAAAGCAGCTCGCCTATCGCTATTTGGGACAAATAGACACACAAACCGGGCATTTTGTAGAAACGATTATCAAAAACGAGCGGACTGACCTGGTGGGGCGCCTGCTTACCGAAGGCGCCGTTATGGGGATGCTCGCCTCCCAACTCGAGTCGCACCAACAGGAGCACCTGGGTACAGTTAAACGACCGGAACTCAGTATCGCGGATTTTGAGAAAATTAAAAACCTGACTGAGACTATCCGGGATAACCCGGGGGAAAAGATAGCTGTTGATGACCTGGCCGCCCGACTCGGGTTTTCCTCCCGGAAACTGCAACGGGGAATCCGCATCGTATACGGGTATTCCGCACACGAATTCATTACGAATGTGCGCATGGAACTGGCCCGGGAACTGATGGAAACCACCGACATGAATGTCTCGGAAATCTGTTACAACATCGGCTATTCCAGCCGGAGCCACTTCTCCAAGATGTTCCGCGCCCGTTTCGGGGTGGTACCGAGTTCCTACAGGAAATCGACCTAGTCCAAGATATTTCAAGGTCCAGGTTGCCCCCTAGTTCCTGTCGAGGAATCTCAATTCCTCCTGCAGCAACCCGGGCTCCGTCCGGATCGTTTCATCGATGACCAGGATATCCCCCGACCCGTACTGGTAGTGTTTCCAGGCCGGGAGTCCCGGCCCGTTCGGGTTGCCGGTTTTGGCAAAATTGAGCCAATAGGAGGAGAGTGTATCTTCCACCTTCCGGTCATACGGCTGCCAGGGCCGGTCCCAGGTATGTAGCGTATGGAGGGTAAAAGGCACTTCGCTGGTATGGAAGGCCCCGTAATTCGGGAAATCTGGTTTGTCCGGCGGCACATGCCCAAACTGGTAGAGGTAGCTTGTCCCCCCACTGGCTAAAGCCATCCGGTGCGCTGGCAGGCCGGCAAACCCCAACAAGGTTATCAGGCTCCTGGATTCCTGCACCTCTTCCCCGGTACTGCCCGGGAATAGCTCCAGGAAGGCGCCGGCGCGCTCCCCGTAGAGGCTGTCGGCCTCCCGGCGGTAGGCCTCGGGGGTCATGGCGTTGGACCCCATGAAATTCCCGTCCCCGGTTACCCAGCCGGCAATCACCGGTACCTGGTTATGACGCCCCTCCCGGAAATAGGCCCGCATATCCGTGTCGGGTAGGAAGTGCCCGTCCAGGGTGACGCCAAAGCGCCCCACGCCCGGAAGGTTGCTCACAGCCTGGATGCTGTCTGCCGGGAGTTCCCGCAAGACTCCAAGGGAACGCACCCCGGCTTTTTCCATAAAACGGACCCCGGCCGCTTCTGCCTGTTCCAGGTCCTGGCTGAGCCGGCCGGAAAGCAACCCGCCGCTCTGCAGGATTGCTTTGTGGAACAAGCCTTTTGCCAGGGGGGATGCAATTTGCGCGTTTACGCTGAAAGCCCCGGCAGACTGGCCGGCAATCGTGACATTGTCCGGGTCGCCTCCGAATGCAGCGATGTTGCGCCGCACCCAATCCAGGGCGGCTGTCTGGTCCATAAATCCATAATTTCCGGAGGCTCCATGCCCGGATTCCTCACTGAGTTCCGGATGCGCCAGAAAGCCCAGTACCCCCACCCGGTAATTCAGGCTTACAAATACGACGCCCTTCGACGCCAACTCCGCTCCATCGTAAATAGCGCAATTCGCCGATCCGCTGTTAAGCCCGCCCCCGTAAATCCAGACAAACACCGGGAGTTTTTCGTTCCCGCTTTCAGCAGGTGTCCAGACATTCAGATACAGGCAATCCTCGCTCAGGGGTTCCGGTTGGGCGATAAATTCCTCACTCCAGGCGTAAAAAGGCCTTGGTTCATTCTGGATGGGGCTGGCCGAAAATTCAGTGGCTTGCAGGGTATCCGTCCAGGCCCTGACCGGTTGCGGGGCACGCCAGCGCAGCTCTCCGACGGGAGGTGCGGCAAAGGGGATGCCCTTGAAAACGCGCAGGCCGCGCTCGGAATCGGTGGTGCCGGAGACCCAGCCTTTGTCGGTTTTTACCAGGGTTGCCTGGCCGCGGGCGACGCAGCAGCCGATCAGCAGGGCGATACCAAGTATCAATCTTGTCATCTGTGTGAATTTGAAAGCGTTTAAATTACACATAAAATTGATCGCACCCGTAAACAAAAAGAAAGCCAGCCTCTGGGGGCTGGCATTGTGCAGATTTTAGGTGCTTCGCGGATCCCATCGTTCCCGGCGTCGGACGGTCGGGGAAATGGGCCGAGGCTGCGGCTGGCTGATCTGTCGGTCCGCCGGTTCGGCGGTCAGGCCCGGAATTCCCGGGGGGCCCAGACCGAGCACATCATGCCCGGGGACGCTTTGGCCGGGTTGGCGCAGTCGTCCCGTTCGTATCTCTGGCAGCTGGTGCAATCCCGGTGGTCGGTCAATTCGGCCTTCATTTCAAAATGGTCACAGGTATAGTGGCTGGCCACCTTCACCCCGTGGACTTTACACATGCTGTCGCTCATCATGTTGTCGCAGTTCATGCAACTGCTTCCTAATCGTATCGCCATGTTTTTCTATTTATAAGTGTATTTTGATTTGTCGATATGTCCTAAAATACAGGCAAAGCGCCATAGAATCAATTTAAATAACTGGTTTTCAATTATTTAAATTTAGATTGATTTAAGATAATTGCAGGCAGGGCAAGGGGAAATATCCGGGCCGGCATTCTGTGGCGTGCCGTTTTAAGGTTTGGAGCCGCCCCTGTCTGCCCATTATCCGCCAAATCGGAATTCCGCCGATGGGGTCCGGGCTTCCCGGAGGATCTTTTCCATCTCCGCCACCACCTCCGGGTGGTCCGAAGCGATATTCTGCGTCTCCCCGAGGTCTTCGGAGAGGTCGTACAATTCAACGGGGCCGTCGGGATGCTCGAGGACTTCGTACCTGACCGCCTTCCAATCGGCTTTACGCACCGCCTGCCGACCTCCCTGTTCATGGAATTCCCAATAAAGGTAGGCGTGCTGTTCCTGTCCGTCCCCGGCCAGCAGCAAGGTGGGTAAAAAGGAAATGCCGTCCATTTCCACAGGGGGGTCCACACCCAGGATCTCCGCAAACGTCGGGAAAACATCCCAGAAAGCCGAGATGTGGTCCGTCCGGGTACCCGGTGGAATCCAACCCGGCCAGCGCACCAGCATCGGCACCCGGATCCCGCCTTCGTACAGGTCGCGCTTGTAGCCGCGGAGCGGCCCGTTGCTGTCAAAATAATCCGGATCCGCCCCGCCTTCCAGGTGGGGCCCGTTGTCCGAGGTAAACACGATGAGCGTATTTTCCTCCAGGCCCAGCTCCCGGACCTTCTCCATAATTTCCCCCACCTGCCGGTCCAGGATGGATATCATGGCTGCAAAGGCCGCGCGGGGTTCCTGTTGGGATTCATAAGGGCCCTTTCGGTATTGCGGCCCGTGGTCCGTTCCTTCATAGGGCTTTTCCGGCGGGTACCTGCCCCGGAAGCGCTGCAGGGTTTCCTCCGGGGCTGCCAGCTCGGCGTGGGGTATAATGGAGGCCACATACAGGAAGAAGGGGTTCTCCCGGTTTTCCTCGATAAAATTGAGCGTTTCCCGATGGATGAGCTCCGGCGCATAGCGGCCTTTTAATTTGCCCGCATTCTCCTCCAGGACGATGCTGTCCCGGTTGTACCACAGATGGTGGGGATAGTAATGGTGTCCCATCCGCTGGCAATTGTATCCAAAAAAGGTGTCAAACCCCTGGGCATTCGGATCGCCCTCAGATCCCGGGTATCCGAGGCCCCACTTGCCAAAGGCCCCCGTGGCATAACCGTTCTCCCGGAACATTTCCGCCAGCGCATAGGTGGAGTCCGGGATGGGGTGCTGCCCCTCCGGCTGTACTTCCCGGTTGCCCCGAACCACGGTGTGCCCGGTATGCATCCCCGTCAGCAAGGCGGCGCGGGAAGGGGCGCAAACCGTGCTCCCCGAATAGTGTTGGGTAAAGAGCAAACCTTCCTGGGCCAACCGGTCGATGTTCGGGGTGTTGAATTTTTCCTGCCCGTAGCAGCCCAGGTCGCCGTATCCCAAATCGTCGGCCAGGATGTAGATGATATTGGGCGGGACCGCGGGTGTCTGCACGGCGGCATTTTCCCTTTCCCCGCAAGCTCCCAGCAGCAGGCACGCAACGATTGGGAAGGCGATAAAAAACCTGTTCCAATGCACGGGAACACGGCTCTCCAACAGGGCTGCACGGCCTTGCAACATGGCCACCCGACTCTCCGGCAGGGCAACCCGGCTTTCCAACAGGGCTGCACGGCTCTCCAAAGGGCATTCATCCATGGGAAAAATATACGGGTTTTTCCCCGGTGTAATACGATGTTTTATATTTACAGGAGACCCGGTGCCGGCAACCGGCCCGGAAATTTCATAAAACCAACCAAACCTGAAACGATGAAACATCTCCGGTGGATAGCGGCCATCGCGCTCCTGGCGATCGCCTGCAAACAAGAAAAGAAAAACATTGCAACGCCACCCCAGGCACCTGACAAATTACAGGCCCTGATCCTGGATGGGCAGAACAACCACTATGTCTGGCCAAAAACCACTGTGATGATGCGGGATTACCTGGAGGAAACCGGGCTCTTTGACGTTTCCGTGCACCGGATGGACTCCGTGTGGCTGGGCATCAAATACAACGAGTCCCGGCCGGAGCCGTACACCTCCTTCATCGAAAATTACCCCCTGGATTCCACCGCCCGGGCCATCTCCCACGACCCGATCGAAACATCCGATTTTTCCATGGATTTTTCCCCCTACGATGTCATCATCTCGAATTTGGGTGCCTCCTCCCCCCTATGGCCGGAAGCCACCCGGAAGGCCTTTGAGCAATACGTGGCAAACGGTGGCGGCTTTGTGGTGGTCCACGCAGCCAACAACCCCTGGGGCCACTGGGAGGAATTCAACCGGATGATCGGTTTAGGCGCCTGGGGCGGCAGGGATGAAACAACCGGGCCGTATGTCTATTACAACGATGCCGGGGAGCTCGTCCGGGACGATTCGGAAGGGGTATGCGGCTCCCACGGGCCGGAGTATGAATTCGCGCTGACCATCCGGGCGCCGGAGCACCCCATTATGAAGGGCCTGCCTGCCACGTGGATGCATACCCAGGACGAATTGTACGAGCGTATGCGGGGGCCCTTTGAGAATGCCACCGTCCTGGCAACCGCTTACGCCGATGTGGAGAAAAACGCCCCGCCCTGGAACCCCGAGGTAGTCGGTATCGGGCAACACGTACCCCAGCTCATGGCCATCGAATACGGACAGGGGCGGGTCTTCCATTCCACCCTGGGGCATTTTGACTATTCCATGGAATGCGTCGGGTTTATCACCACGCTGCAACGGGGCGCCGAATGGGCAGCCACGGGGGCAGTCACCCAGGAAGTTCCGGCCGATTTTCCGACAGCGGAGCAATCCGCATCCAGGGAATGGCAGCCCTAACTCGCGCAATCGGAAAACCTGATTATGCATAGACAAACACTATGGATAATTCGCCGGGATATAGATATTCTTAATTATTCATAAACTTCCCGAATTTTCGTTAAACTCCTCTTAACGAATGAAACTTTTTTCCCTTAAATACGTCCTAGTAGTGCGTGCAATTTAACAGGGCCTATTGCCCTTATCACGCTAAACCAATTACAACTATGAGTCGTAATAAAAACACCGCAAACGAAAGCAACACAGGGGTGGACAGGATGCTGTCCCGCCATATGAGTTGGAGGAATACGCGTAGGTTTACCGGATTGAAACTCATCAGGTTTTCCTAGCAGTCTAACACATGTTGCAAAGCAGAAAAGGGGGCCTCGGGTCCCCTTTTTTATTTCCAGGCGGCTACCACGCCCTTCACCAGGAGTAACACGGCTGCACCTGCCAACAGGCCCACTATAAAATCCCGGAGCAATGCGGGCAGGGAGTGGAGGAAATCGTGCATAAAATCCAGGTTGTGCGTAAAGATGCCCCCCGCCACCAGCAGCAGGGCAATGGTCCCGATTACGGCGAGGCTCTTAATCACGTACGGAAGCGCCTGTACGAGCAGGTTCCCGACCTTGTCCGAAAAACTATCCTGCCGTTCGTTCAGGTCAATGAGCCGCAGGCCAAATTCATCCATCCGGATAATCAGGGCCACAATGCCGTAGACCCCCACCGTAGCCAGCAGGGCAATAGCCGTGGTAACCAGGATTTGCGTGAGCAGCGGCTCCTCCACCACCGTCCCCAGAGCGATAATTACAATCTCGACGGAGAGGATGAAATCCGTCAGCACGGCCGATTTGATCTTTTCCTTTTCGTAAGCCAGGATTTCCTTTTTGGAGGCGTACTTTAAAGGGACTTCCTCTTTGGCATGGGGGTGCGGGAAGAAGTATTCGTATATTTTTTCCGCCCCCTCGTAGGCCAGGTAAAACGCCCCGATGACCAGGATCACCGTGACGGCCACCGGCAGGAAAGCACTCAGGACAAAAGCCACCGGCAGGATGATGACTTTGTTCAGGAAGGATCCCTTGGTTATGGCCCAGAGCACCGGCAATTCCCGGGAGGAGATAAATCCGGAGGACTTTTCCGCATTCACCGCCAGGTCATCGCCCAGGATGCCCGCTGTTTTCTTGGCGGCCACCTTCGTCATGGTTGCCACATCATCCATCAGGGTTGCCACATCGTCCAGCAAGGCGAATAATCCGGATGCCATATTCCAATAATTTTTGATTTAGGGAGCAAAATACTAAGAAAACGGGTACGGGCCCGGCTGTATATTCTTCAAATGGATCGTTTTTCCTTTGCGTGGGATGTAAGCATTTGCAAGGAATTTTATTCCCTTTTCCTATATTTAGGTATCCAACGACTATGACAAGAACCCTTCACTTCTTTTGTTGCATTGGCCTGTTGGCGCATTTTGGTTTATATGCCCAATTCCCTGCCCATACCGATAACCCGGTTCTCGATAGTTTGCAGCAGGTTCTGGAGCAGCAGGAAGGCCTGGAGCGTGCCTATACCTACAGGGAGATCTTTTTGAACATGAGGGCCTACGATATCCAGACGGCCAAAGCCTACCTGGATTCCGCGGCAGCAATCAATGCGCAGGTTCAAAATGACACGCTGAAAGCCCGACTTTACGAATCCAGCGCAAGGTACCACTACTACATATCGGATTATAAGGAAGGTGCTGCCCAACTCCAATTGGCTATTGAGGTAAACCGCGAAATAGGCAACCGGCAAGACCTGCCAGTTAATTACAATGCATTGGGTATTTTCTACAAGTACCTCGGCAAGCCCGGCCTGGCGCTGGAATCGTTCCAGAACGCATTGAGGACCAGTGAACAACTGGGCCAGCCAAGCAGTGCCCTGGCTCCGGCCCTGATGAATATCGGCAAACTCCATGCGGAACTGGGCGATCTGGAAATTTCGAATACCTATTACCGCCGGGTCGAGGCGATTTGTGGGGAATCCGGGGTGGAATATTGCCTGGCTATTACCCGTTCGAACATGGCCACCAACCTGGCCGAGGCCGGCAACTACAGGGAAGCCCTGCAACTGTATCAGGAGGCCCTGCCTTACTTTGAATCCGAAAACCTAAAGACCGAATTGGGGGAGCAATACAACCTCATGGCGTCCGTTTACCTGAAAATGGACTCGCTGAACACTGCCAGGACCTACCTGGAAAAAGCCCTGGAGATCAACCGGGAAACCGGAGAACTCAGGGAATTGGGTATGGCCCATCGCGGGTTGGGGGATATCCATTTCAGGGAAGGGGATTACAGGCTGGCACTGGAACGCTACCAAACCGGCCTGGGCTATTTTGAGCCATCCAACAGCCTGGATGCTGTGGAGACCTACCTGCGCATATCCGAGTCCTTCGATAAACTGGGCAACATCCCCCAGGCGTATGCGTTCCATACGCGCTTTTTTTCGGCTTATGATTCAATATTCAGCCAAAAGAACCAGGACAAGATAAGCGCGCTCGAAATCCAGTACGAATCGGAAAAAAACCGGCAGGAAATCCAAATGCAACAACAGGAAATCGCCTTGTTGCAGGAGAAACAGAAGGCGGACCGCCTGCAGCGGATCGGGTTGATTTCCGGCCTGGTCGTTGTCCTGTTTTTTGCCGGCCTGGGCTATTATGCCTTGCGCCAGAAGATGAAACGCAACCGCCTGGAGCGGGAGCGGGTCAAGGCCGAACTGGCCTTCAAGAAGAAGGAACTCACCACCCACGCCCTGCACCTGGCCAAGAAAAATGAAATCCTGGAAGACCTGAAACAACAGGCCAAATCCCTTAAGGAAACTGAAGACAACAGTACGGCCTACAAAGCACTCCTGCGGACCATTTCCGCCGACCAGCAGGACGATAAGGCCTGGGAAAATTTCACCCAGTATTTTGAAGCCGTACACAAGGATTTTGCGCGGAAGGCCACCGAGAAATACCCCGAGATAACCCGGACAGAATTGCGACTGATGGCCTTGATAAAAATGAACCTTTCTTCCAAGGAGATTGCCAGCATCCTGAATATTTCTGCCGAAGGTGTAAAAAAAGCGAGGCACCGGTTGCGGAAAAAAATGGAATTATCCCGTGCCGATTCCCTGGATACGGCCATCATGTCCTTATAGCCACCTCCTTACTACATCGCCCCGGGCCCTCTATTTACGGGGCCTGCACCCCCTGTCCACTTTTTGTCCCCCCTCCTGCCGGACCCTGTCCCCTTTTCGTCCCCCATGCTTTTTTTCGCCCTAATAATCAGTGACTTAGGTTTGCCTTGTCATGCATTTGACACAGCAGTTTTGTGGTCTTGCCCGGGTATGGGTTTCTGATCCGGGCCGGGTAAGTCACACAAACAAGCTGGAGAAGTATCACCACAAAACAAAAGCATTATGGAAGCCAAGTACAACACCGGTTGGAAAACCACAAACATTACCCCCCGCATCCTCCTCTTTTTATTGGCAGCGTTCCTCCTGGCTGCCTGCAGCAAGGAAACCGCGCTGGAGCCTATCGGCACGGATACCTGCCAAACCAACCCATGCGGCAACCCCGACATATGCCCGGATGCCTGTACAGGCACTCCCCCCGCAGAAACGGTTTTTGCGCTTACACGTGACGATCTCACCCCGGAAGGCAATATTACTGAGACCGAAGAAGGTTACCTGCTGGAAGGAACGCTGACCATGGAAACGGCATCCGGCGAATCGGTTGAATTCCTGGATGCCAACCTGGACGTGCGGTTTGATGAAGAGGGTTCGCTAAAAAGCATCAGCGGATCCGTACAAATCCCCTCCCCGAAGCGATACTTTGAATTCACCGAACCCCTCCGCGCAGATATCGGATATTTTAGCGGGGCATTCCTGAATGAAAACCGGGATTTTGAAATCCTGCTGCTGGATGAGCACTCCTATTTTGTTTTTGCCATCGCGGCCTCTTTTGAGATGAAAGTAGCCACGAACGACGATCCGGATGCTACCAAGCCGTTGTCAGTAAAACCCCCCATTGGCGGGCATATCACCTACATCGCCGATTATTCGGACCCCATGTTTTTCTTCTCCAGGGGGAAGGATGGCGGCCTTGGGAACGACGGGGACGGCGGGGACGGCGGAGATAGCGGCTCGGAAATAGTAACGGGCAGTTTCGGCTATTCGCACAAGGGTAACCTGCTGTACGAACCCACACAGCCGCTGGAGGAAATCGTGCGCTTTGATGCCTATCGCGTCTACGGGGGTACCTTCCCCTTCTGGAATGTATTCGAAGCCAGCGGGTTGCGATACGAAACTAAGGGGTTCAGCGGCTCGATATTCCTCGAGGAGCTGCTGGAAAGCGACCTGACCTACGATTACCGCATGGGCATCAATGGGGAATTAGAATTTACCCTGGACATCACCTCCTTTATATCCTTCGGGTTCCCCATCGGGGCGGGCAGTACGGCCGTAGTGGCCGAAGCCGGCACGGACGGCACGCTACTGGCCAAAGCATTTGTCAACGGTTGGGTGGATCCGGATTTGAGCTGGTGGCCGGAAATGATCCCGGTAAAGCCCGGGGGACAACTCAAAACAAGCGGGTATGCCGACCAGACCGGGAAATTCGAAATCGGCCTCTCGGGCGGGTTTGAAGTGGAAATGCCCTCCGGGAAGCAGGGCCTGGAAGGGACCCTGCAGGCAGATAATGAGGCGCTTACCCTGGACGGGCAGGTGACCATCGATGATGCACAGTGGTCGGCCCATGCCGAATTTACCAAAGAGCAGACTCGTTTAATAGCCAGTCCGCCCGAGAATTTTGCTTCCGGGATCCCGGAGATGGTTACAAAGCAAATTGACGATGCCATCGCATTGACGGAACAGGCCCTGGAGGATCTGGAGGCCGCCAATGAAGCCTATGAATTTGAGCTGAGCCTGCGGGGGCTTCGGACGGCCATGCCGGCCATTATCGACCGGGCCAGGGATGCCATTGACGATGCGGTGGATGACGGGATAGAAAGCGGACGGGAAGAGGCGGATAAAATATTGAAGGAACACAACCGGGTCCTGTGCGACGACAATATCGATTCCAAGGTAAAAGGCCTGGTCAAGCCCTACCGGGACGCCCTGGACCGGCTCGAGGAAGCCGTGGCTAATTCCAATGACAACGCCCAGACCCGGGCCGCGTTGGAGGACGCCCTGCGCGACCTGGCCGGTCTCAAGCGGATCGATAAGAGCGTGACGGTAAAAATCGAACACGGCAGTAAAACATTCGGGTGCGGCTCCGCGTGGAAACTCACGGCCAACCGTACCATCCGAGTTACTAAGACCATCCTGAGCTCCAGCGAGGTAGACAAAATCCTGGAGGCGGCGGACAATGTACAATACATTGCCGAGGCGGATGGCATCCGGTTCGATGCACAACAGCTCGTAGACGAATTGCCGGTACTGGAGGAGTTGGAAAACCTGAAAAACAATGTGGAAGCTTGTGTTTCTGAGCTCACGGAAGGCATCGGCGACGTGGGGTTTGAATTCAACCACGCTACCCGGGAATTCCGTCACTTCATGTTCATCAATGGCGAGGAAAAGGAAGTTGGCGCTTTCAATATCTTCAGTGGCGACCAGTTGATTTCAAATGCCCGCCTGGAAGTAGGCGGCTGTACGGCTACAGAAGAATATGCCAAGCTGATGGGTCGGATGAAATAGTCAGGCGGACCCGTTGCCCGGGACTGCCCCCATAAACAGGAGAAGGCTGCGAAACACGCGTGGTAATCAATAAAACAGCCGGCCTCAAGTTGTTAAATCTACAACCTGAGGCCGGCTGGATTATGCTCCCTGGCGTTCGCGTGATCCAGGGTTGGGGCTTTCTCAGGAAGTTACCTTTTCAATGGCAGCCGGTATTTCCTCCCCGCCGGAGCTCATCTCGATGGTTTTCCCGTACGTCTTTTTATTTTCCAGGACCTGGAGGATGGTTTCGGCTACGGCCTTCCTGGGAATCTGGCTGCTCACCTTTCCCGGATCTACGGACATGGTAACCTTGCCGGGCGAGTCTTCATCCGTCAATTGCACGGGTCTTAGGATGGTATAATTTAGTTGGCTCCGTTTCAGGGCCTCATCGGCGTAGTGCTTGGCGATGTAATAAGGCTTCATCCCGTCCGATTCGCCCCATGACGAGCGGTCATCGGCATGGGAGGCGCTCACCATCACAAAACGTTTTACGCGATGTTTTTGGGCCGCCTCTATGGTTTTGATGGCCCCATCCAGGTCGATCTCCATGGTTTTGCCCGGACCGGTTTTCCCGCCTGAGCCGGCTGTGAATACAACGGCGTCATGGTTCTTAATGACATGCTCCAGGGCTTCGGGCGAATTTTCCAGGCTCTCTACTGCTACCTGGATGCCCTTATCCTCAAAATACGAGCGCTGCTCTTCCTTTCGGATAAAAGCGATGGGGTTATGCTTTTCTGAATTCTTGAGTTTATCGCAAACCATCCTGCCGATTTTTCCGTTGGCTCCTATAACTAATACTTCCATTTCTTTCTTTTTTTAGAAGTATCGCCATTTAATCCCGCCCCGGCAGGCTTTATCCATGAATCTTTTAATGGTTTTACTCCGGCAGTCGGGTAAGCCTGGCGGCTGGATTACGCTCGCTGGCACTCGCGTGATCCAGAGGTGGGAGTAACTGAAGCAAACCCCGACAGCGCTTTGCGCTGCTCGGTTTTGTATTTCACGCCCCTTTGGAAAGCGAGCTCTCCGCGGGGCTTTGAAATACAAAACCCCGACGGATTCTCCGTCGGGGTTTGCTTCGTCGGGATGACTGGATTCGAACCAGCGACCACACGCACCCCATGCGTGTATTCTACCAGGCTGAACTACATCCCGGACCGGGGCCGAGCGAAAAGAAAAAGTCCAGTGGACATTTTCCGCGAGGAGCCAGCCGGCGCGCGGCCTTTGGCTTCTCAAAAACTCAGACCTCGTTGGTAAAAAACGAAAGAAAACCAGCCTGGGATTTCTTTCGGCTTGCAAATATAAAATAATCTTAAGATTTCCCCGGCGTAATCCGGGGTAAAAATATGCGCGCCACATGCGGCCCGCTTCAATCGGAAAGGGAAAATTGCAAGGTGTCCAGTTCCCCGGCCGTCCAGGGCCGGATCTTCCCCTGGGTCCGGAAGCGGATCCCGGTGACCCTCCCCCGGCTGACAGGTTGGTTACTGTGTCCCCAGGCATTGCGAATATAGGTGGCGATTGCCGCGATATCCCGGTCCTGAAGGGTGGAAAAAGAAGGCATACTCGGGAGGATGTCCGGGATGTCGTATCGTTTGCCGCCTACCTCAACGGGACCCTCCATCCCGTGCAACAGGATCATGGCCAATTTATAATCCTCCCCGTTGACCCATTCGGAATCCTTCAGGGGCGGCGCAAACCGGCGCATCCCCTCCCCTTTGGTCCCGTGGCAATTGGCGCACAGGTTCAGGTATTGTTGCCGGCCCAGGGCCATTTGCTCCGGGTCGATTTCAAAGGAAGCGCCGGAGGGTTCGGGTTCAATATCCGGTTTCCCGGGCCAGGTAAACCGATGCTGTAAGGCGGCCACCAGTGGGTCGGTATCCGCGGCTTCAAACAAGGTCGGATTTTCTGGCAGGGCGATGGCCGGCAGGGAATCGTGCTCCCGGGCATTGAGCATCCCCTGGACCACGGTGCTGCGGAGCCAGTCTCCGTGGGCATCCCGGGCAACGGCCAGCAAATGTCGGATATCCCGGGTTTTTCGGGAATTGACGATTGCGGTGACCAGCATTTCGGCAAATATCTCCTCGTGCTGGACCCCCGGGGAATCGCCCCGGTTGGCGAGCAGTTGTTCGAACAATTCCATTTCCCTTCCTTCCAGGCTGCTCATGGCGACATCCCGGGCCACCGGTAGCTCCCCGTAGTCCTCCAGGAAATGGCGGGTGGCCGGCAGCGCCACATCCGCGTCAAGCGCATCGCCTGCCAGGACCATCTGCATTTGAACGAGGGGCGAAGCCCCGGCGAATTCGGATTGGACAAATCGCCCGACCGCCTCCCGGACGGTGCGGTCTTCCCGGCAAATCGGTTCCAGGATTCGCAGGGCAGCCTGTACCACCACCGGGTGGTTCGAATTAAGCGCCTCCAGGTACACCTCCGGATCGCGCCAGCCCATCCCTTCCAGCGTCCAGAGGGCGTGCAGTTGCCCCAGGGATGACCCCTGATTGGCCATCTCCCTGAGAGCCGTTGCAACCGGGGTTGCGCCTTCAGATAATTTCTTATTCCCGCCACGGGCCTGATTGGCTCCATCCCCGCCCCCGGGAGAATGACCCCAGGCCACCAGCAGCCGCTGGGCCGTATCGCGGGTCCAGCCGTCCGGGCTGTCCAGCATGCCCACCAGGGCAACGAGATCCAGTTGATCCAGCGGAACTTTCGCCCGATTGATTCCCGCGGCACTTTCCCCTTCGCTGCCACCCCCGGAATTTTCGCGGGTTATCCGCCAGATCCTGCCCATGTGGACGGGCTGGTCCAGTTTCCGATCCAGGGTGACTTCCCGCAGGTACTCCGTCATATAGGGCCCGTGCTGGATAATCCCTTTATACATATCCACGACGTACAGGGCACCGTCCGGGCCCGGGGCCAGGGAAATGGGCCGGAACCGCTCGTCCGTGGAGGCCAGGAATTCCCGGTCCGGATAGGTGGGCTGCGCCTCCAGCATAAAGCCGCTTTCCACGATATCATTTTGTTTGATCAGGTTGGCCGTGGGTTCGCAGACAAAGGCATCCCCCTGATAGGATTCCGGGAGCGCATCCCCCCGGTAGATCAGCGGGCCGCAGGCCGAAGCGAACTCCAGCAGCCTGCCTTCTGCGTCCAGCGTCCCGGGCACATAGCCCCGATTTACCGCCGTATTGCTCCGGATCGGGAAAATGGTCCGGTCCAGGGTCAGGCCGTGGTCGATGCCGCTGCCCGGGGTGTGGTTCGGGTTGTCGTCCAGGCTGTTGGGCGGTACCAGGTCTGCATGCAGTTGCGACCAGTTGTAATTATATACCAGGCGGCCTGCATTGTCGTGGGCAATGCCCCATTGCCCGCGGAATTCCGTTTCGTCCTTGATCCACTCCCCGCCTTCGCGGCGGTAGCGGTACTGGGATTTTGCGTTGTAGATCCAGTTATCCATACCGCGCCACAACCCGTTGGCGGAGTGTTCGGGCATGCCGCTCCCCCCATAGGCGGAATCCACCAGGGTTTTCCGGTCGGCCACAAAATCCCCATCCAAATCCTCTGCAAACCACAGGGGGATGCTTTCGGCAACCAGTACGCCACCGTCTACCAGGCCCACTGCCCGGGGCAGTACCAGGCTGTCCAGGAATATCGTCCGCCGGTCCATCTGCCCGTCCCCGTCGTCATCGAATAGCACGGATACGCGTCCCACCGGGTCCTGCTCCCCCGTTCCTTCAATATCCTGCATAAAACCCAGCATTTCCACCACCCAGAGGCGGCCCCCGGCGTCGAAGGTGATGGCTACCGGGTCCTGCACCAGGGGCTCCGAGGCCACCAGCTCCACGCGGAGCCCCGGGTCTGCGAGCTCAAAGCTTTCCATGGCCTCTTCGGGGCTGAGCGGGGGCGATGGTTCCACCCCCTCCGGATCCGATGCGCAGGATGTCATTGCCAGGAAAATGCAGGTGCCCGCCAAAACCCACCCGGTTGCCCGGCCCCGGGAGGTGGGCGGGAATTTTACGAGTCGGCTTCCGGGCGGGTTACAAGGCATCATCCATCGGGTTATAAAATAAAAGAAGCTGCAAATACGAGCAGGGCCGCAAAAGTCCCTACCACCAGGGTCCCAAGCGTATATACCCGATATCCGGTTTTGACATCGATGCCGGAGAACTGGGTGAGAATCCAGAATCCGCTGTCGTTGGCATGGGACACCACCATGGCGCCCGCCCCAATGGCGGAGACCACAAGTGCCTTGTCGATGGCTGTCTCGAAGCCCAGGGACCCGAGCATGGGCGCGATGATGGAGGCTGTGGTAATCAGGGCCACCGTGGAGGAGCCCTGGGCTGTTTTGATGGCGGCACAGAGCAGGAAG
Source organism: Robiginitalea sp. (assembly GCF_982776155.1). Classification (NCBI taxonomy): domain Bacteria; kingdom Pseudomonadati; phylum Bacteroidota; class Flavobacteriia; order Flavobacteriales; family Flavobacteriaceae; genus Robiginitalea; species Robiginitalea sp. The sequence continues at coordinate 300,348 of NZ_CEXZKX010000004.1, forward strand.
GGCAGCCAGATCCCCAGGTTTGCCGTGGAGAGCGAATCCGCCAGCGTACCGGCTATCCCGCTGTTTTGCAGGATGGTGCCGAAGATCCCACCGGCGCCCGTAATGAGGATGATATTCGAAGCGTCCCCCATGGCCTTGCCGACCCAGCCGGAGGTGGAGAGCAGCTTGCGGTCGAATTTTTTGGGCAACAGGAAGGAGATGAGCATCCCGATTAACAAGGCCACCACGGGTTCCCCGATAAAGAGCATCAGGCGTACCCAGGCGGCTCCCTCCTGGCCTTCCGGCAGGTTGAACTCGAGCAGGGACTTGCCCACGATGAGCACAATCGGGACCAGTATCGGCAGGAAGGATTTCAGGGCAGAAGGCGCCTGCTTGATTTTCTCCTGGATTTCCGCCTCGTCTATATCCGGATTTGGATCGATGTAATAGCGTTCGCCCAGTTTTTTGCATAAGATAACCGCCAGTACCAGGGCCAACCCGCCGATAATCAGGCCTACGAGCATCACCAGGCCCACGTCGGCCCCAATGATCCCGGCTGCCGCAATGGGCCCCGGGGTGGGCGGCACCAGTACGTGGGAGATCATCAACCCGAGGATCAGGGCGGTGGCCGTCCCGACAATGGAGAGTTTGGCCCGCTTGGTGAGGCTTTTATTCAGCGGGTTCAGGATGATAAAGCCGCTGTCCGCAAATACGGGGATGGAGACGATAAACCCGACGATCCCCATGGCAGCATGTACCCGCTTGCGGCCGATGATCTTCAGGATGATCTCGGCGAGCTTAAAAGCGCCCCCGGAGTGTTCCAAAAAGGCGCCGATGATCACCCCCAGCACGATGACGATCCCGATTTTCCCGAGGGTGCCCCCGAACCCGTCATTGATGGACTGGATGACCATTTGCAGGGACATGTCCGAGAACAGGCCGAAAAACAGGGCCGCCCCCAGCAGGGCCAGGAAGGGGTGGACATTGAACTTGGCGGTCATCAGGATGATCAGCACGACGCTGAGCAGCAACAGGAGGATGGCTATCATGTGGTTTGGTATCGTTTGTTATCTATTGGTTTAATGGGATTCCCGGTTGACCTTGTCCCCGGATTTCCCGACGAGGAAATCCAGGTCGGCACCCAGGTGGGCCTGTTGCACGGTGGAGGTATACAATTTGACGTAACCCCGGTCCGTATGGGGTTTCGGGGGCTTCCAGGCCTGCCGGCGTTTCTCCAGTTCCGCGTCGTCCACCTCCAGGTGGAGCGTCCGGTTGGGCACGTCCAGCACAATCGTATCTCCGGTTTCCACCAGGCCCAGCACGCCGCCAATGGAGGATTCGGGCGATACGTGGAGGACCACCGTCCCGTAGGCCGTGCCGCTCATGCGGCCGTCGGAAATGCGCACCATGTCGGTGACGCCTTTCTTGAGGAGTTTGACGGGCAGGTCCATATTGCCCACCTCGGCCATCCCGGGGTAGCCCACCGGGCCGACGCCCTTGAGGACCATGATGCTGTTTTCATCTATCTCCAGATCCGGGTCGTCTACCCGGGCGTGATACTCTTCAATAGTCTCAAATACCACGGCCCGGCCTTTGTGGGTCATCAGTTTGGGTGTGGCTGCGGAAGGCTTGATCACGGCGCCGTCTTTGCAGAGGTTTCCGTACAACACGGCAATACCCGCGTTCTCCAGGAAGGGTTCCTCCAGGGGGGCGATGACCTCCCGGTTGTAGCACTCGGCGTGCTGGTTGTTCTCCCCTATGGGGTTCCCGTTCACCGTCAGTGCATCCGCGTGCAACTGGTCCCGCAGCTGGTTGATGACCACCGGCAGCCCGCCGGCATCGAAGAAGTCTTCCATCAGGAATTTGCCCGAGGGCATCAAATTCACCAGCAGGGGGATATTGCGGCCCAGGGTATCGAAATCCTTGAGTTCGAGTTTTACCCCGATCCGGTTGGCGATGGCCGTGAGGTGGATGATGAAATTGGTGGAACCGCCGATGGCGGCGTTTAATTTGATGGCATTTTCAAAGGCTTCCCGGGTCAGGATTTTTGACAGCCGGAGGTCTTCCCGCACCATCCCGACAATGCGTCTGCCGGACAGTTGGGCCAGGGTGCGTTTCCGGGCATCCACGGCGGGGATTGCAGCGGCCCCCGGCAGGGTGAGCCCCAGGGACTCCACCATACACGCCATGGTCGAGGCCGTCCCCATGGTCATGCAGTGCCCGGCGGAGCGGGCCGAGCAAATCTCTGCCTCTATCTGGTCTTCCTCGGTAAATCCCTGGTTTTTAAACCGGTCTTTTAACGACCACAAAAAGGTGCCGGATCCGATCCGCTCCCCCTTGTATTTCCCGTTGAGCATCGGGCCGCCCGGGACCACTATTGTGGGGAGGTCCACGCTACAGGCCCCCATTACGGTGGAGGGGGTGGTCTTGTCGCAGCCGGTGAGCAGCACCACCCCGTCCAGCGGGTTGGCCCGGATGGTCTCCTCGGTATCCATACTCGCCAGGTTGCGGAACAACATGGCGGTGGGCCGCATGAGCGTCTCTCCCATACTGGTTACGGGAAACTCAAAGGGTACGCCCCCGGCCTCCAGGATGCCCCGCTTCACATACTCCGCAAATTCCCGCAGGTGGCCGTTGCAGGGGGTCAGTTCCGACCAGGTATTGCAGATCCCGATAACGGGCCGCTTGCGGAAATAATCGTCCGGGTAGCCCTTGTTGCGCAGCCAGGATCGGTGGATGAACCCCTGGATTTCATCTTCGGGGGTAAACCAGTCTTCGCTCCTCAGGGGCTTGCCGGAGGCGTTTTTTTTCTCGTCGGAATCTTTTGCCATTTGCTCGTAATTGGAATTGGTCCGGACGCCATGTCCGATTTGTTTTTTCGTAAATTTTAAACAGTTAAAGTATCATCTTTTTAAAATCCATCAAAATTCTCAACGATATTTGTTATCAACACACTTAAAACTGCGGATTCCACAATGGGGATTTTCTTTTTGTATATTCGGAATCGCACAATTGCTGAACATGGAAACAAAATGGGAGACCAAGCGGGCCCTGATTACGGGGGCCGCCAGCGGCCTCGGGCTCGCACTCGCCAGACGCCTCCTGAACGAGGGGACACACCTGGGTTTGATAGACCATAACCCGGAAGGGCTCACCGCGGAATACCGGGAGACTGCCGGGCGTTTCAAAACGTATGCCCTGGATGTTACTGAGCCCGGGGAGGTCCAAAAGGCCGTGGAGGATTTTGCCGGGCAGGCCGGTGGGATTGACATCCTGGTGAATTGCGCCGGGATTACGGGAAGGACCGGGATAAAAAGCCACGAGGTGGACTTCGGGGATTTTAACCGCGTCCTGGGAGTCAATGTCCTGGGGTCCTTCAATACCTTTAAGGCAGTTGCCCCCTGGATGTTGAAACAGGGTGCGGGCCGGGTGCTGCACGTGGCCAGTATTGCTGGCAAGGACGGGAATGCAGGCATGCTTGCCTATTCGGCTGCGAAGGCGGCCGTCATCGGGATGATCAAGGTACAGGGGAAAGAGTATGCGGAATCGGGAATCCTGATCAACGGCATTGCCCCGGCCGTAATCCGGACGCCCATATTGGAGAGGCAACCCGAGGAGCAGATTCGGTACATGACGGATAAAATCCCGATGAAGCGCTGCGGTACCCTGGAGGAATTTGTGGAAGCCGCCTGCTATATCATCTCGGACCAAAACAGTTTCAGTACCGGGTTTACCTTTGACCTCAGCGGGGGCCGGGCGTTGTATTAACCGCGGCCAAAACCTAACGCGCCGGGCAATTAATTAAACAAACTATGGAACGCAGGACATTTTTAAAACGTACAGCCACTACCGGGATCGCCCTTTCGATGCCCGTTTTCCCGTCGTTTCTGACGGCGGGGTCCGACAACCGGTTTGGGGTGGCCGAGGCGGGCTACTATATGCGCTGGTACCGGGACCTGCCGAGCACGGCCTTCCCGCCATTTGAATCCGCCCTGGAAATGATGGACCACTGCCATGCCCTGGGTTTTGGGGGCGTACAGGTAAACGTCCGGGGCTGGGACCGGGAGATGGTCCGCGAGGTCCGAAACCGGCAGGAGTCCCTGGGGATGTTTGTGGAAGGACAGATCCGCCTGCCCCGGGACGATGCAGATGCGGATCGGTTTGAAAAAGAAATCAGGGCCGGCAAGGACGCCGGGGTGCGAATTTTTCGCACGGTTTGCCTCTCGGGGCGGCGATACGAAAACTTCAGCGACCTGGAGAGCTTTGAAAAGTTTCGCAGGGAATCCCGGGAAGCTATCCGGAGGGCGGAGCCCATTGCGGCGAAGCACCGGGTGAAACTGGCGGTGGAGAACCACAAGGACTGGCGCGCCGGGGAAATGCTGAACCTGCTGTCGGAATTCGACAGCGAATGGATTGGGGTAACCCTGGATACGGGCAACAACATCGCCCTGTTGGAACGGCCGATGGAAGTGGTCGATGCCCTGGCCCCGTATACTTTCTCCGTCCATTTAAAGGATATGGGGGTGGAGGAATACCCGGATGGCTTCCTGCTGTCCGAAGTCCCCCTCGGGGAAGGGTACCTGGATCTCCAGGGGATGATCAACCGGATCCGGAAGGAAAACCCCTCCGTCCGCTTCAACCTTGAAATGATAACGCGCGACCCGCTGGAAGTCCCCTGCCTGACCCCGGGATACTGGGCCACTTTTAACCAGATCGGCCCGGCGGAACTGGCAGAATTCCTGCACCATATCCGCGAGCACGACACGGGCCAACCGCTCCCGCGGGTTTCCGGCTTTTCGGACGACGTCCAACTGGCCCTGGAAGTGGCCAACAACCGGGAATCCCTGGTGAAGGCCCGGGAACTTTACGGCTTTAGCTGAAATACGAAATACACATTTATCAACCCAATTAAATTCAACAACACCAATGGCAGAAACATCCCTACCCGGAATTAAATTATTCGAAATGCACGGCAAGGTCGCACTGATCACCGGAGGTTCCAAAGGCCTGGGGTATGCGATGGGTGCCGGCTTTGCTTCGGCAGGCGCCCATGTGATGCTCGTCAACCGGAACCTGGAAGACGGGCGGGAATCCGCCAAAGAGCTTTCTGAAACCTACGGGGTAACCGCCACGGCCTATTCGGCAGACGTCACAGATCTGCCGGCCCTGGAAAAAGTGGTGGCAGATATTGTCAAAACACACGGCCGCCTGGATGTGCTGGTCAACAGCGCCGGGATCAATATCCGGGGCGCCATCGACGAACTGAGCCCGGAGGAATTCAGTAAGGTGATGCGCGTGAATGTGGACGGTACCTGGAACGCCTCCCGGGCCGTCACCGCGCAAATGAAAAAGCAGGGAAGCGGGAAAATCATCAACATGGCCAGTACGCTGGGCCTGGTAGGCCTGGCCAACCGGACGCCCTATGCCACCAGCAAGGGGGCAGTGGTGCAGATGACGCGCGCCCTCGGGCTGGAGCTCGCCCCGTTCAACATCAATGTGAACGCCATCTGCCCGGGCCCCTTCCTCACCGAGATGAACATCCCGATCGCCGAAACCGAGGAGGCGAAAAAATTTATCGTCGGGGCTACGGCCCTCGGCCGCTGGGGGGAGCTGAAGGAAATCCAGGGCGCAGCCCTGTTTTTGGCCAGCGACGCGGCCACCTATATGGTGGGGTCCATGCTTACCGTAGACGGCGGGTGGACCGCAAAATAAACGCCTGCCTGGCCCAGGGCTAAAAAACAGGCCCAATCCAGGTGGCGGCCCCGCCGGGACGGATCCAAAATAAAACCGGCACCCGGGGAAATCCCCCGGATGCCGGCACCAACATGCTCCACATATCGCTGGTTATCTGTACAGGGTAAAATGCCCTACATATTGTTGTTTTTCATTGTCGTTGGCGTTCACCACATACCAGTAATCGCCGGTGGGTAATTCGGTCCCCTCGTAGGTGCCGTCCCAGTTCTTCACCTGGTCCAGGATGGCCACCACGCGGCCGTACCGGTCGTAGATCTTGATTTCGATATTAGGGAAGAATTCCCGGTTGCCCGGCGACCATTCGTCATTCATGCCGTCCCCGTCCGGGGTAAAGTAATTCGGCAATTCCACCATGCCCTCAAAGTCGAAAGGGAAACTGATTTCCACCATACAACCCATCTGGTCCACCACCCGGATCCGGACATTCGCGTCGTAATTGATCGTAAACACGTTGTCGCTGCCAAACGAATCCCCGTTAAAGTAGAATTCGTATCCGCCAAACCCGCCGCTGGCTGTAGCCGTGATCTCGTTCGGGCCCGTCTGCATGGCATCCAGGGTCAGGGGCTGGTAGTCGTCGATGGTAAATTCCTCAAAGATCGTACACCCGTTTTCGTGGTAGATATACACCGTGTGGTCGCCGGCGGGCAGGTCGCCCCAGCTGCGGACATCCGTGGCCTCTGCCGTGATGGCATCCGTGGGGTCTGCAGGGTCCAGCGCAATGAGTACCTCGTCGTACAGCCCGCTGTCTGTCAGGGTTACCTCCACGGAATTGTTCGGGAAGATGCCGTCGCAGCCGTAGCGCACGTCCACATTGGCCGTCAGGTCCACCCCAATTTCAATGGGGATGACGATGTTGGCGGTACAGCCGTTGGCGTCCCTCACAAAGACCACATAGGATTCCCCGCCCAGCAGGTTGTCGTAGAACAGCGCATCGTTGCGCACGTAATCCACATCTGCAGAGGAATTCAGGCTGGTCTCGTAGTACGGGATGCCCGATCCGTCCACAAAAGGCGTCCCCCCGGCGATGGTGAGTTGTGCAGAGCCGTCCGCGGCCCCGATACAGGTCTCGTCCGTTGCGGTAAAACTCAGTTCAATAGGCTGGGGTTCCACCACGGAAATGCTCGTGAGCTCACTGCACCCCTCGGCATCCTGTATCAGGATATCGTAAGACCGGCCCGCGCCGGGGGCTCCTTCAAGGTCCGTGAAGGTATATACGCCCGGGGTAGCCGGGTCGCTGAAGAATTCGTTGAAATTCGGGGCGATCGCGAATTGGATCAGGCCTTCCCCCCCGCTGGTCACCTCGATGGTGATGCTGCCGTCTTCTTCTCCGGCACAGGAAACCGGGGTAGCCGAAGCCGAATACACGATGGGTGCCGGCCGCATGATAGTGAGCGGACCCTCCACGTCCCCGCAGGTATTCCCGCTGGTAACCGTTACGTAGTAATCGTTTCCGTCTGTGAGTTGCTCAAAAGTCCCGTCGGGTTGCGGTCCGCGGACTACCACGGCGCCCGGCAGCGGGTTAAACGGATCCGGGCCCGGGTCCCCGCTATACAGGATAAAGCTGTTGTCCCCTACCCCGCCGCTGGCGAAGGATTCAATCCGGCCGTCTATCTCGTTGGCGCAGGAAATGTCGTCCGGCAGGTTCACCACCAGGTCCAGATCCTGGGCGTCGATGAGGGTCAGGCCATTGGCGCGCACCACGTCGCAGACATTGGAGGCATTGACCTTGCGCACGTCGAACTGGTAGAAACCGGGGCCCCCGGAAATCAATACCGAGGTGTTGCCCACCCCCATCGAAATAAACGGGTCGGAAGGCAGGGCCGTCACCGAGCGGTATTCGTATTCAAAGCCCGGTTCCGGGTTCTGGACGCTCAGGCGCATCTCGCCGAGGCCACCGCAACCCGGGGCCCGCACCTGTACCAGGCTCGGGATAATCGGGGGCGGGGGATTTACGAAATAGGGTTCGGTAATACCCACGCAATCGTAGGTGGACGATACTTCAATAGCATACCAGCCCGTGCTGATATACCCTTCGCCCCCTGCACCTGCAAATACCGGGGAATCCTGCAGGCCGCTGCGGGAGAGCTCGTCCAGGATGTCGTTGCTGCCCAGGTAGATGAGCTGGTATTTGTAACCCGCTCCCGGAACGCCCCCTGAAGCACCGGTAAGGGCCGTAAGGGCATCGCCCGTTGCCGGGTCATAGGCTTCGAGGATGGCATTGTTCCCGCCCGGGCAGATCAGTGCCTGGGGTTCCCGGATGCCCACCTGGATGGGCGGGATCGGATTTAGGGTGATATCCACGGTGGCCGTACATCCCTCAACGTCCCGGACTTCCACGCGGTAGTCCCCGCTGCCCAGGTTTTCGAAACGGTCCGTAGCGGAATAGGGCGCAACCTCCGCATAGCCGCTCCCGTCGTCGCGGAGCAGGCGGTACTCATACGGGGCAATATCCCAACCGCCGGTTGCAGAAGCCACGATGATGCCCAGGTTGTCGTTACAGGACACGTTGCCTTCCTCCACCGCCACGGGAAGCAGGGGCCCGTTCGGGGCCCGTACGGTGGCCACATTGGATTCGGCCGGGCAGCCCGGGGTATCCTGGGAAACGATGTCCACGATAAAATTGCCCCCCGGCAGGCCGGTGATCCGGGCGGGATCGCCGCTGACATCCGGGAAGTTATTCGTGTCAAAGCTGCCGCTGGCCAGGGCCGGCATGATGCGGTTGCCGCCGCTGTCCACCTGGTAGACCTGGTAATCGTACACCCCGGTGTAGTCCGCAACCTCGATAAAGAGCGCCCCGTCATTTCCGGGCACTGCACAGCGCACCGGGTTTGCCTCGCTGATGGTCACCGCCGGGTAGGTGGGCTCAAAGACCTCGTGGAGGGGGAGCGGATAAGAACAGCCGCCGATATTGTCCGTGATCTCGAGCAGGTACCCGCCGGCCAGGGGCAGGTCCATCAGCACAAAGGAGTCTCCCGGGTTGTTCGTCACCGCAGCCGGGCTGGCCGGCCCGCTGACCACGGAAAGGGTGAAATCCGTACTTCCCACCACATCCACGCGGATCCGCTCGTCCGTGGTACACGTCAGGGCTGCCTGCAGGGACAGGGTCGGTACCACATCCGTAGGCGGGTTCAGGGTGGGCAGGTCAAAGGTGGCCTGGCACCCGTTGGCGTCGATGGCGTAAATTGTAATATCCTGGGGGGAGCCGTTGTCGACAACCTCAAAGGTCGGGGAACTCTGATAGTTTCCAAACCCGGTAATACTGTACTGGTATCCCGGGGTGCCCGGGTCCACCACGTTGACCGTTACAATCGTCGAACTGTAGCGGTTGGCGCCCGGTTCGCAGGCAAAATCCGGGGCGCTGGCCGTGATGGAAAATGCCGGGGGCTCGGAGATTTCGATGTCGTCCTGGCGGGTTTCGCAATTCCGGCTGGTCACCACGGTAACGTCATAGAAGCCGGGTACCAGGCCGGTAAAGGACCCGGAACCGTTTTGCTGGACGATGGTGGAAGTCCCCGCCTCGTAAAGCGTATAGGTAATCGGGCTGTCGGCATCCGTGCCCGCCTGCAGGAAGACGTCGATGGCCCCGTCATCGGCCCCGTTACAGGAAATATCCGTGTCGATCACCGCGCTGATCACGGGCGGGATGGCCGCATCCAGGGTAATCCCGTCCACCAGGAAGAAACAATTGATCACCCCGTCATTCACGATATTGTCTGTAACAAGCACCTCGTAATCGCCCGGGGCATAGCCGGTAAAGACCCCCGTGGTATTGTCGTCAATATAGGCCCCGGCCCCCGTGCGCAGCTCAAAGGTAAAGTCCCCGCTACCGCCCAGGGTGGAAATGGAGATTTCCCCGTCGGCCGCGTTACAGGTCGGTTCCGTGGTAAAGCCGCCGGAGGCGCTCAGGAACTCGTAGACGGTGGCGGTGCCCTGGCTCGTACAGCCGTTGGCGTCTACCACGTCCACCACATAGTCCCCGGGGGTCCCTACCGTATAGGTGTATTCCCACACCCCGCCGTTGAGTACCGGGAACTGCTCGTCCCCGTTAAGCGTAAAACGCGGCGTATCTACCGTCGAAGGGATCTGTACCAGGATATCGAAGGAGGTGACCGTGTTGTCGCACTGGTTCTCCACCACAAAGGTGGGTACGGGCAGGTCCGGTTCCAGGTTGATGATCTGGGCGATGGCAAATGAGGTACATCCCGAAATATCGCGCACATAGACGTCGTAATTCCCAGCCGGCCCGATAAAGGTGGTTGCCGTATCGAAATCTCCCGGCGTGGGCGGTACGCCGGCATCCATGAAAGCAAATTCATAGGGGCCGCCGCCACCCCCGGATCCCTGGACCGTAAACTGGCCAAAGGCATTACAGTTGGCGGGCTCCTGGGCGATGATATCGATATTGGGCGTATTCTGGTCGATGACCACGGCAGTGGCATCTGTACAATTATCGGTAGATTCGGTAACGATCACCTGGTAATTCCCCGGCAGGGTTTCATAGGCTCCGGAATACGTGGGACTTACGTTGGTCGGCGAATCAATGGTGATCCGCGTCCCGTCGTCCGTGTTCAGAAGTTCAATCAGCAGGTCAGAGCCCGGGGTAAACCCGGTAACGTCGTATAATATCTGGCCAAAGCGGTTGGCGTCACAATAACCCGGGGTGCTCGTGGCGGTCACTTCCAGCGGGTTGGGTCCGTCCACGGGCGGGATTTCGTCCAGGTACACACAACCGGTGCCCAGGTCGGTGACCTCAACAGTGTACGTTACGCCAAATTGCAGGCCGTTGAAGGTATGTCGTCGAGGCGGGCTGTTTACCGGGACCGGCGGGTTCGGGTCGGTAGCCAGGCGGATCTCGAAGGGGCCCACGCCCCCCACGATTTCCACTGTATTGGTAAATCCGCCAGCGGCGCAAACCGGTGCTGCCACCGGATCCGGAACCACATCCACGGTGGTCTGGTCCACGGTCACCGTATCCTCATCCCGGCAACCCAGGGCGTCTAGGGTTACCACCGTATAGATACCCGGGACGATATTCGTAAACGTTTCCGCTGTACTGGAAGTGGGCCCGATCCGGTCCAGTTCCACGCCGAACTGGTCCTGCAGGATATATGTGTAATCGGCGGTTCCCCCGGCCACAGAGGTTACCTGGATACTGCCTTCCACAAGGCCGGCCGAACAGGTAGCCGTCACCGGCGCAACCGTTGCATCCGGCGGGGGCGTGCCGTCCAGGGGAATGGTTACGTCCTGAGGCACGGTTTCGCACCCGCGGGCATCCCGGACGATTACCGTATAGGTCTGGCCGGCGTTCAGGTTGGAAAAGACGGACTGGGAACCGAAGGCCCCGCCGTCAAAGCTTATTTCGTAAGGCGGAATGCCGCTGGTGGCATCCGGGGTAACGGTGACAATGCCGTTGTTGGTCTGCCCGCAGCTCGCAGGAGTGACCGCGATGCTGGCCGGGTCAATATTTACAGGCGGGTTCAGCGTAATCGGACTGGACACGGCCACGCAACCCCGGTTATCCGTTACCCGGAACACATAATCCCCGGGTACATTCGTGTTGTATACAAAGTTGTTGCTCGCCAGGGGTACCGGGGCGCCGTAGGTAGCCCCGCCATTAGCGCTCACCTCGTACTGCTTGGCCCCGGCCCCGGCCAGGTACCCGCCCGTCACCTGCACGCGGATCCCCCCGTCGGCACCGCCACACGGGATTTCCGCATCGATACTCGTGTTCACCCGCAACTGGGAATTAATCGTCGCGGTGACCGCATCCGTACAATTGTTCCCGTCCACCACTTCGATGGTGTAATTTCCGGGGTTCAGTCCGGTAAATACAGGGCTGGCCTGCAGGGGGCCTCCGTTGATCCGGTACTGGTGGGAAGCCAGGGGGGCCGTCCCCGCTGAGGAGCTCACCGCCAGGGTGGCGCCGGTACCCGGCACATAACAATAATCCGAAGCGCCGGCGTCCAGGGTAAGCGTCGGGGCGTCGATGGGCGTCAGGCTGAAGTTGAAGGTAGCCGTACATCCTTCGGCATCTTCCACCGTGAGGATGTAGTTGCCGCTCTGGGTCAGGTTTCCAAACGTCCGCCCGCTTTTCGGGCCGCTGACAAAGCCGTTGGGCATCTCCAGGCTGTAGCGGTAGGTACCCCAACCGCCACCGGCCGTTGCCACCACCCGTCCCGTATTCCCGTTGGCACAGGTCATGGCGGTTACATTCCCCGACAGGGTCAGCGGGCTGGCCGGCTCCTCGATGGTAATGCTTGCAGTGTCCGTACATCCCGTATCCGCATCCGTAACGGTAATGGTGTAGGTACCGGCCCCGGAAAGCGGCAGGTCTACTTCCGCGTCGTTCTGGGGTGCGCTCTCCGGCCCCCCGTTGATATTATAGGTATAGTTGTTCGTAAACCCGTCGATCAGGAAGGTCCCTGTACCGTCGGCTGCACCGGTACATACGCGGGTATCCCCGCCGGATTTAACCCGGGCGCGGATGGTGCTGATGACCGCGGGGGTAAAGCTCTCCGTATACGTACATCCATTGGCATCCGTAATGCGGAAGGTATAGGCTGTGTTGACGCTCAGACCGGAAAACGTATCGCTCCCGCCGTTATTGACCGAAATGGGGCTGATGACCTCGTATAGGACAATCGGGGCGTTGCTCGTGGGGGTGAGCTGCACGTCCGAAGTGCCGGCCGCGCAATTGATGGCGCTCTGGGCAAAGGCCAGGTCGGTAGGCGGATCCACATCGGCAATGGTGATGGCCGTCAGTTCCAGGCGGCAGCCGCCGGCATCCCGGATGATGGGCGTATAGGTGCCCGGCGCCAGGTTCGAATAGGTTTCCTGGGTACTGAAATTCACCCCGTCGATACTGAACTCATAGCCGCTCCCGGAACCCCCGGAATACGGTCCCTGGAATTCGATGATCCCCCCGTCCACGCCGCCGGCCCCGTCGCAGAGCCGATCCTGGATCTTTACGGCATTGCCGGTGATGGCCCCTACATTGGTCACCGAGATGGAAGTCGGGATCGTATAGATACAGCTGAAGGCCGCCTGCTGGTACTGCACCTGGATCTGGTTGTAGGTCCCCGTCGGCACGGTGAGTACCGGATTGGCCGACCAGGGGTCGGCGGGATCGGCGCGGAACAAGAGGTTGTACCCCTTGGCGTCGATGATGTTGATGTCGATGCGGGCACCGTTGTTGCAGTCGCCGTCCGTCCCGGAAGCGGTTACGTCCGGGGGGGTGAGTTCCTCCACGCTGGCCGTTGCCGTAGTGGTACAGCCGTTGGCGTCCGTGATAAAGAATTCATAGGTCCCCGCTGCCGTGACGTTGTAGGTAGTCTGCCCGGTGTATGTGCCTCCGGAATTCCCCCCGTCGCTCACCGTAAACGTATACGGGCCGGCCCCGCCGGATGTCCGCACGATGATATCCGCATCGTTGGCCCCGCAAACGGGGTCCGAACTCAGGCTTTCATTCACCTCCGTTGAAGCTGAAAGGGCCACCAGGCCGTCACCGATAACAATGGGGTTGCCGTTAATGTCCGTGGACTGGCGGGGGGGCGGGATACCGTTCCCCGGGTCGCCCGTACACTGCTGGGTCTCCACCTGTACGCTGTAGGTACCGAAACCAACGGCGGCAAATGTATAGGGGTTGTTCGGGATAAAGGTGGTGAACTCCTGGGGCACGCCTGAAGCGTCCAGGAGCGTGTATTTGAAAGGGCCCGGCACGTTGTTCACCGTTACGGTGATGCTGCCGGTCTCCCCGAAGCACTGGGCATCGGTGAATTCCACATCGATGTCGATCTCCTGTTCCTCGATGACAATGGGTTCGTACGGGTATTCACAGGTGTTCGAAGTATTTTGCAAACGCGCCTTCACCACGTAGGTTCCCGGGTCCAGGCTGCCGAAGATCGGGGAGGTTTGCCAGGGGCCGAACCCCGTGCCGTTGTCGATGCTGAATTCGTAAGCACTCGAGAGGTTGGTGATCTGGATCCGCCCGGGCACCCCGCAGATAAAATCCCGCTTCACATAGGTCTGGGTAATGGTACTTTTCTTAACCTTGAAGTAGTAGTAGGATCCCCCGTTGACCCGCACGCGAAATTCCGCCCCGCTGGAGGCCGGGATGGAAGCGGCATTCAGGGTAAGGGTGGAAGCCCCGGAAATCGTCTGCCAGTACGGGTTGCACTCGCTCCCGATAATGGGCGGGCAGTCTTCGTTGACGTCAAAGGTACAGCTCCCACCGGGTACCAGTTGTTGCCATTGATAACTGCTGTGGCTTCCGCTTACCGAAATAATCCGGTCGTCGTAGTCCCCGCAAAGGTTAAAGCGCGCGATGGTAAACCCGTTGTCCGCACAGGTAACTTCCTCGTCTGCATTCTGGATAATCGTAGAGAAGAGTGCCGGGGCGGCCGGAGCAGGGAAATCCGTGGTTCCTGTTGCAATACTTGCCGCAGGGTCGATGCCGACAACCCCCCGGGGCTGCTGGCTATCGGAAATTACGCTGTCGATACGGGACAAAAATCCTCCCAGGGTACCGCCAGCAATGGCTGAAGAGCTGATGATAGTGGCCACTAGCATCAACAGGGCATACCAGAGATGCCTGTTCTTTTTTGGGAGCATAGGTTAAGTCTTGTGGTCGATACCCGCGATTTGGGAAACGAATAGCGGCCGGGGTAATTATTTATCTTATAAAATCTCTTTAACTTAGGCGATAAGCCTATACTTCTTTATTTCCTAACGACACAACATGCGAAATAGTATTGTTTTATCCGCTTTTTTGGTCATTTTATCGATGAACTCCTGTGCGCAGGACCCGGAAAACCAGGCAACTGTCCCGGAAACCGTTTCGTTCACCCCCGAATTGGTGGTGGAGGACCTGGACATCCCCTGGGGAATGGCCTTCCTGCCCGACGGCTCCCTGCTGATAACCGAAAAAAGCGGGGAGATCCTTCTTTACCGCGGGGGGTCAAAAACGGAAATTTCCGGCGTCCCGGAGGTATACAACCGCGGTCAGGGCGGCCTGCTGGACATTGCCCTGGACCCTGACTACCCGGACAATGGCTGGATATACCTGACGTATGCGTCCGAAGAGGGCCCGGGGTCCGGCGGGCACACGGCCCTGGCCCGATGCAAGCTCAGCGGCACCACCCTGACGGACCTGGAAGTACTCTACAAAGCAAGCCCGAATACCACGGCGGGGCAGCACTTCGGGTCCCGGATCGAATTCGACCGGGACGGCTACCTGTATTTCAGCATCGGGGAACGGGGCGAGCGGGACGTGAACCCCCAGGATACGGGGCGGGACGGCGGCAAGGTTTACCGGTTGAACCCGGACGGCAGCATCCCCCCGGACAACCCGTTTGTCGGCTCGGACGGCCTGGACGCCATCTATTCCTACGGACACCGCAACCCCCAGGGCATGGCGCTCCACCCGGAATCCGGGGAAATTTGGGTGCACGAGCATGGCCCGCGGGGCGGTGACGAAATCAATGTGGTAAAAAAAGGCGCCAATTACGGCTGGCCCGTAATCACTTACGGGATCAATTACAGCGGGACCCCCATCACGGACCAGACCGAGATGGAAGGCATGGAACAACCCATCCACTACTGGGTCCCCTCCATCGCGCCCAGCGGTATGGCCTTTGTGACTTCCGACAACTACCCCGGATGGGAAGGCAGCCTGCTGGTGGGTTCCCTGTCTTTCCAGTACCTGGAGCGCCTGGAAATGGAGGGTAAAACCGTATTGAAAAGGGAAAAACTCATGGAGGATGTAGGCCGGGTGCGGAATGTCCGCCAGGGCCCCGACGGACTGATCTACGTGGCTGTCGAGGGTGAGGGAATCTACCGGCTCAACCCGGATCGATAACGACTGATCCTATTTCAGTGCTTCCAGCGCTTTCTGCACGGAACCATAGCGTTTGAGGGCTTCCCCGGCCGCTTCGTATTCCAGGCCAAGGCTTTCCATCAGGTACCGGGTCCCCCGGTCTATCAATTTGTTATTGCTCAATTGCATATGGACCATCTTGTTCCCCCTGACCCGCCCGACACGTACCATCAGTGCCGTGGAGATCATATTGAGAACGAGTTTCTGGGATGTGCCGCTTTTCATCCGGGTACTCCCCGTGATAAATTCGGGGCCCACGTCAACAGCTATCGGTATTTCCGCCGCTTCCGCCAGGGGCGACCCTGGGTTGTTGGTAATCCCCGCAGTAAGCAGCCCTTCCGAGCGCGCTTTGCGTATGCCCCCCAGGACATAGGGGGTGGTCCCGGAAGCTGCGATCCCCACCACAGTATCCATGGGCCCGATTTCGTATTCCCCTAGGTCTTTCCAGGCCTGCTGCTTGTCGTCTTCTGCGTGCTCCACCGCTTTGCGGATGGCCCGGTCGCCGCCGGCTATCAGCCCGATGACCCGGTCGTGGGGCATGCCATAGGTAGGGGGGATTTCCGAGGCGTCCAGGATGCCCAGCCGCCCACTCGTGCCGGCTCCGATATAGAACAAGCGGCCGCCACTTAGAAAACGGGGTTCCAGGGCCTTCACCAGCCGGGAAATTTCCGGAATACAGGCTGCTACGGCCGGGGCCACCTTTTGGTCTTCCTCGTTTATTTTCTGCAGGAGGGAGACGGCGTCCAGGTCCTCCAGGTTATCGTGCAGGGAGGCCTGCTCCGTGATTTTCTTGAATTGCGACATATTATGCGATATACTATTTGATAGGTGAGCTTCTATAAAAGATGAATTTCCCGGTCGCGGAACGGGTTGAGCCGGTTGTGGTCCGGCGGTAATTCGGTGACCAGGGTATTGATCGCACTGATATCGCAGGTGCGATACCGGTGCTGTGAATTCAGTTTCTCGGAAATACAGAGCAGAATGGCCTTCCGGGAGGAGGCGATTACGGATTTTTTGACCTGCACCACCTCCCAGTCAAACTCAGTAAGCCCGTGGAGGGCATCCACATACCCGGTTCCGATAAAGCCGTAGTCCACACGGATATCCGACAGGGCGTGGATGGCGCTGGCCCCGGTGGCAATCTGTGCCTCCCGCGAAATTTTCCCGCCGATCAACACCACCTCCACCCGTGGCTTGGCCAATAGTTGCAAGGCCACCGGCAGGCTCAGGGTAAAACAGGTCAGGTTCAGGTTCTCGGGCAGTTCCCGGGCGAGTTCCAGGCAGGTGGTCCCCCCGTCGATAAAGATGACCGAACCGTCCCGGAGGAGGCTCGTCGCTTTCCGGGCGATGGTGCGCTTTTCCTCCAGGGCGTAGGTATTTCCACTGCCCGTGGCCGGACTTACAAATCCCAGGGAAACGGCACCGCCGTGTACTTTGCGCAATTTCTGGTCCGCATCGAGTTCCTTGACATCCCGCCGTACGGTATCGATGGATACCTCGAGCATTTCGGCCATATCCGTAAGCTGGACCCGGTTGTGGAGGTCCACTTCACTGAGGATGATGCGCTGTCGTTCTTCCTTGAGCACGTAAGGCGGTTTTCCGGCAAAGATAGTAAAATCCTGAACCTGCTGTTTTTTGTTGCAGATATTTAATAAATAGTTAAATATTGCATTTAACAGCATAATAAACTGCAAGAAACTGCAATTATTGGAATTTTTTCTTATTTTTGTCCCCGCAAACAACATAAAACTACCCATGACTGAAATTGCAAGCACCGCACCCCACGGCACCATCCCGACGGATGACGAATCCCGGAAATTCGAAAAAATCCCCACCCGGATCTACGACAATTCCGATACGGCCTCCTTCCAGGTAGCCACGGAAATTTCCCAGCTTATCCGGCAACGCCAGAAGCAGGGCAAAAAAGCCGTCATTGGCCTGGCCACCGGGTCTACCCCCACCAAGGTGTACGATTTCCTGGTACAATTCCACCGGGAGGAAGGCCTGAGCTTTAAAAATGTGGTCACCTTTAACCTGGACGAATACTACCCGATGCAACCGGACTCCATCCACAGCTATGTCCGGTTCATGAACGAACACCTTTTTGACCACATCGACATCAAAAAGGAAAATGTCCATATCCCCGACGGCCAACTCGACAAGGAAGACGTCCGGGATTTTTGCCGGGATTACGAGGAGCAAATCCGCAAGGCAGGGGGGCTGGACATCCAGGTGCTGGGTATCGGACGGACCGGACATATCGGTTTTAACGAGCCGGGATCCTCCCTGAAGAGTGTTACGCGGATGGTCCGCCTGGACCGGGTAACCCGCCTGGATGCGGCCAGCGATTTCTTCGGCCTGGAAAACGTACCCACCAAAGCGATTACCATGGGGGTTGGGACCATCATGAAGGCCCGGCGCATTGTCCTGATGGCCTGGGGGGAAGGCAAAGCGGGCATTATCCGGCAGGCCGTGGAAGGAAAGATCCGGGAATCCGTGCCGGCCACCTTCCTCCAGCACCACCCGAATTGCGAGGTAATCGTGGACCAGGCGGCAGGGTCAGCCCTCACCCGGATGGCGACGCCCTGGCTGGTTTCGGAATGCGAATGGAACGACGCCCTGATCAAACGGGCCGTGCTCTGGCTGTCCGAAAAGCTGGATATCGCCATCCTGAAGCTCACCAACGAGCACTACAACGAATACGGCATGGGGAACCTGGTGGCGGAGATCGGTTCGGCCGAACATATCAACCTGCAGGTATTCAATGCCCTGCAGCGCACCATTACCGGATGGCCGGGCGGGAAGCCGAATGCAGACGACAGCAACCGGCCGGAGCGCCGGGAGCCCTATCCCAAGCGATCGCTGATCTTCAGCCCGCACCCGGACGACGACGTCATCTCCATGGGCGGGACGCTGCTGCGGCTGGTAGACCAGGGGCACGAAGTTCACGTGGCCTACCAGACATCGGGAAATATCGCCGTGTTTGACGACGAGGTGATCCGCTTCCTGGACTTTGCCACCGACGTCCAGAAAGACAACCAGGCACTCATGCAGCAGTTTAAAGAGGTACGGGAGTTCCTGGCCAACAAGGAGCCGGGGGCAGTGGACAGCCGGGAAATCCAGGAGTTCAAAGGGCTCATCCGAAAAGGGGAGGCACTGGCCGCCTGCCGCTACTGCGGGGTGGACGAGGCCAACGCCCACTTCCAGAACCTGCCGTTTTACGAAACCGGCACGGTTAAGAAAAAACCGCATTCCGAAGCGGATATTCAAATCACCTACGACCTGCTGCAACAGATAAAACCCCACCAGATCTTTGCGGCTGGGGACCTCTCGGACCCGCACGGGACGCACCGGGTTTGCCTGCAAATTATCTTCCAGGCCCTGGAGCGCCTGAAGCAGGAAGGGGCGGAATGGTTGTCGGACTGCTATGTCTGGCTCTACCGGGGCGCATGGCAGGAATGGGATATTGCAGATATGGAAATGGCTGTCCCCATCGGGCCCAAAGACATGGAGCGGAAAAAGAATGCCATCTTCAAGCACCAGTCGCAAAAGGACAGTGCCATGTTCCCCGGCAATGACGAGCGGGAATTCTGGCAACGGGCCGAACAGCGGAACAAGGAGACTGCCCGGAAATACAATGCGCTCGGGATGGCCGAGTACGAGGCGATGGAAGGGTTTGTCCGCTACCATTTCATGTAACCGAACCGGGATATTCCCCCAACTGAGCCCCGGGCCTTCAGGGTCCGGGGCTATTTTTTTATGCAACCCGGGACATGTCGGACATTTCAATTAAATTCGGGCCATGACGCCAAAAGACAAACGGGCCTGGCTATGGGTCCCCACCTTGTATTTTACACAGGGCCTCCCCTACGTCCTGGTGGTCACCGTCTCGGTGATCCTCTATAAAAACCTCGGGGTCAGCAACGCGGATATTGGCCTGTATACCAGCTGGCTCTACCTGCCCTGGGTGCTGAAGCCGCTTTGGAGCCCCTTTGTGGATTTGCGCGGTACCAAGCGGAAATGGTTTCTCTCCATGCAGCTCATCATTTCGGCAGCCTTGCTGGCTGCGGGGCTCAGCCTCCCCACCAACCAGTTCCTGGTAACCTCCCTGGCCTGTTTCTGGATTGCTGCCTTTGCCTCAGCCACCAACGACATCGCCTCGGACGGTTACTACATGATTGCCCTGAGCCAGAAAAAACAATCGTTTTTCGTCGGGATGCGGAGTACTTTTTACCGCCTGGCGATGATCACCGGCCAGGGCCTGATTGTTATCCTGGCGGGATTCCTGGAAAACTATTACGGGGATAATTCCAGGGCCTGGTCCGTTACCCTGACGGCCACGGCCGGGCTGATGCTGCTGATGACCCTCTCCAACTATTTTGCCACCCCGGCCTACGAAACCGCCCAGCCCGCCGAGGGCGACCGCAGCTTTTGGGCCATTTTCAGGAGTTTTTTCGAAAAGCCGCATATCGGGTGGGCGCTGGCCTTTATCCTCACCTATCGGCTCGGGGAGTCCCAGCTGGTTAAAATGGCCGCGCCTTTCCTGTTGGACGACCCGGATTCCGGGGGGCTGGCGTATTCCACGGAAGCCGTGGGAACCATCTACGGAACCGTCGGGGTGATCTGCCTCTCGGCAGGGGGCATCCTGGGGGGGATCCTGATTTCCCGGGACGGGCTCAGGCGCTGGATGCTGCCAATGATCCTCTCCCTGAACCTGCCCAATGTGCTCTATGCTATTCTCGCCATTACCCAGTCCGACCAGACCTGGGCAGTTGTCGGGACGGTGGTTGCCGAACAATTCGGATACGGATT
Source organism: Robiginitalea sp. (assembly GCF_982776155.1). Taxonomy (NCBI): domain Bacteria; kingdom Pseudomonadati; phylum Bacteroidota; class Flavobacteriia; order Flavobacteriales; family Flavobacteriaceae; genus Robiginitalea; species Robiginitalea sp. The sequence goes on from NZ_CEXZKX010000004.1 coordinate 320,767, forward strand.
TGGGTTTGCCGCCTTTCTGATCTACCTGATCTACCTGGCGGACGGACCGTTTAAGACCGCGCATTACGCCATTGCCACGGGTTTTATGGCCCTGGGCATGATGCTCCCCGGCATGATCAGCGGCTACATGCAGCAGTGGCTCGGGTACGGGGGGTTCTTTGTCTGGGTGGTGATCGCCGCCCTGCCGGCCCTGCTGATGCTTTCAAAAATTCGTTACCCCGCCGACTACGGCAAAAAATCCGCTTCCGATGCCTGACACCCGCCCGGTAGAACACATGCTGCGCCACACTACCCGGGAAGAACAGGTGGGCCAGCTCTTTATGCCCGCGGCCTTTATCAACGATACGGAGGAGGCCATAGTGCGCCTGGAGGAGTTGATCCGGGAATTCCACATCGGCGGCCTTTGCTTTTTCCACAGCCCGGCCAGCGCCGCCACCAATTTTGAGGGAAAAAAGGAAATCCCCCACAACCCGGACAGCCTGGGGACCCTGAAAGAACTGATCCGCCGCTACCAGCGGGCTGCCCGATACCCGCTGCTGATCGCCATGGATGCGGAATGGGGCCTGGCCATGCGGGTCGAAAACGGGGAGCCTTACCCGTACGCCCTCTGCCTGGGGGCCCTGTCGGATCGGGACCCGCTGCTCTACCAGGTAGGACTGCGAATGGCCGCCGACTGCCGGGATGCCGGCATCCACTGGAACCTGGCCCCGGTTGCCGACGTGAATTGCAACCCGGGGAACCCGGTGATTGGCTACCGGGCCTTCGGAACCACCCCGGAGGGGGTCGCCCGCCGCGCTTCGCTTTTTTACCGGGGCCTCAAAGACGGGGGCATCCTGGGTTGTGGGAAACACTTCCCGGGCCATGGGGATACCGCCGTAGATTCCCACCTGGCGCTTCCTGCTATCGATAAAGGAGCGGCGGAACTGGAATCCACGGAATTCGTCCCGTTCCGACGACTTGTGGCGGAAGGGGTTGACGCCATTATGACCGGGCACCTGGCCGTGCCCGCCCTGGACCCGGAAGGCCTGCCGGCCAGTTTATCCCCCGCCGTCATCGGCCAGGGCATCCGGCAAAATCTGGGGTTTGACGGGGCAGTTATCAGCGATGCCCTGAATATGCACGCAGTGAGCAAAAATTATCCGGGTCCCGGGGAGGTGGCCTGGCGGGCCTTTGCCGCCGGGAACGACATGCTCTGCTTTGCCGAAGACATCCCGGAGGCCCACCGGCGGATATGCCGGGAAGGGGAAACCGACCAGATTGAGGCTTCCTTCCGTCGGGTCTGGCAATTGAAAGAACGCGTCCGGGAAGTCGGATCCAAGCCGGTACAACCGGCCCATTCCCCGGCCGGGCTCCGCCGGGAACTCGCCGCAAAATGCCTGACGGAGGCTCGCGCAGATGGGGAACCTGCCGCCTTCCTCGGCGAAGGCCCGGTCACTGTCGTACTTGCAGGCAGGGACCTGCTGCCTTTTCATGCGGGGATCCGGGATCAATTCCAGGCGGATTTCCTGGAATGGGACCTGGCCGCAGACCGGCCGGAAGCCCTCCCCATGCCGGGCACCCAAAAAATCCTGATCGCCCTGCAACCCCCTGCCCTGAAACCTGCAGGAAATTTTGGCATCTCGGCTGCCGCCCTCCGGGCCCTCGATGCATTGATGGAGAATCACCGGGTCTGGCTCTGCCACTTCGGGAATCCGTATGCCCTGAATCTGTTGCAAACAGACCGGGTTGCAGGGATCCTGGTAGCCTACCTGCCGTTGGCGGAATTTCAACAGCAGGCCCTTGCTTATTTTCGGGGGGAGGCACGCCCGGCAGGCGAGCTGCCCATCCAACTGAAACCGTCCCGGAACGGTTAAACAACACGGCGTAAACCAATTAAATGAACTGGCATGAATGACTTTCGCATACTTGGCATGATGTCCGGGACCTCCCTGGACGGCCTGGACCTGGTCCTTGCACACCTGACCGAATCGGAAGGCGCCTGGGGGTTCAAAATCCTGGCGTCCGGCTGCCTGGATTACGAACCAAAAATGCGGCAACGGCTCCAGGCTGCCATTGAAATGGACGTGGGCGGGCTCCTGGCTTTCCACACGGAATACGGTAAGTGGTTGGGGGATCAGGCAGCGAAATTCCTGGCAGCGCAGCACGAACCGGCCGATGCGGTGGCGAGCCATGGGCATACGGTACACCACCGACCGGAAGCCGGTTTTACCTTCCAACTGGGCTGCCCCCAGGAGGTGGCCCTGCGCACCGGGGTTCCGTGTATCGGGGATTTCCGTTCCCTGGATATCCGGCTCGGCGGGCAGGGGGCACCCCTGGTACCCATTGGCGACCGGTTGCTATTCGGGTCGTACGACTTCTGCCTGAACCTGGGGGGCATCAGCAATATTTCCTTTGAACGCATGGGCAAACGCACCGCTTTTGACATCGGGATTGCGAACATGCTGCTCAACCACCTGAGTAGTGAATCTGGCCGGGCCTATGACGCCGGCGGGGCCCTGGCCCGGAGCGGAAAGGTGCTTCCCGACCTGCTAAAGGCCCTGGACAACCTGCCCTATTACCGCCAACCCTTCCCAAAATCCACAGGTTACGAGTGGTTCCGGGACCAGATCATCCCGCTATTGAATGCGCACCCGGGCTCACCGGAAGACCGCTTGCGTACAGCGACCGTCCACGTTGCCGGCACAGTGGCCCGGCAAATAGACGAACTGGCCGGGGGAAGCCCCGCTACGGTATTGGTCACCGGCGGTGGGGCGTACAACGATTTTCTCATGGAACAGATCCGGGAGGGAATGCACCCGGATATCCGGGTACATATACCCCACGACGGCCTGGTCGAAAACAAGGAGGCGCTGGTTTTTGCCCTGCTTGGGGCGCTGCGGCTCAGCGGTTCGGTAAATGTCCTTTCGTCCGTAACGGGTGCCCGCAAGGATTCCTGCTCGGGGATACTTTACCTGCCGGAGGTGTCCGGCGGCCAGCGACCGCCCGGATCCGGTATTTTGGGGGGCTAGAGCGGGATGTTCCCGTGTTTGCGTTTTGGGGCGTCCACCTGCTTGTTTTCCAGGGAAGCAAATCCCCGGATGAGTTTACGGCGGGTCTCCCCGGGCAGGATGACCTCATCGATAAACCCGCGGCCTGCGGCCCGGTAGGGGTTTGCAAATTTTTCCGCGTATTCCGCTTCCTTCTCAGCCAGCTTTTTCTCAGGGTCTTCCGCCTTGGCGATTTCCTTCCGGAAGATGATCTCACTGGCACCCTTGGCCCCCATCACAGCTATTTCGGCCCCCGGCCAGGCGTAATTCAGGTCGGCCCCTATGTGTTTGGAGTTCATCACATCGTAGGCCCCGCCGTACGCCTTCCGGGTGATCAGCGTAATCCGGGGGACGGTGGCCTCGCTCAGGGCATACAGCAACTTGGCGCCGTGCACAATGATGCCGTTCCATTCCTGGTCGGTCCCTGGCAGGAAGCCCGGCACATCCACCAGGACCAGGAGCGGGATGTTGAAGCAATCGCAAAACCGCGTAAAGCGGGCTGCCTTGCGGGAACTGTCCCGGTCCAGGACACCGGCCAGGGAGAGGGGCTGGTTGGCGACAATCCCCACGGTCTTCCCGGCCAGGCGCGCGAACCCCGTAAGGATGTTGTCTGCGTATTCCGCATGGATTTCATAAAAGGATTCCGCATCGACAATCCCTTCGATCACCGCCCGCATATCGTAAGGCTGGTTCGGGTTGTCCGGCACCAGGCTCCCCAGGTCTTCCCGCCATTCCGACCCGAGTTCAAAGGGAACGGACGGCGGGAGTTCCCGGTTGTTCTGGGGCAGGTAGGTGAGTAATTTTTTCAGGTCCTGCAGGCAGGCCGCGTCGTTGGGGGCCGTGCGGTGTGCCACCCCGGATTTCGAGGCATGGGTACGCGCCCCGCCCAACTCTTCGGAATCCACTTCTTCGTTGGTGACGGTACGGACCACGTTGGGACCGGTGACAAACATGTAGCTGGTCTGCTCCACCATCACGATGAAATCCGTGAGGGCCGGGGAATACACCGCCCCCCCGGCGCAGGGGCCCATAATGGCGGATAGTTGCGGCACCACCCCGGAGGCCTGCACATTCCGGTAAAAGATATCGGCGTACCCCGCCAGCGAACGGACGCCCTCCTGGATTCGCGCTCCCCCGGAATCGTTGAGCCCAATCACCGGGGCCCCGGCTTTTACGGCCAGGTCCATGAGCTTACAGATCTTCTCCGCGTGGGTTTCCGACAGGGAGCCGCCAAAAATGGTGAAATCCTGGGCGTAGACGTACGCCAGCCGGCCGTTGATGGTCCCGTACCCGGTCACCACGCCGTCTCCATAGTACTGTTGGTCGGCCATGCCGAAGTCCGTGGTCCGATGCGTCACCAGGCTGCCGAGTTCCTCGAACGACCCGGCATCCAGCAGATAGCGGATGCGCTCCCGGGCGGTAAGTTTCTTTTTCTCGTGTTGCTTTTCAATCCGTTTTTCACCCCCTCCTTTCAGGGCCTCCGCCCGGCGGCGGTTCAATTCCTCATGGCTTTCTTTCATCGGTCAGTGCGTATTGGTGCTTAAGTGTTCGAGGTGTTTCAGATAGGCGTTCAGGGCCACGCGCGCGGCAACGGATGCCTCCCGGTCCAGGTCGGCTTCCAGGGCTTCCGGGGAATAGTGTTCCTTGACAAAATGCGTGGTGAAATCCCCGCTCGTAAAGGCGGGGTGCCTGCACACGAAATCCCCGAAAGGCAGGGTGGTGGCTACCCCGGCCACCCGGTAATCCGCAATGGCTTCCCGCATCCGCCGGATCGCGGCCGGCCGGTCGGCCCCGTAGGTAATCAGTTTCGCGAGCATCGGGTCGTAGTAGATCGGCACCTGCATGCCCTCTCGGTATCCGTCGTCCACCCGGATGCCGGGGCCGGATGGGGGACGGTAAATCTCCAACAGGCCCACGCTCGGCATAAAATCCTGCAGGGGGTCCTCTGCGTATACCCGGAGTTCCAGGGCATGTCCGCTGATCTGAAGCTCCTCCTGCCGGACGGGCAGCGGCTCCCCCCGGGCCACGCGGATCTGCAATTCCACCAGGTCGAGCCCCGTGATCAGTTCGGTAACCGGGTGTTCTACCTGCAGGCGCGTATTCATTTCCAGGAAGTAGAAATTGTGGTCGGCATCCAGCAGGAATTCCACGGTGCCGGCCCCCAGGTAGTTGCAGGCCCGCGCTACATCCACGGCTGCCCGCCCCATGCGTTCCCGCAGTTCCGGGGTCAGCACCGCAGACGGGGCCTCCTCCACCACCTTCTGATGCCGTCGCTGGATGCTGCATTCCCGTTCAAAGAGGTGGATGGCATTGCCGTGCGTATCGCAGAGTACCTGGATTTCAATATGCCGGGGGGCGGCTACGTATTTTTCAATAAATACGGAACCGTCCCCGAAAGCCGATTTCGCCTCGCTGGTTGCCCGTTCTATCTGGGCGTGCAAATCGGCCTCCCGCTCCACCACGCGCATGCCCTTTCCGCCGCCGCCTGCAGCCGCCTTGATCAGGATCGGGTAGCCGATTTCCGCGGCGATCTCCCGAATCCTGTCCGCGTCGCTGACGGGTTCATCCGTCCCGGGCACCAGGGGGATGTCGTAGGGTTGGACCGATTTTTTTGCGGCGAGTTTATCCCCCATGGTTTGGATGGCGTCTGGTTTCGGGCCGATAAATACGAGCCCGGCTGCCTCGACGGCCCGCGCAAATGCCGCATTTTCACTGAGGAACCCGTAACCGGGATGAATGGCATCTGCCCCGGTTTCCCGGGCTGCTGCCAGGATTTTTTCCTCCTGCAGATAGGACTCGGACGACGGGGCGGGGCCGATACATACCCCCTGGTCCGCGGCCAGTACGTGCGGGGCGTCCCGGTCGGCTTCCGAATACACGGCTACCGTGGCAATGCCCATTCGGTGGGCCGTGCGCATTACCCGCAGGGCGATTTCGCCCCGGTTGGCAATCAAAATTTTCTCCATGGTGCAATTATTCAAATTCGACAAGTACAGCCTTCTTTTCCACCGCGTCCCCTTCCCGCACGGCCACATGGCCGATGACCCCGTCTGCCGGGGCCAGGATGGCATTCTCCATCTTCATCGCCTCCAGGACGAGCAGGGGGTCCCCCTCGGACACCCGGTCCCCCTCGGACACCTGTACCGAGAGGATCAGCCCGGGCATCGGTGCTTCGATCCGCGAGACCCGCTGGGCGGATTGCAGTTCAAAACCCATCCGGTCTATCTGCAGGTCCAGGTCGTCTGCCAGTCGGACATCAAAAATGCGGTTGTTGACGCCGATGCGGTAGTACTTCTCACCCGGTCGGGATTCCAGGATCCGGATGCGGCTGGAATGGTGGTCCTCGAGCAGGTGCCACTCCCCACTGCCGGCCGGGACCAAATCCAGGCGGCGCGCTTCTTCGGCGTCCAGTTCAAAGGAACGGGACCCGTCGACGGTGGCGCGAAAGGCATTTGTCATAGCAGTTCAATAAATGGTTCCCGCTAAAAATAAGCTTTCATTGGCAAATCAGCAGGCCGCATTGGGAATTTTCCCCGCTGTTGCAGGCCTTCGGGGTACCTGCGCCAGATCATGCCGGGTTCATGGGTCGAAAACCGTGTAAATTCCTAATTTTGTGCAAAACCAAGCACCATGCTGACGATCGGAATTGCGGGGGGTACCGGGTGCGGCAAAACGACCGTGGTCAATCAGATTACCGGCCAGTTGTCCGATTCCGAGGTCGGTGTCATTTCCCAGGATTCCTACTACCGGGACCTGTCGGAACTGAGTTACGAGGAGCGCTGCAAGATCAACTTCGACCACCCCAGGGCCATTGATTTCGAGCTGATGCGCAGCCACCTGGAAGCCCTCCGGGATGGCCGGCCCATCGAACAGCCCGTGTACTCCTTTAAAGAGCACAACCGCACGGACGAAACCATTCGCACCGAGCCCCGCAAGGTGATGATCATCGAGGGCATCCTGATATTCACCCACCCGGAAATCCGCGACCTTTTCGATATCAAAATCTTTGTACACGCGGATTCGGACGAACGGCTCATCCGCCGCCTCCGCAGGGACATTACCGAACGGGGGCGGGACCTGGACGAGGTGATCCGCCGGTATCAGGACACGCTTAAGCCCATGCACGACCAGTTTATAGAACCCACCAAGGAATTCGCCGACATCATCATCCCGAACAATAAATACAATACGGTTGCCATCGATATCGTCCGGACGATCATCGCCGAAAAAATCGCCTTGCCATGAACTGGAAGGAATTGCGACAAAAACCCTGGTTCCGGTTGGCCGGCAATATCTATGTGCTCGTGCTGACCGTCTTTGTAATCTGGATGGTGTTTTTTGACCAGAATTCCCTGTTGATCCACCTGGAACTCCGACGGGAAATCCGCAAATTGGAAAAACAGCAGGAGTTCCTTAAGGAACAGATTGCCAGCGACCGGGAAATAATCGAAAAACTCTCGGACCCGAAGGAACTGGAAAAATTTGCCCGGGAACAGTACCTGCTCAAAAAGAAAAACGAGGAAATCTTCCTCATCGAATTCGACAGCCTCAACGAAAAGAACGATGACCACTAACGACCTCTTCCGGGATTTTGCACCCGTATCTGCCGCCGAGTGGAAACTCCGGATTCAGGCAGACCTGAAGGGCGCGGATTACAACGAGAAAATGACTTCCGACACCCCGGAAGGCATCCGGATCAAGCCGTTTTACACGGCGGAGGATCTACCGGATACAGGTGCCCCCGCCCCCGCCCTGCCGGCTGGTTGGGAACCGGGTATGTACCTGGATGCGGCCGAGGGCGGCGAGCCCGCCGCACGCGGTCGGAAAGCCCTGGGGGGAGGCGTCACGCACCTGGTCGCCCCCATCCGGGAGGCCTCCGGCTGGCTGGAAGCTACCGGGGCGGAGCCGGGATCCGTTTGGCTGGAATGGCCGGATGTCCGCCTGGAACCCGGGGAAGTCCTGCCGGGGGACTTCGCCTCGGCATCGCCGATCCTTCCAGACCCCATCGGGAACCTGGCGGCTACCGGGAACTGGGCAGCGGGCCGGGCCGAAGATATGAAACGCCTGGAGGCCCTGTGCCGCACGTTTCCTGAGCGCGTTTCGCTAACTGTGCGCGCCGACCTGTACCAACAGGCCGGCGCGCATGCCGTACAGCAACTGGCCTATGCCGTATGCCACATGCAGGAATATTTACTGGCCACTGACCAGCACCCGGGCCTGCTACCCGCCCTGGAGCGACCCGTGTTCCGCATTGCCGTCGGCAGCGATTACTTTATGGAAATTGCCAAGATCCGGGCCCTGAGGCGTCTCTGGCACCTGGTTGCCAACGCTTACGGACAGTCCGGAGAATGCCGTGTGCTGGCCATGCCCGGGCTCCGGAATAAAACACTCTACGATTACAATACGAACCTGCTGCGCAGCAGCCTGGAGTGCATGGCTGCGGCCGTTGGCGGGGCCGACCTGATCTGCAACCAGCCCTACGACGGACTCTACCACAAACCAAACGATTTTGCCGACCGGATCGGGCGAAACCAATTGCTCGTATTGCGGGACGAAGCCCACATGGCACGGGTGGCCAACCCGGCCGACGGGGCTTATTACCTGGAAAGCCTTACCGATCAGCTCGGGCGCAAAGCCCTGGCATTACTCAAATCCCTGGAAAAAGGGGGCGGCCTGCTGGCCCAGCTGAAATCGCACAAGATCCAGACGAAAATCCGGGAGGCAGACCGGCGGGAACAGGCTGCATTTGACTCCGGGGAGCTCCAGCTGGTGGGCAGCAATGTGTTCCCGAACCCGGACGACCGGATGGCCGGGGAAATCCAGAAGGAATTGCAACCCGGGCGGCCGGTGAAGACGCTCATTGAGCCGCTGCCCCTGCGAAGGCTGTCGGTCCGTCAGGAACTCAAAAGACTCAGGGATGAAGCGAAATAAGGTTCAGGAACTGGAATGGCCGGGCAAACCATCGACTTCAACCGGGCAGAAACCGGGGGCGGGCCACCCGGCGACTCCGACCAGCCGGGAAACGGGGGCAGACCCGGAACGCGAAACCGGGAACGACCGGCAGGCAGGGTACCGCACCGTGGAAGGCATCCGCCTGAAACCCCGGTACAGCCGGGAAGATTCCGGTGACCTCAGGCACCCGGGCTTCGGGGCCGGCGTCCCCCCTTACCTGCGGGGTCCCTACAGCAGCATGTACGTGCAACGGCCCTGGACCATCCGGCAGTATGCCGGTTTTTCCACGGCCGAAGAGAGCAACGCATTCTACAAACGAAACCTGGAAGCCGGGCAAAAAGGGCTTTCTGTAGCTTTTGACCTCCCCACGCACCGCGGTTACGACAGCGACCACGAGCGGGTGCCCGGGGATGTGGGCAAAGCAGGCGTCGCTATCGACACCGTTGAGGATATGAAACGGCTCTTCGACGGCATCCCCCTGGACCGCATGTCGGTTTCCATGACGATGAACGGGGCCGTTATCCCGGTAATGGCGTTCTATATCGTCGCTGCCGAGGAACAGGGCGTCTCCCCCGCCGCCCTTTCCGGGACCATCCAGAACGATATCCTCAAGGAATTCATGGTCCGGAACACCTATATCTATCCCCCGGCACCTTCCATGCAGCTGGTGGCGGATATTTTCGAGTATACGAGCCGGGAGATGCCCAAATTCAACAGCATCAGTATTTCGGGCTACCACATGCACGAGGCCGGCGCCCCGGCACATATGGAGCTGGCCTACACGCTGGCCGACGGGTTGGAATACATCCGCACCGGCCTCGAGGCCGGTTTGGGGGTAGACGAATTTGCCCCCCGCCTGTCCTTCTTCTGGGGGATCGGGATGAACCATTTTATGGAAATTGCCAAAATGCGGGCCGGCCGCATGCTCTGGGCGCGGCTCGTCCAGCCTTTCGGCCCGGAAAACCCCAAGTCGATGGCCTTGCGGACGCACTGCCAGACAAGCGGTTGGAGCCTGACCGAACAGGACCCGTTCAACAACGTGGCCCGGACCATGGTAGAGGCCGCCGCCGCGGTATTCGGGGGAACCCAGAGCCTCCATACCAATGCCCTGGATGAGGCCATTGCACTGCCCACGGACTTTTCGGCCCGGATCGCCCGGAACACCCAACTGGTCCTGCAACGGGAAGCCGGCGTAACCCGGACGGTAGACCCCTGGGGGGGCAGCCACTATGTGGAACGCCTGACCGCGGAACTGGTCGGGAAGGCCTGGGAGCTCATTCAGGAAGTGGAGGAGCACGGGGGCATGACGGGTGCCATCGAAGCGGGTATCCCCAAGATGCGCATCGAGGAGGCAGCAGCCAGAAAACAGGCGCGGATCGATTCGGGGCGGGATATCATTGTCGGGCTCAACCGGTATCCGAGCCCGGAAGACGACATGCTTCAGATCCTCGAAGTAGACAATACCCGGGTACGCCGGCAACAGATTGAGCGGCTGGAGGCAGTACGTGCAGCGCGTGACGGGGCGGCCACAGAACGGGCGCTGCAGGAACTCACCGCCGCCGCCCGCAGGAAACAGGCCGGGGAATCCCGGGGAGCAGCCGATAATTTATTAGCTTTAGCCGTCTCGGCAGCCCGCGCGCGGGCCAGCCTGGGAGAAATCAGCAAGGCGCTGGAGGAAGCTTATGGCCGCCATCGCGCCAGCGTTCAATCCATATCCGGGGTGTATTCAGAAGAAATCCAGCAGGACCCGGCCTTTGAAAAGGCGCGGAAGATGACCGATGCGTTCGCCGCCAGCGAAGGTCGCAGGCCGCGCATTATGATTGCAAAAATGGGCCAGGACGGCCACGACCGCGGGGCACGTATCGTTGCGACAGCCTACGCGGACATTGGGTTCGACGTGGACATCGGCCCGCTGTTCCAGACCCCGGAGGAGGCCGCCAGGCAGGCAGTGGAAAACGATGTGCACATCCTGGGGGTATCCTCCCTGGCCGCCGGGCACAAGACCCTCGTGCCGGCAGTCATCAAGGCCCTGGCTGAAATGGGCCGGGAAGACATCCTGGTGATTGTCGGAGGCGTCATCCCCAAACAGGATTACGAATTCCTTAAACAGGCCGGGGCAGCAGGGATTTACGGCCCCGGTACCCGTGTGAGCGAAGCCGCGATAGAAATTCTCGGATTGCTGAACAGGGGGGAATAGGACCCCGGCGGCAGGACCTGCCGGGTGGTTCCCGACCAACTGCACCTCCGCAATGCCCCGGTAACCGGAAAGTTATCCACGCCATGTTAACAATTTCCGTTTTCCCGGTACCCAAATAATCGTATTTTTAACCCCTAACTCAAGTTGCAGATGGGCAAGACTATTGCTATAGCGAATCAGAAGGGCGGGGTCGGAAAAACGACCACTACGGTAAACCTGGCCGCCGCGTTGGGCGTGCTGGAAAAGAAGGTGTTGCTCATCGATGCGGATCCACAGGCAAATGCCACCTCGGGCCTCGGCATCGACGCGGACAACATTTCCCTGGGGAGTTACCAGTTACTGGAGCACACCCGGGCCGCCTCGGAGTGCATCATCCCGACGAATTCCCCGAACGTCGACCTGATACCCGCACATATCGACCTGGTCGCCATCGAGATAGAGCTCGTAGACCAGGACCGCCGGGAGTCCATGCTGAAGGTCGCGCTGGAAGAGGTACGTCACCAGTACGATTACGTGCTGATCGATTGCGCACCGTCCCTGGGGCTGCTGACCCTGAATGCCCTCACAGCTGCCGACTCGGTGATCATCCCGATCCAGTGCGAATACTTTGCGCTCGAAGGCCTCGGCAAGCTCCTCAATACGATTAAGAGCGTCCAGCGCATCCACAACCCGGACCTGGACATCGAAGGCATGCTGCTCACCATGTACGACGCCCGCCTCCGCCTGTCGAACCAGGTGGTGGAAGAGGTCAAAAAACACTTTGGCGACATGGTCTTCGACACGATCATCCAGCGGAATGTCCGCCTGGGCGAGGCGCCGAGTTACGGGGAGAGCATCATCAAATACGACGCGAGCAGCAAAGGGGCTGCCAACTACCTGAACATGGCCCACGAATTGCTGCAGAAAAACAGGCAAACCGTCTAATGGCAAAAGCGACCAAAAAACAGGCACTCGGCCGCGGCCTTTCCGCCCTGCTGAAAGATCCGGAAAACGACATCCAGTCGGTATCGGACAAGCACGCCGACAAGGTGGTGGGCAGCATCGTGGAACTCGACATCCGCAGTATCGAGGTGAACCCTTTCCAACCCCGTTCCAATTTCAACGACGAGGCCCTGGACGAACTGGCCTCTTCCATTAAGGAACTCGGGGTTATACAGCCCATCACGGTGCGCAAGCTCGGGTTCGACAAATACCAACTCGTTTCCGGGGAGCGGCGCTACCGGGCCTCCCAACGTATCGGGCTGGAGAGTATTCCGGCCTATATCCGCATCGCCAACGACCAGGAAACCCTGGAAATGGCGCTGGTGGAGAACATCCAGCGACAAGACCTGGACCCGGTGGAAATTGCACTTTCCTACCAACGGCTGATCGACGAGATCGGGCTCACCCAGGAAAAACTCAGCGACCGGGTGGGGAAAAAGCGCAGTACGGTAACCAATTACCTGCGTCTGCTGAAACTCGACCCCATCGTCCAGACCGGGATGCGGGACGGGTTTATCAGCATGGGGCACGGCCGCTGCCTGGTAAATGTGGACGACCGGGGGGAACAACTTCGCATCTACGAAAAAATCCTGGCAGACAACCTTTCCGTCCGGCAGACGGAAGCGCTGGTGCGCTCCCTGGGCAACAAGCCGGCATCCAAAACGGCCGCAAGGAAAGAATTGCCCGAATTTGCATCCGACGGTTTGTCCGTCCTGAAATCCTACCTGGATGCCCCGGTAAGCGTACAGGCCTCCGGGAAAGGCAAGGGCAAAATCACCATCCCCTTCCACAGCAAAGAAGAATTCAGAAGGCTGAAAAAACGCATTACCGGTGACTAGAAACCTCCTGATCGGCCTGCTCCTGGCCTGGGGGTCCTTTGGCGCCAGCGCCCAGGAAACGGATTCCACAGCCCTGCAGGCCTCTCCTGAGGCACAACGGGCCAACGATTCGCTGCAGCGGCAGGATGAACAGGCCGTACAGCGCCAGATGGCCGAAGGCGGTGTGCGCTTCGAGCAGGTGGAAAAGCGGGAAATCAACCCGCTGGCCCCCTCCAAGGCCGCATTTTATTCGGCCGTACTCCCCGGGTTGGGCCAGATCTACAACCGCAGGTACTGGAAAGCCCCCATCGTCTGGGCGGCCATCGGGACGGGTACCTACGTCTACATCTATAACGACGATCTCTACGACCGTTTCCGGACCGCTTTCAAGCGGCGCCTGGCCGGCTTTACGGACGATGAATTTTACGACCTCAACCCAAACGACGACATCACCCCTGCAACCCCGGACCTGTCCGACGAGGCCCTGCAGGACGCCCAGGAACGCTATCAGCGAGACCGGGACCTGGCCCTGCTGATCACCATCGGCCTGTACGCGCTGAACATCATCGACGCCAACGTGGATGCCCACCTGAAGCAATACAATGTGGACGAAGACCTCAGCATGGAAGTACAGCCCTACCTGGAAAACAACCCCATCGACGGCAGCCCGCACTACGGCCTGGCGGTTAACATCAAATTTTAAGCCCATGAAAATAGGATTGTTCGGATACGGCAAAATGGGAAAAATGATCGAAGGGCTGGCTCCCGGACGGGGCCATGAAATCCGCGCGCGCATCGACGCGCCCGGCGACCCTGCCCCTTTTGACCAGCTGGATGTCGCCATCGACTTCAGCAGCCCGGAGGCCGCCTTCGACAATATTGCGCGCTGCCTGGAAGCCGGGGTCCCGGTGGTATCCGGCACCACCGGTTGGCTCCACCGGTACGACGCCATCTGCCGGCAATGCGAGGAGACCGGGGGCGCCTTTATCTACGCTTCGAATTTCAGCCTGGGGGTGAACCTGTTTTTCAGCCTGAATGAGTATCTGGCAGACCTGATGTCCGGCCAGGACGCCTACAGCGCTTCCATCGACGAGACCCACCACACCGAGAAAGTGGACGCCCCGAGCGGTACGGCTATTACCCTGGCGGAAGGCATTCTGGAGCGGACCCCCTATACCGGATGGAGCAGCGGTTCCGGGAATGCAGGGGAATTGCCTGTACATTCCCATCGGGAAGGGACCGTGCCGGGCACCCACCTGGTTACCTATGCATCTGCCGTAGACCAAATCGAGATCCGGCATACGGCCCACAACCGGGAAGGGTTTGCCCTGGGCGCGCTGGTGGCAGCGGAATGGCTGATTGGAAAAAAGGGGGTTTTCACGATGAAAGATGTGTTAAACCTCCGTTAACCGTTATATGAGATCGCCTGTATTGGGCGTTATTTGAAGTCAAAAGACACCTATGGATTATACCCAGTGGATCCTGTTTATTCTTCTCGTCCAGGTGATTCATTTCCTCGGAACCTGGAAATTGTACCAAAAAGCCGGCCGGAAGGCATGGGAAGCCGCAATACCCGTCTATAATGCCATTGTGCTGATGCAGATCATCGGCAGGCCCCGCTGGTGGGTACTCTTGTTGTTTATACCGATTATCAACCTTTTGATGTTCCCGGTCATCTGGGTGGAAACCATCCGGAGTTTCGGGAAGACCCGCCTGGCAGATACCTGGCTCGTATTGCTTACCCTGGGCTTTTACATCGGCTACATCAACTATACCCAGGAGGTCACTTACCGGCCAAACCGGGACCTGCACCCAAAATCCGCCTCCGGGGAATGGGTGAGTTCCATCGTATTCGCCGTGGTGGCAGCCACCCTGGTCCATACGTACTTTATCCAGCCGTACGTCATCCCCACCGGGTCCCTGGAGCGGACCTTGCGGGTGGGCGACCTGCTCTTTGTCAGCAAGTTCCATTACGGGGCCCGGATACCCATGACCACCGTGGCAGCCCCCATGGTGCACGATACGCTGCCCGTACTCGGGGTCCGTTCCTACCTGAAAAAGCCCCAACTCCCCTATATGCGGCTCCCCGGTTTTCAAAAAGTCTCCCGCAACGACCTGGTGGTTTTCAGCTGGCCGGCAGACACGGTACGGCAATTTTTCCGGGCTGAACGCGGGGTCGATAAACCCATCGACAAGAAATCGAATTACGTCAAACGCTGCGTGGGTGTGCCGGGGGATTCCCTGAAGGTGGTGGACGGCTACGTGTATATCGGGGGGGAGCGCCTCCGCCTATCCGACCGGGCGCGACCCATGTACGACTACACGGTCTACGGCCAAAAAGGGGTTTCCAGCCGCTGGCTGGAAGAGGTGGGCGCCGACGAATTCCTGCGCACCTATGTGTCCCAGGGGCTCAGCGGCCCCCAGCTCAACGCGCTGCGGCCCTACATCTACAACTTTGACAACCAAAACGGGCAAACCGTCCTGTTGACCCCCGCGGAAGGCCTGCCCCTGGATGCGGTCCGGCAGGCGGGAATTACGCAGATTCGCGAAGTGCCCGCCAGGGAGCGGACCGTGGCCCTGACGGATGCGATGGCCGAAAAGCTCCGGGACTACTCGGGGGTCGATTCCCTGGTCCGGATAGTGGAACCGGCCGGGAAAGCCGGGGGGAATATCTTTCCGCAAAGCCCGCTTTACCCCTGGAACAACGACAACTTTGGCCCCATCTACATCCCCGGTGCCGGCGACCAGGTAGCCCTGACGCCTGAGACCCTGCCGCTGTACAAAAAGATTATCCGGGATTACGAGGGGAATACGGTACGTGTCTCCGGCAACCAGGTGCTGGTGAACGGGGAACCCACCGCTACCTATACCTTCCGCCAGAACTACTACTGGATGATGGGGGACAACCGGGATCATTCGGAAGACAGCCGGGCCTGGGGTTACGTACCCGAGAACCACATTGTGGGGAAACCCGTATTCATCTGGATGAGCTTCGACAACTTCAACCAGGGGATCGCCAACTGGAAGATTCGCGAGGACCGAATATTTACAACGGTGGGCGGATCCGGGGAGCCCAAACCCTATTATTGGCATTTCCTTTTGGCGCTGGCGGCGTATTTTGTCATCGACTTTGTGGTACGCAGGCTTAGGAAGAACCGCAAAAAAGCCTGACGCGCGATGGGCAGCCTGCTGCATCCCGTATATTTCCCGAATATCCGCACCATGGCGCATCTTGCCCGGGGCCCGGTGACCTGGGAGGTATGGGACAACTACCAGAAACAAACGTATCGCAACCGCTGTTACATCTGTGCCGACCGGGGCCGGCAGATGCTCAACATCCCGATCCGACATACAGGGAAGCAAAACGGGCGTCAATTGTACCGGGAAGTCTGCCCGGACAACAGCTACCCCTGGCAGCGTCAACACTGGCGTGGCCTGCAAACCGCGTACCGGTCCGCCCCCTTCTTTGAATTCTACGAAGCGGACCTGGAGCCCCTGTTCACCACCCGCTTTGAGTCCTTGCTGGAACTGAACCTGGCCTCCACTGCGTTGCTTTGCGACCTTCTGGGCCTCGGGATGCCGCAGGAGCAGACCGAAAGCTACCGGGAAGAACCGGAGGGCCTGACCGACCGACGACGCCTGGTGGATGCCAAATCCGATACCGGGTCCGGGCTGCCGCCATACCCCCAGGTCTTTGGCGAGCGTCACGGATTTATCGGGAATGTCAGCTGTCTGGACCTGTTGTTTAACGAAGGCCCGTCTGCCCGCGAATACTTGTTGCAACTACCAATTTCCTGATATGGCCCGGGAACTCGTGCATTACGGCATTCACCTGGGGCTCCCCGTCCTGGTGGCATTCCTCGCCTACCCCGGCAAGAAATGGTTTGCTTTGGCCATCCTGCTGGCCGGGATGGCCATCGACCTGGACCACTTGCTGGCCAGCCCGGTCTTTGACCCGAACCGGTGCAGCATTGGCTTCCACCCCCTGCACTCCTACCCCGCTATTGCCGGCTACCTGCTTTTGTTGTTCTTCCGCAAAACCCGACTGGTAGCGCTGGGGTTGGTAATCCATATACTGGCCGATGGGGCGGACTGCCTGTTACTCGCCCTGGAGGCGTAGGGTCGCCATTACGGGCCGGTGGTCGGACAGGTGGATGTCAAAAATTTTGTGGTGCAGGACTTCCATCCGGGGGTCTGCCAGGATATAGTCGATGCGATAGGGAAGGCCGCGCAGGCTGTAAGTAGCCCCGATGCCGGAGCCCGCCTGCCCGAAACTGTCTTCCAGGCCGGCCGAGAGGATGCGGTAGGTGTGGGAAAACGGCGTGGCGTTGAAATCCCCGCAGATAATGGTGGGGTACGGGGCCTCCTGCTGATGGGCCTTTACCAGCCGGGCCTGACTGACGTGCTGCCCGGCCACCACGCGGAACCGCCTGAGGAACCGCCCCCCGTATTCGCGGTACAATATGCGTTCGCTGCGAATCCGGTACGATTCCAGGTGGACGTTGTAAATCCGGATGGTGTCCCCTTTCACGGCCACATCGGCAAAGATCGCGTTGTTGCTCGTGTCCGGGAAGTCGATGGACCCCGAACGGACGATAGGGTATTCGGAGAAAATGGCCTGGGTGGATTTGCCGATGATTTCCGGAGAGAAGGCCCGGTACGGGTAGCGACTGACATCGAACGAACCGTATCTTTCGAGTTCCTGAAAGCAGAGGATATCCGCATTGATGTCTTCCATGGCCGTTCGAAGGCCGGCCGGGTTATCAGCTTCCGCAAGCACGTTGCCCGAGTTGAAACTGGCAATCCGCAGGCCTTCTGTTCCTATGCGCTCCCCGGGACCGGCCATCCGGAAATACGGCCCGAAGCTCAAAATGGAGGCAATTAAGACAAGACCCGGAAACACGGCTTTCCGGCGATTGAAAAGCAGCAGCAGCAGCAGCACGGCCAGGGCATTGGCTATCACCATATAGCGAGCTGCAATACTCAACAGGTCCAACAGCGGACTGAACAGGTGGAAATAAGAGATACAAGCCAGCAAAACGAGCAGGGCGTTGACCCCGATCAGGGCGTGCGCCGTCCAGCGCAGTAGTTTCCGCCGGCCCACCTTAGTCTTCTTTACCGGCTTTAAAAAGGAAGTCCTTTTCCGCCTGGGTCAGGCTCTCGTATCCGGATTTACTGATTTTATCGAGGATCGTATCGATTTTCCGCTGGCGCGCCTCCTTGTCGTAATCCACTTTTTTCGCCTTGCGGCCTGCCTGCTTCCTGTACACCGTCTTCAAGGGCGCTTTCCTTTCCCTTTTCTCAAAAAGCCCTGCAAACCAGTCGAGCATGCGGGAAAAACCCGCGCCCAAATCGCCGCCCTGGGCCGAGCGGCGGGCATACAGGTAACCGAGCAATGCCCCGCCCAGGTGGGCGATCCGTCCCCCCGGGTTATCGCCGGTGGGGATCAGCACCAGGTCCAGGAGTACAAAGAATGCCCCGATGTACCACAGCTTCAGGTTGAAAAAAAACAACCGGACCTCCTGCTGCGGCAGGTAGGTGCAAACAAAGATCAGTACGGCCATTACCCCGGCCGAGGCGCCGATCAGGGGCGACTGGCTCTGGTAGAAGACCGGGAAGATGTTGTAGGCGGCCAGGAAAAATGCCCCGCCCAGGATCACCCCGAGGAAATACACGTTGATAAACCTTCGCGGCCCGTAGAAATTCAGGAATATCCGCCCAACATAGTACAGCATGAGCATATTGAAAAAGATGTGGAACAGTCCCCCGTGCAAAAACGAATACGTCACCAGCGACCAGGGCTGGACCAGGAAGTCAAAAAAGTCCTTGGGGAGTTCAAACCACTGCTCCAGACTCCGGCCGGGCAGGTTCAGGAGGAACCCGGCGAGGCCAAAGACAATGAATACCGCCAGGTTTATGACGATCAGCTTCTCGGCGATGCTCAGCCGGGCAAATTGGTATTTGAGGTTGCCGTTATTCATCTATAGGTCCCATCGGTTATTGTTAAATTGATTCTGCTTCCAGTACCACATCATCAGGAAGCCGAAAATGGCGCCGCCCACGTGGGCAAAATGGGCGATCCCGGCCCCGAATATGGAATAGCCGGTCAGGCCTGAGAACAGGTCTATGGCAATCAATACCGGGATAAAATATTTCGCCTTGATCGGGATGGGCAGGAAGATCAGGAAGAGTTCGCTATTGGGAAAGGACATGCCAAAGGCCACCAGGATCCCGTAGATGGCCCCCGAGGCCCCCACGGCAGGTGTAAAATAAGATTCCAGCATGCGACTGACCACGTCTCCCGGAGCCATCTGTGCCCATCCTTCATTGTATTTGCCCTGTGCGAGCAGGTTCATGATTTCCGATTCGCTGGCCCCTGCGCTCACCAGGGCTTCCACTCCCTGGTGCACGTGGTAGTAATTGACCCCCGAATGGATCAGGGCGGCCCCCAGACCGGCGGAAAAGTAGAAGAACAGGAACTTCCGGGTGCCCCACATCCGTTCCAGGGGCGAGCCGAAAGCCCAGAGCGCATACATATTGAACAGGATATGCATGAACGTCTGGTTGCTGTGCATAAACATGTGGGAGACGATCTGCCAGATCGAAAAATTCGGGTTTTCCGGATACCACAGGGCCAGCCAGTCGTACAATTGCTCCCCATAGAGCATGGCGGCCACATAGAGGATGATGTTGATGACCAACAGGTGCTTGATGCCTTCGGTGATTCTTCCCATTTAGCTGAGTTTTTTTTCGAGTTCCTCCATGGAGAGGGTCACATAGGTGGGCTTGCCAAACGGGCTCGTCCCGGGTTCCTTGCAACCGAACAGGTCGTTGACCAGCCCGAGTTGCTCTTCTTGTTCCAGGGCCGTGCCATGCCGGACGGCCAGGGACCGTGCCAGCGCCTTTGCAATGCGGTCGCTTTGGGAAAAGTGCACCCCGTCCTCGTGACGCTGCCAGTCCGAAACGATCCCGTCCAGGATGGACTCCGCCTCGGATTCCGGGACCCCGACGGGCAATCCGGTAATTTCCACAAAATCCTCCCCGGTACGCCCAAATCCGAATCCCATGGCCTCGAGGGCCTCCTTCAAGCCTTCGAGGATATGGATCTCGGAAGGGTTCAGCGATGGTTTCAGGGGAAACAGCAAGGCCTGGGTGGCCGGCTCCCGCTGGGTAGTGCTCCGCAGGAAGCGCTCGTAGATGACCCGCTGGTGTGCCCGGCGCTGGTCAATCAGCAACAATCCGGATTTGATGTGCGACAACAGGTATTTGCGGCCCACCTGGAAGACCCCGGCCTGTTCTGGAATTTCCGCGGCATCCGCCCGGAACAACGCTCCCTCGCTTCCCCCGGAAGCCACCGTCCAACCTTCCCGGGTCTCCTCGGAAACCGCCTCCGGGTTGCCCCCGTCGTAGAGGACTTCCCAGCCGGGGCGCTTTTCGCGTGGGGCGGCCGGTTGGGCATGGCGCGCTGCCGGTTGGGAACCGCGCAGGGCGTGTTCCTCTGCAAACGGATTGAACGTTCGGTCTACGCTCACTTTCGGCACAGCCGCGTCTCTTTGCTGGTAGGCATAGGGCGTTTCCAGGTTCGGGTCCCGCTCAAAATCCAGCACCGGGCTGATACTGAACTGCCCCAGGCTGTGCTTCACCGCAGACCGAAGGATGGCGTACAGGCTCTGCTCATCCTCGAATTTAACCTCGGTTTTGGTAGGGTGGATATTGATGTCGATGGCCCCGGCGGGCACCTGGAGGTACAGGAAATACCCCGGATAGGTGTCGGGCTTTAGCAGTCCCTCAAAGGCCGTCAGGATGGCGTGGTGCAGATAAGCGCTCCGGATAAACCGGTCGTTCACAAAAAAGTACTGTTCCCCCCGGCTCTTCTTGGCGAATTCCGGCTTGCAGATAAACCCGTCTATTTCGGCCAGCTGGGTTTCCTCCCGGACCGGGACCAGGCGCGTGTTCATCCGGGAACCAAACAGGTGGACGATCCGCTGCCGGAGGTTCGCTTCGGGGAGTTGGTGGACTTCGCTGTCGTTGTGTACCATGGAAAATGCAACTCCGGGATGGGCCAGTGCCACCCGCTGGAATTCCTCCAGGACGTGACGGTACTCTACCTTATCGGACTTCAGGAAATTTCGGCGGGCCGGGATATTGAAAAACAGGTTCTTGACGCTAATGGAAGTCCCTACAGGGGCCACGGCTTCTTCCCGGGATTGAACGGTATCTCCCGAAATACGGATCCGGGTGGCCAGTTCGGCCCCATCCTCCCGGGTCTGCATTTCCACCTGGGCAATGGCCGCAATGGAAGCGAGGGCCTCCCCGCGAAAACCCTTGGTGTGCAGCCGGAACAGGTCGGAGGCTTCCGAGATTTTGGAGGTCGCGTGCCGGCGAAAACTGAGCAGTGCATCGGCCGGGCTCATGCCGCACCCGTCATCCACCACCTGTACGAGTGCCTTGCCGCCGTCCTTTACAATGAGCTGCACCCTGGAGGCGCCGGCGTCCACGGCGTTCTCCAGGAGTTCTTTCACGACGGATGCCGGACGCTGGACCACCTCGCCAGCCGCAATCTGGTTGGCTACGTGTTCCGGTAACAATTTAATACGATCGGTCATTCGCTCGGAAAAAATATCGAAAGGTCAAAGTCGAAAATGTAAAGGACGATCAAGAGCAATACTGCAAGAATGATCCAGAAACGCAGGCGCAGGTTCCGGTCGCCCTGCTGCTTGATATCGCTCATGGCGTTGTTCCAGCGGGTCTTCAGGCCGCCGGGCCCCTGGGCCGTGGTGCGGTATTTGTCGAGCTTGTGCTGAATTTTAAAGGGGTTTCCCTCGCCTTTGTCGTCGTAATACCGGGGCCTGTAACTGTATTTTTTATTCTTGCGAAGTTTTGAAAATCGTCCCATAACCCGAAACTCAAAAGTACAGAAAAAGCGAAACCCGGCCGCGGGCAGCATGCCAAAAATTGTTAACAGAAAGTGGGGCTCCGGATCGGGGAATTCTTATAGGGCAGCCATTTTCAGGGCAGCGATTGCCGCCTCGGCACCCTTGTTGCCGTGCCGCCCCCCGCTCCGGTCACGGGCCTGTTGGATGGTATCGTCCGTCAGGACGCAAAAGACAACCGGGACATCCTGCCGGACATTCAGGTCTTTGATGCCCGCAGCCGCCGCCTGGCAGACAAAATCAAAATGGGATGTTTCCCCCCGGATCACGCTCCCGATGGCGATGACTGCGTCGGGACGCTCCCGTTCAATCATCCGCTTGCAGCCAAAGGTCAGCTCAAAACTTCCCGGGACATTCCATCGCAGGATACGGTCGTCCGCCAGGCCGCAATCGATAAGCGTATCGTAGGCGCCCTTAAAGAGGGCCTCGGTAATTTCTTCGTTCCATTCGGAAACCACAAGGCCAATACGCATCCCCCCCGTATCGGGAAGCTGCTCCTTGTCGTAGTGGGAAAGGTTCTTCCCGGAGGTCGCCATCTCAGCTGCCTTTTTTGGCCATCCCGATCAGGGCTTCCACCCCGGACGCCTGTGCGGATTGCGGATATTCGTCCCGGATTTGGCTGAAATAGCCGAGGGCCGTATCGTATTCCTGCATCTCCAGGGCAGTGATCCCGGCTTTCTGCAGGTAGAGGGGCGTGGTAAAATTGTTCGTGTCGTGCGCCAGGGCTTTCTCGTAATAGCTCAGCGCTTCGCCCGATTGCCCGAGTTCCAGGAAGGCATCGCCGATGGACCCGAGGCTTACCGCTCCGAGGATGGCATCTTCAGAGGTGTATCCCTCCAGGTAACTAATGGCCTGCTCGTATTGGTCGAGCTGCAAATAGGACACCCCGGCGGCATAGCGCGCCAGGTTGGCGGCTTCCGTCCCGGAATATTCATCGATAATATCCACGAGCCCGTATTTGCCGTCGGCTCCGTTGAGAGCCAGCGTATACAGGGAATCCGCAGCCGTATCGGTTTGCTGAGCCTGGCGGAAATACTGCAGGGGGTAGAACAATTCATTGCTGGCGGCTTCTTCGCGCGGTTGCTGGATAAATTGCTGGTACCCGAGATACCCCAGCACACCCACGGCAATTACCCCGATAACCCCCAGGATATAATTCTGGTTCCGGGCCACCCATTGCTCGGTTCTCGAAGCGCTGCTGTCCAGCGTACTGAATACCTCAGCGGTGGTACTGTCGTGATGCTCCTGCCCGGCTTCCTCGCCCTTGTTTTTGGGCTTGTATCCGCGCTTTTTGTATGTCGCCATTTTTTGTATTATTGGTCGCGCAAAAATACGAGTTTTATCCAAAACCGAAAGGCAAATTATTCCTTATTTTTGAATAATTTCCCCTGAACCTCCCACCCGGGTACCGAGCCGAATACCATGCATTTAAACCGCTTGTCCTTATTGAATTACAAGAATTTCGAGTCCCGGGATTTCAGCTTCGACTCCAAGATCAACTGCCTGGTCGGGCCCAATGGCATCGGCAAGACCAATGTTCTGGATGCCATTTACCACCTGGCATTCGGCAAGAGCTACTTCAACCCGGTTACCACCCAGAACATCCGCCACGGGGAGGATTTTTTTGTGATCGACGGGGTATTCGACAAGGAAGGGGAAGCGGAGCACATCGTCTGCAGTTTTAAAAAAGGGGTTCGAAAAGTACTCAAGCGGAACGACAAGGCCTATGACCGGATTTCCGACCATATCGGGACTGTGCCCCTGGTCATCGTCTCCCCGGCCGACCGGGACCTGATCCTCGAGGGGAGCGAAACCCGCAGGAAGTTCCTGGACGGGGTGATTTCCCAATCGGACCGCGGCTACCTGCAGGATGTGCTGGATTACCAGAAGGTACTTTCCCAGCGAAACGCGCTGCTCAAATATTTTGCAGCCAACCACCGTTTCGACAGCGAAACCCTGGAAGTGTACAACATGCAAATGGCAGCCCTCGGTAGCAGGATCCATGGGAAACGCGCAAATTTTATGGAGGAATTCCAGCCGATATTCAGCGAGCAATACCAGGCGATTTCCGGGGGGGACGAAACCGTGGGCCTGGCCTATGAAAGCCAGTTGGCAGATGCTCCCCTGGAGGAACTGCTGAGGCGGAGCCTGGAAAAGGACCGCGTGCTCCAGTACACCACACAGGGCATCCACAAGGACGACCTCAGCATGACCATCGAAGGGCACCCGATCAAGAAGTTCGGCAGCCAGGGACAACAGAAATCCTTTCTGATCGGGCTGAAATTTGCCCAGTTCCAGTTTATGAAAGCCCGGCGCCCGGGCACCCCCATCCTGTTGCTGGACGATATCTTTGACAAGCTGGATGAAAACCGCGTGGCCCACATCATCAGCCTGGTGAACCGGGATCTTTTCGGTCAGATATTCATCAGCGACACCCATGCCGACCGCACCGAAGCGGTGGTTAAAAAAATCCACCAGAGCTATGCGTTTATCGAATTATAGAAAAATTGAGGCAACCCGCTCCGGGCCGGGGATGGCCTTCTCCGGGGAATGGTCGTTTCCAGGGAGACTCCCGGGGGGGACGGTACGCGCCCTGCTCGGGATAGGGTTACTACTTCTGGCATTTTCCTGTTCCGGCGTCTCAAAGGCAGACCTGCACCACCTGGAAGGTTATTGGGAAATCCGGGAGGTTGAATTTCCGGACGGCAACAACAAGGAGTTCCCGGCGAGTCCCATGGTGGATTACTTCTCGATGCAGGGACGCAGCGGGTACCGCAAAAAACTGCAACCCCGGATTGACGGCACCTTTGAAACCTCGGACGACGCCCTGCCCCTGGAAGTCCTGGAAAGGGAAGGGCTTTGGCTGCTGCGGTATACCGGGGAGGAAGGCGACTGGGAAGAAACCCTCGTCGATCTCGGCCCCCAAAACCTGGCGTTGCGCGATCCGGCAGGGGTGGTGTACCGGTATGTGAGATATCAACCCATAACAAACACCATTCCCGATGGCACGCAATGACGACAAACAGTCCCTGGGGGACGCCCTCCGGGATTTCCTCAAACAACGCGGCCTGCAAAAAGGCATCGACCAGGTAAACATCGCCGAGGCGTGGAACGAGGTCCTGGGGCCGGGAGTGGCCGGGTATACGCTCCGGGTACAACTGCGGGGCTCCACCCTGTATGTCTCCCTCGGTTCTTCCGTCCTCCGGGAAGAACTCAGCCTGGGAAGTTCCCGGATTATCGGTATGTTGAACGAGCGGATGGGCCGGGAGGTGGTTGAAAAACTCGTGCTCCGCTAATTTTTTCCTGCCGCCTCAGTTTCTCCTTATGCGGCAGCCATTTTTAACTGCTGCAATTCCGCTCTCCGTGGCGACTTGTTGTCCCTGCTGCCTGCGCGCGCAGCACCTGCCCCCATCCGGCATCACACTCCATAGAAGTGACAGCATGGAAAATTGAGTTGGCGGTGGGAAATATACAGGTCGCGGATGGGAAAATAGAGGTCGCGGAAGGGAAAATAGAGGTCGCGGAAGGGAAAATAGAGGTCGCGGAAGGGAAAATAGAGGTCGCGGAAGGGAAATAAAAAACCCCGGTCAGGGCCGGGGTTTTAGGCAAGGGCTATAGCCCCTCCCAATAGGGTTGTGCTGTTAGGGTTGTGCTGTCAGGAATAGATTTCCCTTCCTGAGAAGTGGAAAGCCCCTTCGATCTCCGCGTTGGCATCACTGTCCGAACCGTGGATGGCGTTCTCGGCTATATCGGAGGCAAAGAGTTTGCGGATGGTTCCCTCGGCAGCCTCGGCGGGGTTTGTGGCCCCGATCAGCGCCCGGAAGTCCTCTACGGCATTGTCCTTCTCCAGGATGGCCGAAACGATCGGTCCCCGGGTCATAAAATCCACGAGCTCGCCAAAAAATGGCCGCTCCTTATGGATGGCGTAGAACTCCTCGGCATCCCGGCGGCTCAGCTGCGTGTACTTCATGGCGACGATACGGAATCCCGCGGCGGTTATCTTTTCCAGGATCGGGCCAATATGCCCGTTTTCCACCGCATCCGGCTTAATCATCGTGAATGTTCTGTTTCCGGTCATTTTTAGAAATTTTGGGCAAAAGTACATTTTCTTGTTGCAACCACCAACATAAAAGCAACCGACCCGCCCGGTCTTCTCTTTATTTAATTATATCTTTGCACGCATGAATACCGAAGATGCCCGAACGCTGCGGCACTGGTTGTCTACCCCCCAGCGCATCCTGCTGATACCCCATAAAAACCCGGATGGCGACGCCATGGGCGCATGCCTCGGTTTGCAGCAATTTCTATTGGGATTCCAGGATGACGTGGTGGTTGCCTGCCCGAACGAATTCCCGGCATTCCTGAAATGGATGCCCGGTGCAGCGGACGTAATCCTGCATACCAAAGACCCCGAAGGCGTGGCGCGTCAAATCCGCGAAGCCGACCTGATATTCACCCTCGATTTCAACTCCCTGGACCGGACGGGTGCCATGGCGGAGGCGCTGGAAACCACCCGGGCCCGGCTGGTCATGATTGACCACCACCAGAGCCCGGGAGACTATGCACACCTGACGTATTCGGATCCAAAAATGAGCTCCACCTGCGAGATGGTGTACCGCACCATCCAGGCGCTGGAGGGTGAAGGGAAGCTGTCTGCGGACGGGGCATCCTGCCTCTATGCAGGGATCCTTACGGATACCGGGTCGTTTAAGTTTGCATCCACCACCCCGGAAACCCTCCGGGTGGCTGCCAGACTCATGGACTGCGGGGCAGACCATGTGGAGATCCACCGCCAGATCTTCGACACAAACCGTCCCGAGCGACTCCGCCTCCTGGGCATTGCCCTGAATAACCTGAAAATCCTCCCTTCCTTCCGTACGGCCTATATCACGCTGTCCCAGGAAGAGCTGGACCAATGCGATTTCCGAAAGGGGGATACCGAAGGCTTTGTCAATTACGGGCTGTCCGTAGACGGGGTTGTACTGGCGGCGATATTTATCGAGAACCGGGAGGAAGGGATCGTTAAGATATCCCTGCGCTCCCGGGGTGCATTCTCCGTCAATAAGATGGCGCGGGCCCATTTTGAAGGCGGGGGCCACATCAATGCCGCAGGGGGACGAAGCGCGGAAAGCCTGGAGGAAACCGCAGCCCGGTTTGAGTCCCTCCTGCCCGATTACAAACCCGAACTACTCGCTGTATGAAGACGCGGTTTGCCGTTATCGCCTTGCTGCTACTCGCCCTCGGTTGCGGAGAACCCGAAGTCCGTTGGCCCGTGTCCCGTCAGGGCGGCTCCTTCCTGAAGCTTTCGGCCGAGCGGAACAAACGGCTCCTGGAACAGGAGCAGGCACTCCTGGACCGGATCATCGAAGCGGACAGCCAGCATACCTACCTCACCAGCCAAAGCGGATCCCGGTACTACTACCTGCAACAGGCCCCGGGGGATGGGTACACCCCACAACCCGACGACCTGGTGACCCTTACCTACGATATCCGGACATGGGACAACGATACCATCTACCCGGAAACCGAAATCGGGTTGGTCCGGTATAAAGTGGACAAACAGGAATTGTTCCCGGGGCTGCGCAACAGCGTAAAACTTTTACAGGAAGGAGAAAGCGCCGTGTTCTTCTTTCCTTCCTCCCTGGCCTTCGGGTACCACGGGGACCAGGAACGAATCGGGCCGAACCTGCCCGTCCAGAGTACCCTAACAATTGTAAAAATCGAAAAACAATCGGATTCCGAATCATCCAATCCCTAATTCTATGAAACAGACATTCTCATTACTCCTGCTGATCGGCCTGCTGGCCACGGGCTGTAAATCCAATCAATATGCCGATCTGGGCGACGGGCTCTACGCCGAAATGCAGACCAACCAGGGGGAAATTATCCTCCGGCTGGAATACGAGCAGACTCCGGTTACCGTAGCGAACTTCGTGACCCTGGCCGAAGGGACCAGCCCGTTTGTCAGCGAGGAATTCAAGGGAAAGCCCTATTACGATGGGGTTACGTTTCACCGCGTGATGAAGGATTTTATGATCCAGGGGGGAGACCCCACGGGCACCGGCCGGGGTACGCCCGGGTACCGGTTTTCCAATGAAATCGTGGATTCCCTGGTCCACGACCGAAAAGGCATCCTCTCCATGGCCAATTCCGGGGGAACCAAAACAAACGGCAGCCAGTTTTTCATCACACATGCCCCGACGCCCTGGCTGGACGGCATCCACACGGTATTCGGGGAGGTGGTCCAGGGGATCGAAGTAGTGGATTCCATTGCAGCCGTCCCTGTAGACCCCGCCAGCAACAAACCCCTGGATTCCGTGGTGATGGAGACCGTTGAAATTGTACGCAAAGGCCGGGACGCGAAGGACTTCGACGCAGTGGAGGTGATGCGCAACTACTTTGCCCAGGAGGAGGCTGCCGAAGCGGCCCGCCGGGAAAGATTACAGGACTATGTAGCGGAATTCGCAGACCAGAAAGCCCGGGCCGAATCCCTGCCCTCCGGGCTGCAATACCTGGTCCTGAACGAAGGGGAAGGTCCCAAACCGTCCATCGGGCAACGGGTACTTGTCAATTATTCCGGCTGGC
This sequence comes from Robiginitalea sp., assembly GCF_982776155.1. Taxonomy (NCBI): domain Bacteria; kingdom Pseudomonadati; phylum Bacteroidota; class Flavobacteriia; order Flavobacteriales; family Flavobacteriaceae; genus Robiginitalea; species Robiginitalea sp. Next base: position 349,259 of record NZ_CEXZKX010000004.1, read on the forward strand.
TCGAAGACGGGACGCTGATCGACAGTTCGGATGAATCGGTGGCACGGGAATTCGGGGAACTCGACCGTCTGATGCAGATGCACCGGGGCTCGCTGACCCCCTACCCGATGCCCTACAGCCCGGATACGCAACTGATCGCGGGCTTTAAGGAAGCCCTGCTGCTGATGGAAGTGGGCGACAAATGGCGGGTGTTTATCCCCTCCCACCTGGCGTATGGGGACCAGGGCAACGGCCCCGTGCCTCCTGGGGCCGACATGATTTTTGACCTGGAAATAATCGAAATCGAGGGTAGCGAATAACCGCAGAACGGACTGGGCTTTAATCCCTATCAGGGAGCGGACAGGGCGTTAGTTCCTTTCAGGAATATGCGCCAGTACGTCCGTGAGCAGCTTCCAGAATTTGGAGGTTGAAGGGATGCTGGCCCGCTCATCCGGGCTGTGGGCTCCCCGGATGGTCGGCCCAAAGCTGATCATGTCCAGGTCGGGATACTTGTCTTTGATAATTCCGCATTCCAGGCCGCCGTGCCCCGCCAGAATCCGAGGGGGTTCCCCGAAAAGATCCCGGTATCGCTTTGTCACGAGTTCCAGGATGGCTGAATCCGGAGCGGGTTCCCACCCGGGATATTCCCCGCTGGTTTCCGTCCGGAAACCCGCCAGAGTAAATACGGCCTCCAGCTGCCGCACCAGCGCCTCCTTGGCGCCTTCCCGGGAAGACCTGGCCAGGCAACCTATTTGGATTTCGCCCGATCCGGCGGCCACCCGGGCCACATTGTTGGACGTTTCCGTCTGACCGGGGAATTCCGCACTCATCGCGACCACCCCGTTGTGCAATCCCAACAGGCAGCGCAACAGGCGGCCGGCATCGTCTTCGGGCAGCAGGCCCCCGGTTACATCTGCCGGGGACATGGTAATCTCCAGCCCGGGTTCCAACTGCCGGTTTTCCTCCAACAGGGCGGTCCGTTCCCTCTCAAAAGCTTCGCGGAATGCACTTTCCCGGTCCGGGTTCAGGGAAAGGACTGCACGGGCTTCTCGGGGGATGGCGTTGCGCAGGGTCCCCCCGGTAAGGAAGTGCAGCCCGCAGGCCCCGGCATCATAGCAGGCGTACAAAAGCCGGGCCAGCAATTTGTTGGCGTTTCCAGGACCCTTGTGGATGTCCATGCCGCTGTGCCCGCCCTGCAGGCCCAGGAGTTGAATTTCATATCCCCTCCAACCTGCGGGAACCGCTGCTGCCTCATATCGGGAGGTCCCGGTGACGTCCACGCCCCCGGCACAGCCCACACTGAGCTCGTCGTCCTCCTCGGTATCCAGGTTCAGAAGGATTTTTCCCTTGAGCCATCCGGGTTGAAGGCCTTTGGCCCCGGTCATCCCGGTTTCCTCATCGATGGTGAACAGGGCTTCCAGGGGCGGGTGGGCCAGGTCGTCGGACTCCAGGACCGCCATGATGGCGGCAACCCCCAGGCCGTTGTCTGCCCCCAGGGTTGTTCCGCGTGCACGCACCCAGTCGCCATCCCGATACATCCGGATACCTTCATTATCAAAATCGAATTCCGTGGCGTCGTTCTTCTGGTGCACCATATCCAGGTGGGCCTGCAAGACCACGGGCATACGGCCTTCCATGCCCTTGCTGGCCGGTTTGCGGATCACCACGTTGCCCACGGCATCCCGCCGGGTCTCCAGCTCCAGGTTCGCCCCGAAATCGAGGATAAACCGGATCACCCGGTCTTCCTTCTTGGACGGGCGCGGGACGGCGCTCAGGGATTCAAAGTGTTTCCAAACCGTTCGGGGCTCCGCCCGAATAACCAACTCTTCCATAGGGTATCGTTTCAATCCGCCAAAAATACGGAATGCCCCACAGCCTCACGAGCGAATTGGCTATTTTTGCGGGCATGCGCAACCGGATCAAAAATATCCTGGCCCTATCCCTCCTCCTGCAATGGGTGCTGGTGCGCTGGGCAGCCAGCTCCCCCCAATGGGTGGAAAAGTGGTACAGCCGGGGGCTCTACCCCTACCTCTCCGGGTTCTTCCGCCGAATCTACGGGTGGATTCCCTTCTCCGTGGGCGACCTGGTCTACCTCGGATTACTGGCGTTCCTGCTCTGGTGGCTCTTTCGCAAGCTGAAAACTGTCCGCAGGCGTATCCCCGGATTTCTGCGGGACCTCCTTGCGGGGTTTGCCATCCTGCACGGCACTTTCTACCTGCTTTGGGGGCTGAATTATTTCCGGGAGCCCCTGGGGGCGGCCCTGGGGATGTCCGAGGAATACTCCCGGGAGGAACTCCTGCAGACAGCCGAGTGGCTTGCCGCCCGGTCGAATGCCCTGCAGGAGACGCTTGCCGGGGATACCCTCACCCCGGTACGCCTGCCCTATTCGCAAGGGGAAATACGGGAAATGACCGTGGCGGCTTACCAAAACATCTCCGGGGATTTCCCGGAATTTACCTACCGCCATCCCAGCCTGAAAAACTCCCTGATCAGCACCGCACTTACCTATATGGGATACGGGGGGTACCTGAACCCTTTTACCGGGGAGGCACAGGTCAACGGGCGCCTGCCGCTGTTTCGCTACCCGGTGGTCTGCGGGCATGAAGTGGGCCACCAACTGGGCTATTCAGCAGAAAACGAAACCAATTTTATCGGATACCTGGTCACCCAGAAGAATCCGGACCCGTACTTCCAGTATGCGGCGTCCGCCTACGGACTGGGGTACTGCCTGGCGGAAATCAACCGCGTGGACAGCCTGGAGCGCAAACGGATTACCCGCGGGCTCCATCCCGGGGTCCGCTCCAACTACGCCGAAATGCAGGAATTTTGGGGGGCGTACGAAAATCCGTTGGAGCCGGTCTTTAAAGCCGTGTTCAGCAAATACCTGGAGGCAAACCGTCAGGCCGACGGGATCGCCAGCTACAACCGCGTGGTTTCCCTGCTGGTGGCTTACCACAGGCGGGAGCTGGAGGTATTGCCGGGGCCGCCGCCATCGGCCCCGGCTCCTGAAGATTAAAGCCCGCTCTGCCTCGCACGGGCAGGCATTCCTTAACCCGGGCGGGTATTCCTTAAATAATTGTTAAAGTCCCGCGGGCATCCGGGGGGGCCGGCCGATTGTCCTATTTTTAGTCCGCTAATTCAAAACTACCGCACCACATGAAATGGAAATTAACCCTCCTGGCCTTTCTGGGGCTGGGGATGTTCGCTTTTGCCCAGGAATACTTCCCAAAAAACGACGGCGTTAAAGCGACCAATGACAACTACACGGCCCTGACCAATGCCCGGATTTATACGGCACCCGGTCAGGTAATCGAAAACGGCACCCTTTTGGTCCAAAACGGCAAGGTGGTCCAGGCCGGCACTTCCGTGCAAATTCCGGACAACAGCGTGGTAATCGACCTGAAAGGACATTCAATCTACCCCTCCTTTATAGACGTTTTTTCGGGCTTTGGGATGGAAAAGCCCAAACGGGCCCAGGGGTCCGGCCGGACCGCCCAGTACGACGCCAGCCGGGACGGCTTCTATTGGAACGACCATATCCGTCCGGAACAACAGGCCATTGCAGCCTATTCCTTTGACAAGGGCAAGGCCGCTTCCCTGCGCAAAGCCGGGTTCGGGGTGGTGAACAGCCATGTGCAGGACGGTATCGCCCGGGGTACGGGGGTACTGCTCACACTGAGCGAATCGGACGACGATGCACGCCGGGTCCTGGACGACGAATCGGGCCAGTATTTCTCCTTTGAGAAAAGCGTGACCTCCCGCCAGTCCTACCCGACGTCCCTGATGGGCGCCATGGCACTGCTGCGGCAGATGTACCACGATGCCGACTGGTATGCCCGGGGGAATACCTCGAATACAGACCGGTCTTTGGAAGCGTTAATAGCCAACAAAGGGCTTGTACAGTTCTTTGCGGCGGGCGACAAGGACAACGTCCTCAGGGCGGATGGGATCGGCGACGCCTTCGGGGTCTCCTATGTGCTGCTCGCCGGCGGACAGGAATACGAGAATATCGAACAGATCAAGGCCACCGGGGCTTCCCTGGTCGTGCCACTGGATTTCCCGGAAGCCTTTGACGTCTCCAACCCGTACGAAGCCCAACTGGTGAGCCTGGAAGATATGAAGCACTGGAACCAGGCCCCGACCAACCCGAGGGTACTCGCGGAGAACGGGGTTTCCTTTGCCTTCACCCTGCACGGGTTAAAAAACGAATCGGACATTTTCAAAAAAATCCGCAAGGCCATGGCCCACGGCCTTACCGAACAACAGGCCCTGGAAGCACTCACTACCGTGCCGGCGCGCCTGTTGGGTAAATCCGCCGAAATCGGGTCGCTGCAGCCGGGCAGGCTGGCAAATTTCCTGGTTACCTCCGGACCCGTTTTTGACGAAAATACTACCCTGTACGAAAACTGGGTGCGCGGGAAGCGCGAGGTGCTGGAGGATATGAGCCGGAAAGATATCCGGGGTACCTATTCCCTGGCCGCCGGGGGCAAAACGTATTCCCTTGAGATCTCCGGGAAGGCGGCTGCCCCGAAACTCAAAGTGATGCGGGACACGGCCCAACTCAAATCCAGCCTGAGCTACTCGGGCGACTGGGTGGACCTCAGTTTCAACGACTCGGGCGAACGCTACCGGATGACGGCCCGGGTGGCAGCAGGCTCCGACCATCTTCAGGGGAAAGGCGTTCTGCCCAACGGGAATTCCACCCGAATGACCGCCCGGATGACCCAGGCCTTTGAGCCGGAGGTAGCCGAAAAGTCCTCCGCAGAGGAGGATGCCCCGGAGGTACTTCCCCTGACCTATCCGAATGTCGGATATGGCTTCACCAGCCTCCCGACACAGGAAGATGTCCTCTTCCGGAATGCCACGGTATGGACGAGCGAGGATGCAGGCGTATTGGAAAATACGGACGTACTGATCCGCAAAGGGAAGATTGCCCGTATCGGCCAGGGCCTCAATGCCGGAAGCGCCCGCGTAATCGACGCCACCGGCAAACACCTGACAGCCGGGATCATTGACGAACACAGCCATATTGCCGGCGTGTCCATCAACGAAGCGGGCCACAATTCCTCGGCAGAAGTCCGTATGGCCGACGTTCTGGACCCGGAAGATGTGGATATCTACCGGAACCTGGCCGGAGGGGTTACCTCCATCCAACTCCTGCACGGATCGGCCAACCCCATCGGGGGCCAGTCGGCCATTTTCAAACTGAAGTGGGGCCGGCCTGCCGATGAGATGCTCTACGAGGACATGCCGAAATTTATCAAATTCGCCCTGGGTGAAAATGTCAAACAGAGCAACTGGCAGAGTTTTGACCGGTTCCCGCAAACGCGGATGGGCGTGGAGCAGGTCTTCCTGAATTACTTCCAGCGGGCCAAAGAATACCAGGCCAAAAAGGATTCCGGGGAGCCCTACCGGCACGATGAGGAAATGGAGACCCTGGCGGAAATCCTCCGGGGGGAGCGATTTATTTCCTGCCACTCCTACGTTCAGAGCGAAATCAACATGCTGATGAAGGTAGCCGAAAAAATGGGCTTCCGGGTCAATACCTTCACGCACATTCTGGAAGGATACAAGGTGGCCGACAAGATGGCCGAACACGGCGTGGGCGGTTCCACTTTCAGCGACTGGTGGGCCTATAAGTTCGAAGTAAACGACGCGATTCCCTACAACGCCGCCATCATGACCCGTGCCGGCGTAACCACCGCCATCAACAGCGACGATGCCGAGATGTCCCGCCGACTGAACCAGGAGGCCGCCAAGACGGTCAAATACGGTGGGATGAGCGAGGAGGAAGCCTGGAAGATGGTGACCATCAACCCGGCCAAACTGCTGCACCTGGACCACCGGACAGGCAGTATTGCCGAAGGCAAGGACGCCGATGTGGTCCTGTGGTCGGGACACCCGCTTTCGGTCTATTCCCGCGCGGAAAAGACCTACATCGAAGGGATCCCGTACTTTGACCTGGAACGGGACAAGCAAATCCGGCAACGCATCGACCGGGAGCGGAATACGCTCATCAACATGATGCTGCAGGAAAAGGACGGGGGTACCAAGCGGCCCCCCCGTCAAAACCGCAGGGAACGCTTCCACTGCGACAGCCTGTAATCCTCCAACTCAAAAAATGACACGTATGCAACGTATTCAATTCATAGTAAGTTTACTGCTACTGGCCACAGGGAGCCTGGTTGCCCAGCAAACCCCGGCCCCTGCCCAGAGCGAGACCATCAGTATTACCGGGGCTACCCTGCACCTGGGCGACGGCACCACCGTTGAAAATGGCACCGTCGTTTTCGAAGCGGGCGTTATCACAGCCATCGGGGCTGGAGTAACCCCCACGGGCCGGGTCATCGACGCCGCCGGGAAACACGTCTATCCCGGCATCATCGCCCCGGTGAAATCCCTGGGCCTCGTGGAAATCGACGCAGTGCGCCCCTCGGATGACGAGGATGAAATAGGGGGAATGATTCCCCATGTACGCAGCCTGATTGCCTACAACGCCGAATCCAAGGTGGTGGAGAGCATGCGGCCCAACGGGGTGCTGCTCGGCCAGGCGACGCCTCAGGGGGGGACCATCTCCGGCACCTCCTCCATTGTACAGTTCGATGCATGGAACTGGGAGGACGCCGTGGTACAGGCCGATGACGGTATTCATATGCACTGGCCGCGTTCCTTCCGCAGGGGCCGTTGGTGGCTCGGGGAACCCCGTGGCCTCCGACCGAACAAGGATTACGAAAGCGACCAGCAGGAAATCCTTGAATTTATCCGGAATGCCCACGCGTATGGCAAAGGGGGCTCCGCCCCGCTCAACCCGGCATTCGAGGCGATGCAAGGCCTTTTTGACGGTACCCAGCGCCTGTATGTCTACGCCAACGGGGAACGCGAAATCATTGACGGCGTGAGCGCCCTGAAGGAGGCCGGGGTGGCCAAAATAGTCCTGGTAGGGGGCTACCAGGCACACCAGGTAACCGAATTCCTCAAAGAGCACGACATCCCGGTCCTGGTCAACCAGCCCCACATGCTCCCGGAACTGGACGACGACGATTACGATTTGCCCTACAAACTCCCGAAGATCCTGGCCGATGCGGGGATACTGGTGGGCCTGCAAAATGAAGACATGGCCAATTTCCAAACCCGGAACCTGCCCTTTTACGCAGGACATGTGGCCGGATTTGGCCTGGACCGGGAAAAGGCCCTCCAGCTCATTACCGGGAATACCGCCAAAATCCTCGGGATCGACGACCGGTACGGGACCCTGGCAGAGGGCAAGAGTGCTACCCTGTTTATTTCCGAAGGGGATGCCCTGGACATGCGGACCAACCAGCTGACCCACGCCTTTATCGACGGGCGGGAAATCTCCCTGGAAACCCACCAGACGGAACTCTGGAAGCGGTATGCCGGGAAGTACGGGCAGCGGTAAGCTGGGCGGCCACCGTTACGGGACAACCTGAGGGACCCCGTCTCCGGCAGGAGCCCCGGCGACCCTCCGATGTCAGACGCCGAATTAACCCTATATTTGAAACGGAACACCCCAGGGTCGTTCCGTTTTTTTGTTCAGCTATGGACGCAATAAAACATATCAGCAGTATCCAGAACCCGGAAATCCGGCAACTGCAACACTGGAGCCAGAAGTCCAGGGACCGCCGTAAATCCGGGGTATTCGTCCTGGAAGGATACCGGGAACTCGGGCTGGCGCTGCAGGGCGGATACCGCATCCGGATGCTGTACTACTGCCCGGAAATCCTGGGCGATGAGCGGCGGCAGGCCCTGAGCGACCGGGCCGGCTGTTCGTGGGTGAGCCTGTCTCCGGAGGTATACAGCCACCTGGCCTACCGGGGCAAGACGGAAGGGGTAATCGGCCTGGTGGAAGCCCGGGAGCACCGTTTGCAGGACCTGGAACTCGAAGGGAAAAACCCGCTGATCCTGGTTGCCCAGGCCCCGGAAAAACCGGGTAACCTGGGGGCCCTGTTGCGGACGGCAGACGCTGCGTCCCTCGATGCCGTTATTGTGGCCGACCTGAAGGGGGACCTCTATAACCCGAATGTCATCCGGTCGAGCGTCGGTTGCCTGTTTACCGTCCCGGTGGCCCAGGCCTCCACAGAGGAAGCCCTGGCTTACCTGAAGGCCCGGGATATTGCCGTATACGCCGCCAGCCTCGGCGGTTCGGTGCGGTACGACCAGGCAGACTACCTGGGGGCGTCCGCTATCGCCGTAGGAACGGAAGCCACCGGCCTGACGGAGGCATGGACCCGGCAGGCGGAGGCCTGTGTGGAAATCCCGATGGCCGGGGCCATCGATTCCATGAATGTATCCGTGGCAGCCGCCGTTTTGCTGTTTGAGGCACGCCGGCAACGCGGATTTGAAAATATTACCAATCCCTGATTTCATTGCCAACCCCTGAATCTATGACCTCAGAAGCGCTGTATTACCTGATCATCGGCATACTCATCCTGGATTACCTGGCAGATACGCTCCTGGAGTATCTGAATGCCCGGCGGTTCGGGAACCCACCCCCGGAAGAAGTGGCCGACCTGTACAACCGGGAGGCCTATGAGAAAACCCAGTCTTACAACCGGGCGAATTACCGCTTCGGGTTCGCCGCTTCGACAGCTTCGCTCCTGGCTACCCTGGGATTCCTGGTATTTGGCGGTTTTGGCTGGCTGGATACCCTGGCGATATCCATAAGCCAGGACCCTATCGGACAGGCGCTCGTGTTTTTCGGGTTGCTGTTCCTGGGAGGGGAACTCATCGGGCTGCCTTTTTCCTGGTACCGGACCTTTGTCATCGAGGAGCGGTTTGGTTTCAACAAGCAAACGGTTGCCCTTTTCTGGGCGGACAAGCTCAAAGGCTGGGCGCTCGCGATGATACTGGGGGGCGGTTTGCTCGCCCTGGTCATGGTATTCTACCGGTGGGCCGGGCCGGGTTTCTGGATCTATGCCTGGCTGCTTATCGGGGTGTTCACGGTCCTGACAAACCTGTTGTACAGCCGGGTGTTCGTCCCGCTCTTCAACCGGCAGGAACCCCTGGAGGACGGGCCGCTGAAAGACCGGATTCACGAATATGCACGCCGGGTTGGGTTTGAACTGAAAAAGATCTTCGTCATCGACGGGTCGCGCCGCTCCACCAAGGCCAATGCCTATTTTTCGGGGTTCGGGACCCAAAAGCGGGTGACCCTGTACGATACGCTGATCGGGGACCTCGACGAAGAAGAGGTGGTGGCAGTCCTCGCACATGAGGTGGGGCACTACAAACGCAACCATATCCTGTTCAATCTGGCGGCCTCCCTCGCCCTGACGGGCCTTACCCTGTATATCCTGTCCCTCTTTATCAACCACCCGGGTCTGTCCCTGGCCATCGGGGTGGACCGGCCCAGTTTCCACGCCGCCTTGCTGAGTTTTGCTTTGCTGTACAGTCCGATATCTGAAATTACCGGCCTGGCGATGAATTTTATTTCCAGAAAATTCGAATTCCAGGCAGATGCCTTTGCCCGGGAAACCTACGCGGCAGAACCCCTGGTTACTTCCCTGAAAAAGCTCTCCGAAAACCACCTCAGCAACCTCACCCCCCACCCGGCCTATGTTTTTGTGCGCTATTCCCACCCACCCCTGGCCGAGCGGATCCGAAAGCTGCAGCAGGAGGATCGGAAGGAGTAACCGGACGCGACGAGCGGGACAGTATCGGGCGGGACGGTAAGGCGGGATGCGATGGGCTGGACGGTAAAGCGGAATGCGACGGGCCGGACAGTAAGGCGGGATTCGCCTGCAAGACCTGATCCTCGTGCGGGTGCGCCCTTCTTGTGCGGGTACGCCCTGTGAGATCCCTCTGCAAAGTCCGAACCAAGTATCCCGCGAACACCTTACCTTTGCGCAGGATTCCACGGCGAACGGCCCTAATAGATCCTCCCATATATGAAAACGAACATCGAGAACATCGAATTGCAATACCTGACCCTGAAGGACTATCAGGAGCTCAAAGAGGCGATGATCGAGGCCTACCCGAGCATGCAGGAAGATTACTGGCAAAAGGCCGACATCCGATCGCTCATCCGCAAATTCCCGGAAGGCCAGGTGGTGATCAAGATCAACAACTCCCTGGCGGGCTGCGCCCTGTCCATCATCGTCGACAGCGGCGTCCTCGACGGGGCCCACACTTACGAGGACATCACCGGCAACGATTCGTTCAACACGCATACGCCGGAAGGGGACGTGCTCTACGGCATCGATATCTTTATCAAACCCGAATTCCGGGGGCTGCGTCTGGGGCGACGCCTGTACGACTACCGGAAGGAACTCACGGAAAAGCTGAACCTCAAGGGAATTGCCTTCGGGGGCCGGATGCCCAACTACCACCTCCACAGCGGGGAACTTACCCCCAAGCAATACATCGACAAGGTCCGGAGGCGGGAACTCGACGACCCGGTGCTGAATTTCCAGATTGCCAACGACTTCCACCCGTCAAAAATCATGAAGGGGTACCTGAAAGGCGACAACGACAGCAACGGGTTTGCCGTGCTGATGGAGTGGGACAATATCTACTACGAAAAGCCCACCCGGAAGGCGGCGAGCAGGAAGAAAGTGGTCCGCCTCGGGCTGGTGCAGTGGCAGATGCGGCACTACAAGGATCTGGACGGGGTGATGCAGCAAGCCGAATACTTCCTGGATTCCGTATCGGAGTACCGGTCGGACTTTGCGCTTTTCCCGGAATTCTTCAACGCGCCACTAATGGCGGCCTACAACCACCTGCCGGAATCCGAGGCCATCCGGATGCTGGCCCAGCACACCCCGGAAGTGGTCCGTCGGTTTTCGGAGCTCGCCATCTCCTACAACATCAACGTGATTACCGGGAGCATGCCGGAAATCCGGGACGGGCTGCTCTTCAACGCCGGTTACCTGTGCCGTCGGGACGGTACCACAGAGCGCTACGACAAGCTGCACATGACCCCGGACGAAGCCCGTTTGTGGGGGATGCAGGGAGGCGATACGCTCCGGTCTTTTGACACGGACTGCGGAAAGGTGGGGGTATTGATCTGCTATGATGTGGAATTTCCCGAACTCAGCCGCCTGTTGGCGGACGAGGGCCTGGATATCCTGTTCGTCCCTTTCCTGACCGATACCCAGAACGGGTATTCCCGGGTGCGGAATTGCGCCCAGGCCCGTGCCATCGAGAACGAATGCTACGTGGCCATTGCCGGCAGCGTGGGGAACCTGCCCAAGGTCCACAACATGGACATCCAGTATGCCCAGTCTGCCGTGCTCACCCCGTGCGACTTTGCCTTTCCCTCAGACGGGGTTAAGGCCGAGGCGACACCGAATACGGAGATGATCCTCATTGCCGACCTGGACATGGACCTGCTGCTCGAACTCAACCAATTGGGAAGCGTCCGCAACCTGAAGGACCGGCGCCTGGACCTTTTTGAACTGAAAAGGAAACGGTCGCGCCGCCGGGAATCGGGCGAATAACTGCCCAATCAGGCAGATTCACATTCCGGGAACTTTTCCGTACCTTTTTGCTTCATTCTTGCAGGTATGGCAAAACTTACTTTCAATATCAATCGGGAACGACTGGAAACGGATGTCCCTGAGGGTTCAACCCTGCTCTGGGTCCTGAGGGAACACCTGGGGCTCACCGGCACCAAATACGGTTGCGGGATTGCCCAATGCGGGGCCTGTACGGTACATGTCGACAACCAACCGATGCGTGCCTGTATCCTCCGGGCCACGGATGTAGCCAGGGGACAGCAAATCACGACCATCGAAGGCCTGTCAGTCAGCGGCGACCATCCCCTCCAGCAGGCCTGGATCCGTGCACAGGTACCCCAGTGCGGTTACTGCCAGTCCGGTCAGATCATGCAGGCAGCTGCCCTGCTGGAGCAGAACCCGAATCCGACCCGCGATGAAATACGGAGCCATATGAACCCGATCCTTTGCCGGTGCGGTACCTACCTCCGCATTGAGGCAGCCATCGGGCTCGCTTCCGGGATGCGCAAACCCCTGGATCAAGAACCATGAAACAATATTCATCCATACAGGGCGCCCATGAGGGCCGTCGCAATTTCCTGAAAGTATCCGGTGGGTTTACGCTGTATATCGGCGTGTCCGGCATCCTCCCCGGGTTGATTTCCTGCGAAGACCGGAAGACCATTGAGAGGACCCTGGAAGAAAACCCGCTGACCGCCTGGGTCCGGCTCTCTCCCGAGGGTGACCTGACAATCCTGAACCCGGCGGCCGAAATGGGCCAGGGTTCCATGACGTCGCTTCCCCTGATATTTGCCGAGGAAATGGATGCCGACTGGAGCCGCGTGCGGGTGGCATTCTCCCCCCAGGAAACCGAAATTTACGGGTCCCCGGGCTGGGCCCCGGACACCAAGCTCATGTTTACCGTAGGCAGCCGCACCACCAACAGCTATTTTGACGTGATGCGACGAGCTGGCGCCGAAGCCCGGTATATCCTGATGTACACAGCAGCGTTGCATTGGGAGGTGCCTCTGGAGGAGTTAACCACGGAACCCGGTTACGTTTTGCACCCTGCATCGAACCGGCAGATGGCCTATGGCGAGGTGGTTGACAAACTGGAAATACCGGAATCCATTCCGGCAAACCTGGAACTCAAATCACCTGAATTCTACCGGTTAATCGGCCGGGACCTGCAGCGGAAGGAAATCCCTGAGAAAGTGGATGGCAGCGCCGTATTCGCAATCGATGTGCGCCTGCCTGACATGGTCTACGGGGTACTGGAACGCGGAAACCTGCATGGTGCGGCCCCAACACTGAAAAACGAAACGGACATAGCTGCCATGGACGGGGTCCTTAAAATTGTACATCTGGACTATGCCGTTGGCCTGGTTGCCACTACCCTGGAGACTGCCCTGGAAGCCAAAAAACGCCTGCAGATCGATTGGGGGGATGCCCAGGCAAGCGGTTTTGATTCCTCAGCTGCCTTCGGGGATTACGAGCAAATCGTCTCAGCCCCGGAAACCGGTGAGGTTATCGTGGAAACGGGGGACGTCAGCCAGGCATGGGAATCGGCCAACCGTCAGCTACAGGCCGATTTCAGGAACGACTTTATCTATCATGCGCAGCTGGAGCCACTCAATGCGGTGGTCCGTGTGGGGGCTGATGGCCAGGAGGCTGAAGCCTGGGTCGGCAGCCAGCAAGGACCGGACGCCAAACTGGGCCTCCCGGAATTGCTGGGGATCGCGCCTGAAAAAGTCCGGATCAACCTTCAGTACCTCGGCGGGGGTTTTGGTCGTCGCAGTATGAACGATTTTATCACAGAATGCGCCCTGCTGGCGAAGGAAGTCGCGCCGTCCCCCGTCAAGCTTATCTGGACGCGGGAAGACGACGTGCGGTACGGTGCCTTCCGCCCGATGAGCTTGCAGCGCCTTCGCATCTGTGCAGATCCCCGCGGGAGCATCACGGGGTTGTCCCATTGCGTGGTCGGCGACGGCGGTAACCTGGTTGCCAGCGGGATTCACAACGACCACTACAACATCCCGAACCAATTTGCCGAATGGCGGGAAACGCGGCATGGGGTGCGTATCAAACACTGGCGGTCCGTAGGCCATGGGCCGAACAAGTTCGCCATCGAAAGCACCCTGGATTTGATGGCTCGCGAACTGGGGCGGGACCCGCTGGAACTGAGGCGGGAATTGATGGCCGAATCCCCGCGTGCGCTGGCCACACTTGAAAAAGCAGCCGAAATGGCGGATTGGGAAGCCCCTTCACCAGAGGGACGGGCAAAGGGAGTGGCATTTGTAGAGCACGGTTCTCTCGGGACGGGTATATGTGAGATCTCCCTTAACCGGGATTCCGGGAAGATTACCGTCCATCGGTTCTGGTGCGCCGTGGATCCCGGTATTGCCATCCATCCGGACAACATTGTGGCCCAGATGGAGGGCGGGATCCTGATGGGCATGAGCAGTGTGCTCCACGAGCGAATTTCCATCCGGGACGGCCGCGTGGAACAGTCGAATTTCAACGATTACCAGCTATTGCGCATGGAGGATGCCCCGGAGCACATCGATACGGTCATCATCCCGGCACATGCGCATCCGGAAGGCGTAGGTGAAACCGGCACACCCCTGGTGGCGGGCGCCATTGCGAATGCATTTTTGAAGCTCACCGGGAAATCCCTGCGGCACTTACCGTTCACCCCGGAACGCGTGCTGCAGGTACTCAACAACAATAATGCTTAACTGGGTGAAACCACTTCGTAATATGTTATCATTAAAGCATTTATGCGTCCTGCTTCTGGTCCTGGCAATCGGCCTGGCCGGAAACGCCCAGCAGTGGGCTGCATCTTCCGCAACGGATACGCTGGTCATCAACCGGGCTGCCTATGCCGACCGCCTCGAGGGCTTCTGGCTCGGGGCCTGCATCGCCAATTGGACGGGGTTGGTCACCGAAATGGACAAAATCGGGAACATCGGGGAGATCCGAACCGGGGATTTTTATACGCGGGCGGATTGGGGCCAACCGGACCATCCCAGTATATTTAACCCCGACAGCCCGAGTGACCTTTCCCCAACCATCGACTTTGTATTCCGGGGTCCGGACAGTATTTGGGGGGCGGACGACGACACGGACATCGAGTATATGTACCAGTACCTGTTGGCGGAGAGCCCAACCCCGTTGCTCACCCCGGAACAAATCCGCAAAGGCTGGCTCCGTCATATTCGCACCGGGGAAGAGAATTACCTGTGGGTTTCCAACCAAAAGGCGCTGGACCTCATGCAGGAAGGCGTATTGCCGCCGCAAACAAGCGCCCCGAATCTCAACGAGCACTGGGAAATGATCGATGCGCAGTTAACAACCGAAATTTTCGGGTTGTTTGCCCCGGGACGCCCGGATGTGGCACTGCGACTGGCGCATTTACCTATCCGGACCACGGCCAGATCCCAGGCCGCACACATCGCTGAATTCTATGTGGTGATGCATGCACTTGCACCCCTGGCGGATACGAGTAGGCCGAAGGGGGAGGTGGTCTTCGGGATGGCGGAAGCCGCCAGGAGTCATTTGACGGATTCCGGCTATGCCGGGAAAATGTATGATTTTGTGAAGTCCAAATTTGACTCGGGCATTCCCTGGGAACAGACCCGGGATTCCATTTACCAGCGGTATCAGGTTGACGAACTGGATGGCTACCATATCACCTCCCAAAACCTGTACTGCAACGGATGCTTTGCGGCCGGAATCAACTTTGCGGCAAGCCTGGTCAGTCTGTTTTATGGAAAGGGAGATTTTAAAGAAACTATTAAAATCGGAACGCTTTGTGGGTGGGACTCCGACAACCCGACAGCTACCTGGGGGGGGTTGCTGGGCTTCCTGTCCGGAAAAAAGCAAATCGAAGCCCTCTTTGGCCGCAAATTTTCAGATCGTTTCAATATCCACCGCACCCGGCAAAATTTTCCCAGGGATGGCATCGACACATTCCCAAACATGGCGCAAACAGGTCTGGGTATCATCGACAGGGTGGTCCCGGAGTTGATGCAGGGTCACCAGGACGCTGGCGGCAACAACTGGCACATCCCATTGGGTGAATTTCCGGGGATGCCAAAACGAAAAACCGATTGACAATCAGAAAAAAGAACCATAGCGAAGCTATATTCCCGAGGATAGAAAAACTGCCGGAAACCCGCCTGGCAGGTCTCAATTGTAAAATGTCCCTGGTCGAAAACCGGACGCGGGAACTCTGGCAATCCTTTATGCCCCAATTGGGGCAGGTACCCAACCGGATGTCCGCCGAACTTTACGCCGTTGACATCTATCCCGACCTGGCATATTTCCGGGCTTTCGACCCGAACAGGAGGTTTATAAAATGGGCAGCGGTCCCTGTACAATCCTGGGAGGACATGCCCGGGAAATTCGACAAGCTGGTCTTGCCGGAAGGATTGTACGCCGTATTCAGATATAGGGGAACCCCCGCGGACGTGGCCCCATTCTACCGAAGG
Organism: Robiginitalea sp.; assembly: GCF_982776155.1. NCBI lineage: Bacteria > Pseudomonadati > Bacteroidota > Flavobacteriia > Flavobacteriales > Flavobacteriaceae > Robiginitalea > Robiginitalea sp. The sequence goes on from NZ_CEXZKX010000004.1 coordinate 365,184, forward strand.
ATCCTGGAGGAAAGGCTGATTTCGTCCACCTACCAGCTGGACAACCGGCCCCACCTGGCTGTGATGGGGGCGGCCTATAAAGGCAACCACCCGGAATCCGAGGAGGATCTCTGGATCCCCGTCCGCCCACATGGCGAGCAGGGTACGATTTCTTGAGGAATGAAATCCCGGTTTCTCATGTTGCCGGCTCCTATATTTCCATCTGCAGCAGATAGGAACTCAGCGTTTTGCCATGCTTATCCAGGGTAGTTGCGGAAGTGACGCCCCCGCTGAGGGCATCATAGAGCACAAAATTCAGGGCGCCGAGCTGGGGCAATTCATAGCGCAGCACGCGGGTGACGCCCCGGGAGGCGAAATGGGCAGCCACCCGGTCGGCTGTCAGTCGCTCCCGGAGCAGGTCATAATTTTCCAGGCGATAGGCTACCACGGAAATATTGGAAATATTTCCTTTATCGCCTGTCCGTGAATGTGCCAGTTCATGTAGTTTCATCATTTCAGATTTCGCGATAGGTTGCCTGGGTGCGGACTGCTGATTTCGGCAGGAGCACCGATGCCACCGACACGAGTTCTTCCACCCGTTTACTCGCGCCCCCTCCGGCAGCCGGTCCGTTGGTATACAATGCCTCAACCTCATTGGCAATCAATTGGGCTAACTGCCGGTCCGGGGTCCTTCCCGCCACCCGCAGCCGGATTTCCCGGGGTGCAGCCCCCTGTGCCGAATCGCCCGCAGGGCCCAGGGAATCCAACCCGATCAGATCGACCCGCAAATCTTCTATCTCCCCCGAATAGGGCCTGAGCCAGCGCCTTACCAGGTCCCCGGCCTGCCGGGCCCGCTCAAGGCAATTGGCTCCGCCGTAACTCATCTGCCCCTCGCCGAGGTATCCGTTGCGGTAGCCTACACTGACCTTGTAGGTATCCGTGGGAGGCATCCCTCCGGCATCGGAAAAAGCAACCCGGTCCTTCCCTGTCGCTTTGAGGCGGACCCTGGAAAAATCGGCGATACAGTCCGGGGTAAGGTAGGCGGAGGGGTCGTGGATTTCATAGAGCATCTGTTCTGTAACCGTTGCCGTACTCACCCGACCGCCGCTGCCGTCGAGCTTTCCGATAAAGCCATTGCCATCAGGGGTTACCTCGGCAAATGGGAAGCCCAGGTCCCAGAGGTTCGGGACGTCCTTTTTACCGGGATCGGCAAAATACCCGCCGCTTATCTGACCGGCACATTCCAGCAGGTGCCCGACCAGGGTCCCCCGGCCCAGCAAACCGTAATCCCGGGTATCCCAGCCGAATGCGTGCACCATGGGTGCCAGGAAAAGGGCCGGGTCGGCCACGCGCCCGGTAAGTATGACCTGCGCCCCGTTCCGAAGGGCTTCCAGGATCGGGCCAATGCCCAGGTAAGCGTTGGCCGATACGATCCGGTCCGACAGGCTTCCCAACGGCTCGCCGGTCTCCAGGATTTCCAGTTCGGGCTGCCTGCGGATCTGATCCAGGACATCGTCCCCGGTTACGGCAGCCAGCCGCATGCCCCGGAGCCTATGTTGTCGGGCGATTGATGCCGCCACGTCCAGGGCCCCGGCCGGGTTGGCAGCCCCCATATTGCTTACCACCCCGATGCGATTTTGGTGGGCCAGGGGCAGCACATGCTCCATCCGGTAGGCAAGCATCGGGTTATAGCCTGCCGTTGGGTTCCGGTCCTTTTCCCGCTGCGCCAGGGCAATGGTACGCTCGGCAAGGCATTCGAAGCCTATGTAATCCAGGTTGCCGTGCCGCATAAGCTCCAGGGCAGGTCCGAGCCGGTCTCCCGCATAGCCTGCACCGCTGCCGATTCGTAGTTTGTCAGCCATATTACAGGGATATTGCGCCGATAAGGAGTGATACAATCAGGATAATCAGGGAGGTCAGGAAGGCGTACGGTATTGTTTTGCGCTGGTGATCACCCAGGTCCACGCCCGTAAGGCCAACCAGTAAATAGGTCGCCCCGGTCAACGGGCTTACGGGAAAACCGGTGGTCATTTGCCCGGTAATGGCAGCCCGGCCAACTTCCAGCGCATCCCCGCCAAAGTATTCCGCGGTCGACCCCAACAGGGGCAGGATACCAAAGTAAAAGGAGTCCGGGTCGAACAGCAGGCTGGCCGGCATGGACAGGACCCCTGTAATTACAGCCAGGTGGTTCCCGACCCATGTCGGCAGGATTGCCACCGATCCCTGGGCCATTGCATCGATCATTCCGGAACCCTGGAGGATCCCGGTAAAACAGCCGGCGGCAAAGAGTATGCCCGCCATGAGCAGGGCGGCTTCCGCGTGTGCATTGACACGTTTGGCCTGCATCTCCAGCTTCGGGTAATTCAGGGTGACTGCCAGGGCAAAAGCGATGATAAAAACCACATGTGGCGGGGCAAAACCGGAAATCAGGAAGCCAACAGCTGCAAGGATCATCAGGATATTGATCCAAAACATCCGCGGGCGCTCCAGGCCGGGTTCCGGCTCGGGTAACTCCAGGGTGCTTGTGTCCGGGAATTCGGCTGCCTCCCTGGTGGTTGCGCCCGCCCGGCGCCCAAAGCGATAGGCCAGCACCAAAACAAACAACAGGCCGGCGAGCACCGGTACCAGCATCGGGTTAAACAGTTCGGTTACAGGTACCTCCAGGGCGGAAGCCGCCCGGATGGTCGGGCCGCCCCAGGGAAGGATATTCATGGTTCCCGCCGCCAGGGCTACGATTGTCGCCAGGGTGGTCCGGGGGAGTTTCATCGTGTCGTATAGCGGCAGGAATGCGGGGACGGTCACCAGGAAGGTCACCGCCCCGGACCCGTCCAGGTGGACCAACATGGCCAACAGGGCAGTCGCCACCGTAATCCGGGCCGGGTTGTTTCCGGCAGCGCGGATCAGCCGTTCAATGATGGGCCGGAAGGTGCCGGCATCCGTGAGGATTCCGAAAAATAAAATGGCGAAGATGAACATGACGCCCGTGGGGGCGATCGAACGGATACCATTAGTCATAAAACCGAAAAGTTCCGTGCCAAACCCTCCCGCAAGCCCCGTGGCCAGGGGAACAAGGATCAGGGCGACAACCGCGGAGGTTTTTTTGCTCATGATCAGGTAAAGGAGGATGACGATCGTAAGGACGCCCAGGAGTGCTAACATGGCCGGTTTAAATTGGCCCCTAAAATAAAGCTTTCCGCGGGTAATGGTGAAACGGCCTGGATTTTTCGCGATATTCCGTACTTTTCAGGACAAACTACGCCATTCGATATCTATGAAGATAAAAATGACCCTCCTGACCCTGTTCCTTATCGCTGCCTGTGTGCCCCTGAGCGCCCAGCCGGACAAGGGAACCGTTGTTGTGGATTCCCTCTATTCCACCCGCCTGGAAAACCCCATGGGCGAGGCAACCACCCGCGCCGTTTCCGTGTATCTGCCGCCTGGCTACAAAACGAGCGGCAAACGTTACCCGGTTATCTATTTCCTTCATGGTTTCATGGGCGACCACACGCTCTATCCGCAGGTAGTGGAAGTGCTCGATCATGCCATCGCCAGAAAAAAGATCAGGCCGTTTATCCTGGTGATCAGCGACCAGAAAACCTCCTACGACGGTAGTTTTTACAGTAACTCCAGGTTGTTCGGAAACTGGGAGGATTTTACCGCTTTTGATTTGGTGAACTACATGGATTCCAACTACCGGACGCTACCGGACAAGGATAGCCGGGGGATAACCGGCCACAGTATGGGAGGATACGGGGCGCTGAAACTCGCCATGCACCACCCGGAAATTTTCAGCAGCGTATACGCCCTGAGCCCGGGGGCACTCGCCATTGTGCGCGAATACGGCCCCAACAGCAGCACCTTCAGGGAACTTGCCCAAATCCGGACGGCGGAGGAGCTGAAAAATTCCTACTTCCCGAAGGTTATGGTGGCCTTCGGGCGCTCCTGGTCACCCAATCCGGACAACCCGCCCTTCTACTGCGATGTCCCCTTTGTCTACGAGGGGGATTCCCTGGTTACCCGGCCGGAAATTCTGGCCAAATGGCAGGAAAACATGCCGGTCCATATGATCGAGGACAACCTGGAAAACCTGCAGCAACTCCGCGCTATCGCCCTGGACTGGGGGCGGAATGCGGGAGAACGGTTTACCCAGCAGTGCGACATGTTCAGCCAACGGCTGGAAAATGCCAATATTGACCATTCGGCCGAAGAATACATCGGCACCCACGTCAGCGGGATTTATACCAAAGACGGCCGGATCCCGAATGATATGCTCCCGTTTTTTGACGACCACCTGGATTTTGGGACCGATTAATACTATCATGGAGAAAAAATTCGCCTCCCGCATCAGTCCCGTACTCGTACTTATACTTGGGGCGGTATTTGTACCCACAACGTATCTGATGATTCGGGACGGCACTTATTTGGGGGTTGCCATCAACCTCTTCGCCGCAATTTTTATCGTCGTGGTCCTGGCAGGCACACGGTACGCGATTACCGGTGATTCCCTGCATATCCACGTCATTTTCCTGGTAAATATCCACATACCCGTAGTTGATATACACCGTATTGAACGCTCCTACAACCCGATAGCCTCCCCGGCCGGGTCACTAAAGCGGCTGGCTGTGCACTATGGGGAACGCAGCACGCTGATTTCGCCCAAAAATGAGGCCGATTTTATCCGGACGCTAAAATCGCTGAATCCCCAAATCCAGGTGACCCTTTAAAACAAAGTAATTTAAAGGCCGGACTGAATGAAATTTAAAGCCGCGAAAAAATTCCTGACCCGACTGGCACTCGGTTCCGGCATCCTGCTAATCCCGGCCAGATCGAATGCCCAGGCCGATCCGGAAATACGAACCGAACGCATTGAATGGGCCCCAGGATCCGGAAGCACTGTGGTTACCGACAGTATTTCAGGCTACCAGATTGCCGATTACCTGTTCCAAATTACAGCCGGGCAGTATATGAATATCAGCATGGCCACCCGGAATGGCGCCAACTACTTCAATATCATGGAGCCCGGGGAAGAATATGAGGCTGTGTTTGTCGGTTCCACTTCCGGTAACCTGTTCGAAGGAGTCGCGGATAAATCCGGGGAGTACCGCATCCGTGTCTACCTGATGCGGAGTGCTGCAAGAAGGGACGAAACAGTCTGGTACCGTCTGGAGGTGATCCGGGGCGAGTAATACTCTGCTGACTTTTCGGTGAACGGCCTTTTCCTGCGGTCTTCAGGCATAGTTTTTGTTGGTATACCAACAGATTTGCACTATTTTTAGTCTATGGCAACGCAGACCCTGATACAGAAAGAAAACAAGGAGATCGCCAAGCAGTACAAGGAACTGCTTCGCATCAGCTACCAGACGCTCTCCGATGAGGACAAGCGCCTGATCCGGCAGGCCTTTGACGTGGCTGTGGACGCCCATAAGGACCAGCGGCGCAAATCCGGGGAGGCCTATGTGTTCCACCCCATCGCCGTGGCCAAGATCGTCGCCTCGGAAATTGGGTTGGATGCCGTGAGCATCGCTTCGGCCCTGCTGCACGACGTGGTGGAGGACACCCCGTACACGCTGAACGACATCGAGCGGATGTTCGGGGAAACCGTGGCGCGAATCGTAGACGGGCTCACCAAGATCGCCCACCTGAAAAAGGATACGAATATTTCCCAGCAGGCGGAGAATTTCCGCAAAATGTTGCTGACCCTGCACGACGACGTGCGCGTGATCATTATCAAGATTGCCGACCGCTACCACAACCTGCTGACCATGGATGCCATGCCGGAGCACAAGCAGGTCAAGATCGCCTCGGAAACCCTCTATATCTACGCCCCCCTGGCCCACCGTATCGGGCTGTACAACATCAAGACGGAACTCGAGGACCTCAGCCTGAAATACACCGAACCGGAGGTCTACAACGACATCCTCAGCAAGATTGAAGACACCAAGGAAGAACAGGGCAAGTACATTGAGGACTTTACCGCCATTATCCAGGATTCCCTGGACCGTGAGGGGTTGAATTACCATATCAAGGGACGGATGAAGTCCATCTATTCCATCCGGCGGAAAATGCAGGCCCAAAATGTGGGCTTCGACCAGATCTACGACAAGTTCGCCATCCGGATTATCTATAAATCGGACCGGAAGAACGAGAAATTCCTCGCCTGGAAGATCTACTCAATTGTCACGGACCACTTTACGCCCAATCCGGTGCGGCTGCGCGATTGGATTTCCTCCCCGAAAAGCACCGGGTACGAAGCGCTTCACATTACCGTGATGGGACCCAAGGGGCGCTGGGTGGAGGTGCAGATCCGTTCGGAGCGGATGCATGAGATTGCCGAAAAGGGCTACGCGGCTCACTTTAAATACAAGCACGGCGACCAGAAGGAACAGGGTATCGAAATCTGGCTGAACCGGCTGCAGGAAGCCCTGGAAAGCTCCAACGGGAATGCAGTGGATTTTGTGGAGGAGTTCAAGCTCAACCTGTATTCCAAGGAAATTTTCGTCTTTACCCCTACCGGCGATCTGAAATCCCTGCCGAAAGGGGCCACGCCCCTGGATTTTGCCTTCCACATCCATACGGAGGTGGGGTTGAAAACGCGGGGGGCCAAGGTGAACGGCAAACTGGTCCCGCTAAACACGGTTTTGAAAAGCGGGGACCAGGTGGAGATTATTACCTCGGAAAGCGCCAAGCCCAACCAGAACTGGCTGGATTACGCCACAACCGGCAGGGCCCGCTCCAAGATTCGTTCCTCCCTGCGCGAAGAGAAGAAAGAGCTCGCAATGGAGGGCAAGGAAATGCTGCGCCGGAAATTGAAATCCCAGAAAGTCACGCTGAACGAGGACGTGGTCAATAAAATGGTCACCTACTTTAAGTTGCAGACCAGCCTGGACCTGTTCTACCGGGTCGGGAACGGCGCCATCGACAATCAGCAAATCCGGGATTTTGCCGCCTCCTACAACAACGCCTTCATCAGCTTTTTCAAAAACAAGATCCGACGGAAGGAACCGCCCAAGGACATCGACCGGGAAGAGATCACCTCCAAATACGACATGCTCGTTTTCGGCAAGGAGGAGGAGAAGCTGGAATACACGCTGTCCAAGTGCTGCAACCCGATCCCGGGAGACGACGTCTTTGGTTTTGTCAGCGTCAACGAGGGGATCAAGGTGCACAAAAAGAATTGCCCGAATGCCATTTCGCTGCAGTCCAATTACGCCTACCGGATCATCTCGGCCAAATGGGTGGATTCCACCCAGCAGGAGTTCACCGCGCAGATCCGCATGAGCGGGATCGACAACATGGGGCTGATCAACGACATCACCGACCTCATATCCGACGAGATGCACGTAAACATGCGCAACATCAATTTCAGTACGGACGGGGGTACTTTTGAAGGGAAAATCACCGTGGTGGTGAAAAACAAGGCCATCCTGAAGAAACTCGTGTCCAACCTCAAGGAAATCAACGGGATCGACAAGGTGGTGCGCACCTGACGCCCCCCGGCCCTAAAATCAGTTGCATCGTGCGGCTATTCCTAATTTTAAGCGTATTTTTGTAGGCGGATGTAGCACCACTGCCCATGGCCGACAAGAATCAGGAAATCGTCAAAAATGTCTTCACTACCTTCCTGGAAGAGAACGGACACCGCAAGACCCCCGAGCGGTATGCCATCCTCCAGGAAATCTACGACAGCGACGACCATTTTGATATCGAATCGCTCTATATCAAGATGAAAAACAAGAACTACCGGGTTAGCCGGGCTACGCTCTACAATACGATCGAGCTGCTCCTGGAGTGCAAACTCGTGAGGAAGCACCAGTTCGGCAAAAACCAGGCGCAGTACGAGAAATCCTATTTTGACCGGCAGCACGACCACGTCATCCTGACCGATACGGGGGAAGTCGTGGAGTTCTGCGACCCGCGCATCCAATCCATCAAGAAGACCATCGAAGAGGTCTTTGACATTAAAATCAACAATCACTCGCTCTACTTCTACGGAACCCGTAACCCAAGCGAGGAAACCGCCAAAGATTCATAAACGACCCATGCCTGTAGATCTGCTGCTCGGCCTCCAGTGGGGGGACGAGGGAAAAGGAAAAATCGTCGATGTACTCACCGCCGATTACGATATTATCGCGCGCTTCCAGGGAGGGCCCAATGCCGGGCACACGCTGGAATTCGACGGTATCAAGCACGTGCTCCATACCATCCCCTCCGGGATATTCCACCCCAAAGCCGTCAACGTGGTGGGCAACGGGGTGGTGATCGACCCGGTCATCTTCCGGGGCGAGTTGGAAAAACTTGCCGATTTCCCTGTAGACCCGGTAAAAAGCCTGCTGATTTCGCGCAAAGCCCATCTGATCCTGCCGACGCACCGCCTGTTGGACGCCGCTTCCGAAGCGGCCAAGGGCAAGGCAAAAATTGGCAGCACCCTCAAGGGGATCGGGCCGGCCTATATGGATAAGACCGGCCGGAACGGCTTGCGGGTGGGCGACCTGGAATTACCCGACTGGCGGGACAAATACCGGGCGCTTGCCGATAAGCACGAGGCGATGATCCATTTTTACGACGTGGACATCCAGTACAACCTGCAGGAGCTCGAAGCCGACTTCCTCCAGGCGGTGGAATCGCTCAGAAAACTAACATTCATCGACAGCGAAGAGTACCTTTTCCAGGCGCTGGATAGCGGGAAACGCATCCTGGCCGAAGGAGCCCAGGGCTCCCTGCTGGACATCGATTTCGGCACCTATCCGTACGTCACCTCCTCCAACACAACAGCTGCAGGGGCCTGTACCGGACTGGGGATAGCCCCCGGGACCATCGGGGATGTATTCGGGATTTTCAAAGCCTATACCACCCGCGTGGGCAGCGGCCCCTTCCCTACCGAACTCTTTGACCAGGACGGGGAAACCATGGGCCGGGTGGGCAACGAATTCGGCGCAACCACGGGCCGGGCCCGCCGGTGCGGCTGGCTGGACCTGGTGGCCCTGAAGTACGCTGTCCGGATTAACGGGGTTACCCAGTTGATGATGATGAAGGCCGATGTACTGAGCGGGTTTGAAACCATCAAGGTATGTACGGCTTACAAATACAAAGGGGAAACCATCGACCACCTCCCCTATACGCTCGAGGCCGAACACCTGACGCCCGTCTACACGGAAATGCCCGGCTGGAAGGAAGACCTGACCGCCATGGGATCGGCCTCCGAACTGCCCGAAGCCCTGAACGATTACATCGCTTTTTTGGAGGATGCCCTGCAAACCCCGATAAAAATCGTTTCCGTAGGCCCGGACCGCGTCCAGACCATTCGCCGCTGAGGCGGTTGAAATTGTGCTATTTTTGGACAAATTAACCCCGATGCGAATTCTTGTTCTCATATTGGCCTGCCTGTTGTCCATCCCTATAGCCCGGGCCCAGGCCGATAGTACCCAAAACCGGAAGATCAACATCGTCTACGGGGGGAACTTTACCAAGGACGAATCCCTGCGGCCGGGAGCCTCTATATTCAGCCGGGATACCCGGCAGGTCCAGTTCGAACACCAGGGGGCCGACCTCTGGTGCGACTACGCCTTCCTCTACCAGAAGGACAACCGCCTGGAAGCCATCGGGAATGTCCGCCTGGAGCAGGGCGACTCGGTGCTGATGACCAGCGGGCGGGTGGAATACAACGGGAACCTCCGCCTGGCGAAGGCATACGAATCCGTCCGCCTCGAGAATCAGTCGATGACGCTGACCACGGATACGCTCTATTTTGATCGGGAGCGCCAGGAAGCTTATTACAGGGACTTCGGACGGATAGTGGACTCCGTTAATACGCTTACCAGCGAGGTGGGACGTTACTTTATGGTTCCCAAGAAATACCAGTTCCAGGACTCCGTGCTGATCAAGAACCCGGACTACACCCTGGAGTCTACCCGCCTGGACTACTACACGAATTCCAAGAACGCATATATGTACGGGCCGTCCACGATTACCGGGGAGGATTATACGCTCTATTGCGAGCGGGGTTTCTACGACACGCGTGTGGAACAGGGCTACGGGATCCGCAATACGGAGATTCATTACAACGACCGCATCATCGAAGGGGACAGCGTGTATTTCGACAAGGCCTCCGAATTCGCCTCGGCCACCAACAACATCGTCATCACGGATACCATCAACAAGGGCGTTATCCGGGCGCACTACGCCGAGGTGCACCGGGCCAGGGACTCCGTCTTCGCCACGCGGCGGGCCGTCTCCATCAGCCTGGTGGAGCAGGATTCACTCTATATGCACGGGGATACCCTGATGGTCACCGGAGCGCCTGACGCCCGGATCCTGCGGGCCTACCGGAACGCAAAATTCTTTAAAACCGACCTGAGCGGCAAGTGCGATTCCATCCATTTCGAGGAACGGACCGGGATTACCCAACTCATCCGGGAGCCGGTAATCTGGAATCTGGAAAACCAGATGACCGGCGACAGCATCTACCTGCTCAGCGATCTGGAAACCCAGAAACCCGATTCCCTGAAAGTCCTCGGCAATGCCTTCCTTATTTCGGAAGACACCATCGGGCACCGGGGGTACAACCAGGCCAAGGGCAAGGATCTGTTCGGCAAATTCATCGAGGACCAGCTAAAGATCGTCGACCTGGTAGGCAATACTGAAGTGGTCTATTTCATGTATGACGACGACAACGAGCTGATCGGCATCGACAAGACGGTCTGCAGCCGCATCCGCCTGCTGATGGAAGCGAGCGAGATACAGGATATCACCTTCTTCATTGACCCGGACGGGGTGATCTATCCCGAGGCGGACCTGCCCGAGGAAAGCCGTATCCTGGAAGGTTTTATCTGGCGCGGGGACGAGCGGATGTACCGTTGGCAGGACGTATTCGACGAGGACGACAACAACCTGGAACTACCGGTGATCCGGGGCCTGAGCGAACCCATCGACCTGGAATCCAAACCCGTGCCCCCCGACCCGGACGGGCCCCGGTTCCCCAAAGACGACCAGGGCCGGCCGGCGCTCCGCCGCAGCGGGACCAAGACCGATTCCCAAAAATCCTGAGCCGTGGATGACGATTTCCTCAAATACCAGGCACAGACTACGCCGCACCCCCTGGGCCTCAATATCCTGCGCGCCTCCGGCAGTTATGTCTACGACGACCGGGAGAAGGAGTACCTGGACCTGATCGCCGGGGTGTCGGCCTGCACGCTCGGGCATTGCCATCCCGAAGTGGTCCGCGCCATACGCGAACAGGCCGGGAAATACCTGCACGTAATGGTTTACGGGGAGTTTGCCATGGAACCCGCCGTGGCTTTCTGCCGGGAACTGGCCGCGGCCCTGCCGGCCCCGCTCGAAACCACCTACCTGGTAAATTCCGGAACCGAAGCCATGGAGGGGGCCATCAAACTCGCCAGACGGGTAACCGGCCGGTCCGAAATCCTCGCCGCCCGGGACGCCTACCACGGGAATACCCTGGGCAGCCTGAGCCTGATGAGCCTGGAATCCCGCAAGGCCCCTTTCCGCCCGCTCCTACCGGATGTCCGGCACATCCGCTTCGGCCATGCCGGGGACCTGGACAAAATTACCGGGAAAACGGCAGCCGTGGTTCTGGAAACCATCCAGGGCGGTGCCGGATTCCTGCTACCCCCGGAAGGTTACCTGCAGCAGGTTCGGGAACGGTGCAGCCAAACCGGGACGCTGCTCATCCTGGATGAAATCCAACCGGGATTCGGGCGGACAGGCAAGCTCTTCGCATTTGAACACTATCGATGTATCCCGGATATTTTGGTCATGGGGAAAGGTATGGCTTCGGGATTGCCCGTGGGTGCCTTTACCGCTTCGAGAGAGCACATGACTGCCCTGAGTACCCGCCCCAAGCTCGGGCATATCACGACATTCGGGGGCAACCCCGTGGTGGCTGCGGCAGCCCTGGTTACCCTGCGGGTACTCCGGGAGGGAACGCTGATGGAAGCGATCACCCGCAAAGAAATGCTTTTCCGGGAATTGCTGAGACACCCGCGCATCCGGGAAATTCGCGGCCGGGGGCTGATGCTTGCGCTCATCCTCAGCGACCCGGCCGAAGCGGACCATGTCATCCTCCGGGGCATGGAACGGGGGCTGCTGCTTTTCTGGCTCCTTTTCGAGCCCCGGGCCGTCCGGATTACGCCCCCGCTGACCATCTCGGAGGAGGAAATCCGGAAGGGGTGCCAGATGCTGCTGGAGTTGCTCGACACCTGTCCCAAGGCGCCTGTTAACTAATTTGTTGATAACAAAGCCCGCCGTTACCCCATTACAAGCCCTCAAAAAAATATTTTTAAATCCATACGGAACCCAAACGGATATTTATGACGCTCGATCCGAATGAACAACCCAGCCACTCCATCTTGAAATTTGAATCCATGCTGAAGACCGACGAGGTCTACTTCTTTGATTCTGAAGATTTTGAGGAGATTATCCACCACTATCTGAACAACGGAAAAATCGCCCTGGCCAAGAAGGCGATCCGCATGGGGCTGGAGCAGCACCCGGACTCCCTGGAACTGCAATTGCTCCAGGTGGAGGTACTGGTATTCGAGAATAAGCTGGACCGGGCCGAACGCATCCTGGACCAGTTGCAACTCCTGGATTCCCGCAATGAGGAGATTTTTATCCAACGTGCCAATATCTGCTCCAAGAAAGACAACCACCGGGGTGCCATCGAGCTCCTCCGGCAGGCACTGGAGCTATCCGAGAATGATTTTGAGGTGTACTCCCTGCTGGGGATGGAATACCTCTTCCTGGATGAATACGGGAAAGCGCAATCCTGCTTTATGAAATGCCTGGAGGCAGACCCCGAAGACTACGCCTCCCTGTACAACGTGGTCTATTGTTTCGAGTTCCAGGAAGATTACGAAGGAGCCATCCGGTACCTGAACAATTACCTGGAATCCAGTCCGTATTGCCAGGTTGCCTGGCACCAGCTCGGGAAGCAGTACGACGCCATCGACCTCCTGGAGGAGTCCCTGGCGGCTTTCGACTTTGCAATCATATCCGACGACAGCTTTTTGGGGGCGTACTTTGAAAAAGGCAAGGTCCTGGAAAAACTCGGACGTTACCAGGAGGCAATCGAAAATTACCTGGTAACCACTCGGATGGACGACCCTACCTCCCACGCCTACCTGCGTATCGGCCGTTGCCACGAAAAGCTGGGGATGGAGGAACAAGCGCGGGATTACTACTACCTTACGGTGCACGAAGATCCGCTGCTCGACAAGGGGTGGTTGGCGATCACGGATTACTATTTCCGGAAGAAAAATTACACCAAGGCCCGCGAGTACATCAACAAGGCCATCAATATCGACGGGGAAAACGCCGCGTACTGGACGCGTTGCGGCCGGATCCATCAGGCCCTGGGCGAACTGGACCAGGCCGATTTCGCCTACAAGCAGGCCGTGGACCTGGGCAATTACGAACTGGGTACCTGGCTGCAGTGGGCCCGGGTACTGCTCGCCAACCAGGAAGTGGCCGCCGCCGCCGAAGTCCTTAAACAGGGGGCGGAATTCCACCCGGAAGCCGCCGAACTGAAATACCTGATGGCCGGGGTTTGCCGGATACTCGGCAAGGACCGTATGGCTTGCATCCACCTGCGTACCGCCATGGAGCAGGCCCCGGGAAAACTCAGGCAATTCCGCAAACAATACCCGGATTTATACGGGGCTTCATGGGCCCAGCGGATCATCGGCGAATGCCGGAAAGCTTCCAAATAAAAAAGCTACTTTTGCTTTTTTATTGCTATGGAAAACCGCAGTAGGCTTCATTATTTCTGGGTAATGCTCAAAGGCATGGCCATGGGCGCTGCCGACGTGGTTCCGGGGGTATCAGGCGGCACGATTGCCTTTATATCAGGCATCTACGAGGAACTGATCACCTCCATCGACAATATACGTCCGAACTTGCTGCGCGTCTGGTCGTCCAACGGGTTCGGCGCCTTCTGGAAAGCCCTGAACGGGAATTTCCTGCTCGCCCTTTTTGCCGGGATCGTCATCAGTGTCCTGTCGCTATCCCGCCTGCTCAGCTACCTGCTGGCAGAACACCCCGTATTGCTCTGGGCATTTTTTTTCGGCCTGGTACTGGCCAGCATCCTATACGTCGCCCGGCAAATCGACCGCTGGCGACTGGCCGTCTGGGTCATGCTCCTGGCGGGCATTGCCCTGGCCACCCTGGTGGTTTCCCTCCCGGCCGCCGATCCGGAATTCGGCCTCGCCTACCTCTTCCTCTGCGGGGCACTGGCCATCTGTGCGATGATTCTGCCGGGAATCTCCGGCGCCTTTATCCTGGTGCTCCTCGGGGGGTATAAAACCGCTCTCGACGCGATCCACCAGCGCGACCTGGCCGTTCTCCTGGCCCTGGGCCTGGGAGCCGTGTTCGGGTTGCTGAGTTTTGCCCGGCTGCTCAAATGGATGTTCGTGCGGTTCCGCAACGGGACGCTGGCCCTGCTGACTGGTTTTATCATCGGTTCCCTGCAGAAAATCTGGCCCTGGAAACAGGTGCTCGAAACCCGGATGTTTGACGATAAAGCCGTGGTTATCCGGGAGGCGAACGTAGCGCCCTGGAACTTCGAAGGCAACCCGATGCTCTGGCAGGCCGTCCTGCTGGCCATCCTGGGGTTCGCCCTGATCTTCCTGCTGGAACGGGTTGCCGACCGGAAAAACGATACCGCCTGATGCACCAGCCCAGAACCATATCGGATAAGTTCCTGCTTTTTATCAAAGGACTCGCCATGGGAGCCGCCAACAAGGTCCCCGGGGTTTCCGGGGGGATTGTCGCCTTCGTGGTCGGGTTCTACGAGGAGTTTATCTATTCCCTGCAAAAATTCAACGTAAAGGCAATTAAACTGATCATCGGCGGCAGGTTCCGCAGTTTTTACCGGTACGTAAACGGGCCGTTCCTCTCCCTGCTGATACTCGGGATGCTCTTTAGCTATTTCAGCGTTTCCCAGCTGCTCGATTACTTCCTTGAACGGAAAGAACTCTACGTCTGGTCTGCCTTTTTCGGGATGATCATTGGATCGATCTATTTTATTTCCAAGGACTACGAGCATTGGAATCGGCGCACCGTGCCGGCCGGGGTGCTCGGCTTGCTCATCGGGATATCCATCAGCTTCCTGAGCCCGGCCCGGGAAAACGACAATCTTTGGTTTATATTTTTCTGCGGCATCATCAGCGTATCCGGGATGACCCTTCCGGGGCTCTCCGGGTCGTTTATACTGATTCTCCTGGGGAATTACGTATTGTTGCTGGTGGACTCGGTCAATGCGCTTTACGACACGCTGATCGAAGTATTCCAGGGGGATTTCAGTTTTATCAGCAACAGCGACCGACTGAACACCTTGCGTATCCTGGCGGTTTTCACGGCCGGTTCGGCTGCCGGCCTGGTAACCCTGTCGCACCTGCTGGGCTATGTACTCAAGCATTACAAACACCTGACCACCGCCGTGATTATCGGCTTTATTACCGGTTCGCTCGGGGTGGTATGGCCGTGGAAGCGAACAATCTTCCTTACCGGACCTGACGGGCAGCCCCTGCTCGATTCCAACGGGGATAAAATCATCAGCAACTACGAGCGCTACCTGCCAGACACGGGGAATCCGGAAAACCTCTGGGCCCTGGTGTTTATCGGGGTCGGTATCGGCATCCTGGTCTTACTGGAGTGGTACGGCAAAAACCGCAAACGCAATGCATAGGTTCGGGCTTATCGGGAAGGACATCTCCTATTCGTTTTCGCCGGGATACTTTGGCGAGAAATTCCGCAAACTGGGGCTGGAG
Source organism: Robiginitalea sp. (assembly GCF_982776155.1). NCBI lineage: Bacteria > Pseudomonadati > Bacteroidota > Flavobacteriia > Flavobacteriales > Flavobacteriaceae > Robiginitalea > Robiginitalea sp. Next base: position 380,948 of record NZ_CEXZKX010000004.1, read on the forward strand.
GATTATACCTACCAGATATTCGATTTGGCCGACATTTCTGAATTTCCGGCCTTATTCGGGGAATACCCGGATCTGAAGGGCCTGAATGTAACCATCCCCTATAAACAGGTTGTCATGCCCTTTCTGGACCATATTGCCCCGGAAGCGGCCCGGATCGGGGCGGTAAACACCATTTGCCTGCAGGGTTCAATCACCACCGGGCACAACACGGATGTCACCGGTTTCCGCGAGTCGCTCAGGCCCCTGCTGCTGCCCGCCGACCGGGAAGCATTGATCCTCGGTACCGGCGGGGCCTCCCGGGCGGTGGCCCATGCCCTGGAGCAACTCGGGATCCGTTTCCGCTATGTCTCCCGGAACCCCGGGCCCGGACAATTGAGCTATACCGGGCTCGACGCCCCGACCCTCCGGGAGGTGCAGATTGTAGTAAATACCACGCCCCTGGGTACGCATCCCAATACAGACGCCCGCCCGGAAATCCCCTATGAAGCCCTGGGGCCCGAACACTTGTTGTTCGACCTGATATACAACCCGGGGCAAACCGCTTTCCTCTCCGAAGGCCGCTCCCGGGGCAGCCGGATCAAAAACGGCCTGGAAATGCTGGAGATCCAGGCCGAACATGCCTGGAAGCTTTGGAATGCACCAGCAGCAACACCCGGCAACTAAGCCAAAAGAAGGCAGGAATACTTTTGTTTCTCGGCCGCTTGTTAGTATCTTAGAAAGGCATCCGAGCAGGCACTGAAAAATCTATCGCATGTCCGAAGAGGAAAACAAAGAACTGCACGAAGCTGCAGGGGGGGAAGAAACACCAGGTAAACCGGATCCGTCCGGAAGTCCGGCTACAGGCTCGTCGGGCGAAGCGGGTGAAGCGGGTGAAGTGGACAAAAAGGGTAAAACGGAGGAGGCCGAGAACCCCGTAACCGGGACCGGGGAAAAGGTTGAAGGGCCGGAAGCAGGGCCTGCCGACGCAGATGACTCGGAAAAGGAAATAGACGATTCCAACGCTGAGGACGCCGAGGATTCGGAAAACGAACGCCGCCACCAGATTCCCTTCCTGGATTACCACGCCCTTTCTATGGAAAACCTCGTGGGCGAACTCCAGCGATTGCTCAGGACAGAAAAGGTACAGGCCATCCGGCGCCATGTGGACGGGATCAAACAGGAGTTCGACCAGAAATTCCAGGAATTTATCGAGCAGAAAAAGGAGGAATTCGTAGATCGTGGCGGAAACGAAGCGGATTTTCGGTATAACTCGGTAACCAAAAGGCAATTCAACGAACTTTACGCGGAATACCGGGAAAAACGAAACCAGTACTACAAAGAACTGGAACAAAACCTCCGGAAAAACCTGACCATCCGCCAGGAAATTATCGAAGAGCTCAAAGGCCTGGTGAATATGGAGGAGGACATGAACACCACCTACCAGCACTTCAAGGACCTGCAGGAGCGCTGGAGGCAGGCAGGCCCGGTACCCCGCACCCAGTACAACGACGTCTGGCGGACCTATCATCACCATGTGGAAATCTTCTACGACTTCCTCCACCTGAATCGGGAATTGCGGGACCTGGACTTCAAACACAACCTGGAGGAAAAGCTAAAATTGATTGAACGGGCCGAAGCACTTGCCGGGGAACCGGACCTCAACAAGGCATTCAGGGAATTACAGACACTGCACAAAATCTGGAAAGAAGAGGTGGGGCCGGTAGCCAAGGATCAACGGGAAGCAATCTGGGATCGTTTCAGCGCCGCAACCAAGACCATCCACCAACGCCGGCAGGACCATTTCCGGGAACTGGAGAAACGGCACGAAGCGAATCTCGAGACCAAAAAGCAACTCATTGCCGAAATCGCCGAAATTGCGGATAACGTCGCTTCCAGCCATCGGGCCATCCAAAAACAGATCCGCCAGGTGGAGGCCCTGCGCGAGAAATTTTTCCAGGCGGGGAAAGTCCCCCAGCAAGACAATGAGGCTACCTGGTCGGCATTCAAGGGGGCTGTGCGGAAATTCAACCGCACCAAGAATGCCTATTACAAGAACCTGAAAAAAGAGCAACAGGAGAACCTGGAGAAAAAGCGCGCCCTGCTCGCCCGCGCGGTGGAGCTCAAGGACAGCGAGGACTGGGATGCGGCTACCCCGGAAATGAAACGAATCCAGCAGGAGTGGAAGCAGATTGGGCATGTCCCCCGCAAATATTCGGACAAAATCTGGAAGGAGTTCAAAACAGCCTGTAACCACTACTTCGACCGGCTCCACGCCCGGAGGAATTCATCCAATGCATCGGAACGTCAAAACCTGGAGCAGAAAGAAAAAATTCTCGACGAGCTGAAAGGCTTCAACCTGAGCGGAAAGCGGGAAGCGGACCTGAAAAACATCCAGGAATTCCTGAGCCGATGGAAGGGTGTCGGCCGGATACCGGGCAACAAGAAACACCTGAATGCCAAATTCTACAAGATCCTGGATGCGCTCTTCCGGAAATTGGGAGTCAGCAAGGCGGAAGCGGATATCCTGAAATACGGCAACAAGATCCAGAAGCTGTCCGACGAAGAAGATTCCCGCGCCATTGAGCAGGAACGCCAATTTGTCCGAAAGAAAATCGAGGAAAACAAAAGCGCCATCCGCCAGCTGGAGAATAACCTGGAATTCTTCTCGGATCCCTCCGAGGACAACCCGCTGGTGAAGGATGTGATCGCCAACATCGACCGGCAAAAGAAAACGCTGGCCAACTGGAAGGCCAAGTTGAAAAAGCTGAACATCCTGCGCAACGAGCGCAACCGGGCCGAAGAGGCCGGGGATTCGGAGGATACGGAAGGGGAAACGGATACCGACGGACAGGATTCAGAAAACCAGGATTCAGAAAACCAGGATTCCGGCAACTCGGAGAAAGCCGAAGCTTCTCAGCAATCCGGGTAACCCGGCGCCACGGGAATACGCTAGGCCACCGGTTCGCCGATCAGGTCAAAATCTCCCGCCTCGGTCACCCGGATTTCGGCAAAATCCCCAACCCTCAGGTAATGTTTTGCGGCATCCACGCGCACTTCGTTGTCCACATCCGGGGAATCAAATTCCGTACGCCCTATAAAATACCCGCCTTCCTGCCGGTCGATCATACAGCGAAAGGTCTTCCCCACCTTTTCCTGGTTCAGCTCCCAGGAAATCTGGGCCTGCAACTCCATAATCTCAGATGCGCGGGCTTGTTTGGTCGCTTCGGGAACATCGTCTTCGAGGTTGAACGCATGGGTATTTTCCTCGTGGGAATACGTAAAACAGCCCAGGCGCTCAAACCGCGTCTCCCGCACCCATTCTTTCAGGATTTCAAAATCTGCATCGGTCTCCCCGGGATATCCCACTATCAGCGTTGTGCGAATAGCCATCCCGGGAACCTTTTCCCGAAAAGCCTCCAGGAGCCGGGTTGTTTTTGCCCGGGTGGTTCCGCGCCGCATACTCTTGAGGATGGGGTCGGAAATGTGCTGCAACGGGATATCGATATAGTTGCAGACCTTCGGTTCAGCCCGCATGACCTCCAGAACATCCATCGGAAAACCGGTGGGGAAAGCGTAGTGCAGGCGGATCCACTCGATGCCTTCAACCTTCGCCAGGGCGCGTAATAAATCGGCCAGGGCCCGCTTCTTATACAGGTCCAGCCCGTAATAGGTAAGGTCCTGGGCTATCAGGATGAGCTCTTTGACCCCTTTGGCTGCCAGGGACTCCGCCTCCCGGACCAGGTCTTCGACCGGCTGGCTGCGATGCCCGCCCCGCATCAGCGGGATAGCGCAAAATGAACACGGTCGGTCGCACCCTTCGGCGATTTTCAGGTAGGCATAGTTGGCCGGGGTTGTGGTGAGCCGCTCCCCTACCAGTTCGTGCCGGTAATCCGCCCCGAGGGCTTTCAGGAGCCGGGGAAGATCGCGCGTGCCGAAGTAGGCGTCCACATCCGGGATTTCCTTTTCCAGGTCCGGTTTGTAGCGTTCGCTCAGGCAGCCCGTCACGAAGACCTGGTCTACCCGGCCGTCTTCCTTCTGTCGGACGTATTCCAGGATGGTATTGACGCTTTCTTCCTTGGCATTGGCGATAAACCCGCAGGTATTGATCACAACGATATTCCCCTCCCCTTCGTGCACCACGTCTTTCTCAGAGGCCTTCAGCTGCCCCATGAGCACCTCGGAATCGTAGAGGTTTTTGGAGCAACCCAGGGTCACCACGTTTATCCGGTTCTTTTTGGAAGATTTTGTCCGCATGCCAAATCGTTGATTGGGGCGCAAAAGTACGAACTACGGCAGGAAGTTCGGCTCCCGGGAGACGAAAATGGCGCGGAATTCGTTATTTGTATATGTATTGGCCCGGTAAAAAGATATCAATTGCAGCTGCCGCAACCCTGTTGGTCCTGTTGGCAGCGGGCGTCTCGTGCACCTCGGATACGGAACCGGCCGATACCACGCCTCCCGCGGAAACCGGACGCTACTTTCCGGATCCGGTCAGCTTTGCCGAATGGGAAACCACCGACCCCTCCGACCTGGGCTGGGACAGCGCAGCCGAGTCGGATCTCGATACATTCCTGGCTTCCAGCGGTACCCGTGCACTGATTATCCTGAAATCCGGACGCATAGCCAAAGAGACGTATTTCGGGACGTTTACCCGGGACAGCCTTTGGTACTGGGCCTCAGCGGGAAAAACACTTACGGCCTTCTCTGTAGGCCTGGCCGTGCAGGAAGGGTTTATCGACACGGGGGACGCCACTTCCGACTACCTCGGCGCGGGATGGACTTCGGCCCCGGCCGAAAAGGAAGCCCTGATCACCGTGGGGGACCAGCTCCGGATGACCACGGGCCTGAACGACCTGGCATTTGATTGCGTCAGTCCGGGTTGCCTGCAGTACCTGGCCGATGCCGGGGAGCGATGGGCCTATCACAATGGCCCGTATACTTTGCTGCAATCCGTGGTGGCGGCAGGGACCTCGGAAAGCTTCACCGCCTTTTTCAACTCCCGCCTGCGCAACCGAATTGGCATGGACGGCCTATGGTTCAGCACCAATGGCAGCAACAATGTGTATTTCAGCACGGCCCGCAGCATGGCGCGGTTCGGGCTCCTGGTTCTCGGACGCGGCAGCTGGGGGGATACTGAAATCCTGGTGGACGGGGATTTCCTGGAGGACATGCTGACGCCGTCCCAGTCGTTGAACGCCTCATACGGCTACCTGTGGTGGCTCAATGGGAAAAGCAGCTATATGTTACCCGCGTCCCAGGTGGTCTTCCCCGGGGAGCTGATGCCGCAGGCTCCTTCCGACCTCCTTGCCGGGCTGGGCAAGAACGACCAGAAACTCTATATTGTGCCTTCTCAGGAACTCGTCATTATCCGGATGGGGGACGATGCGGGGGAGAGCCTGGCAGGACCCTCCAGTTTTGACAATACGCTCTGGCAGCACCTCAGTGCCTATATGAACCTCTGATTTTTAATCGGCATACCCCTCCGGCATCCTTCGGACCGGTAAACGCATTTCAAATGCCCGGCCCAATTCGAGCAATTGCTTCTCCTGGAAGGGACGGGCAATAAAGGTGAGCCCGGCTGGTTCCCCGCTTTCGCGATACCCCATGGGCACGCACAGGGCGGGGTGGCGCCCCAGGGCGGCATAGGCCGCATGCCGGTTGTTCACCGATAGCACGGCGTCCAGTTGATGGGCATTCCAGGGTACCGTGAAATAATCCATACCGGCTGCCAAAAGGCGTGCTTTGAGAGCCTCGAGGTCTTCCGGGCCGGTAGTATCCCCGAGGATTCCCTCCAGCCTTCCCTGCCCGTAGGGAGCACGGACCAGGCTGTCCTCCCTGTTGAAGGCCACCAGGTCGGCCACGTCGGAAATTCGCACGGCATCCCGGTTGCGAACGCGTTTTTGGAGGTAGGCGGGCAGGTCTTTTCGCATATCCCCATTAAGCAGTTTCGAAAAGCCATCCAGGTCTGTTTCCGGCGGGGTAATCGGGATGATTTCCGCACCGGCCTCCCGCAATACCCGGATGGCGCGGCGGTATAGGGAATCCGACTCGGAAATGGCCTCAAAAATACCAAAGCGGCGGCCCGCAAGGGCAACAGGTTCCACCCGGTGTCCGTTTATCAGGGTTGGGGTTTCCAGTGCAACGGGGTCTTCGGAATCATAGCCCCGCATGGCGTCGAGCAGGATGGCGGCATCGGTAACCGTACGGGCCATCGGGCCCGGGGTATCCAGGGTGGATGAAATCGGCACGATTCCCGTTCGGCTCAGCAGGCTCACGGTAGGCTTGAGGCCCACTACGGAGTTTTGGCCGGAAGGAGACAGGATGGAGCCGGAAGTCTCGGTTCCCACGGCCCCCATGGCATATCCTGCAGCCACGGCCGTGCCACTTCCCGAACTGGAGCCTCCCGTTTCGAATTGGCGGCGCCCGTAAGGATTGAGGGTTTGGCCGCCCAGAGCGCTGTAACCCACCGGACATCCGTCGCAAAAGTAGTAGGCCCATTCACTCAGGTTCACCTTCCCCAGAATCACAGCCCCGTTCATCTGCAGCTGGTTCACGATAAATGCATCTTCCGTGCGGTTCTCCTGCAGGGCCACTGCCCCGGCGGTAGTCGGCATGGATTCCGTGTCGATATTGTCCTTGAGTAAGACCGGCATGCCGAAGACCGGGTGCCGCTCAGCGTCCGGCACCAGGCGCAGGACTTCGTCCTTTTTACGGGCCTCCTCCAGCGCGTTCGGGTTGATGGCCAGGACCGTATTGAGCGTGGTGGCATGGGGCAATTCGTAGGTGTAGATCCGATAGAGGAAAAAGCGCGTCAATTCCTCATAGGTCAGGGTACCGCCAAGGATTTGCTCCTGGATTTCCGGTATGGAACGCCCCAGAATGAGGCCTCGTACCTCCCGGTAGCGGGCGGGGTCCAGGGAAAGCGCCTCCGCGTATAAGGGCCGGAAGATATCGTTCTTGTCGGTAACCCGGGACTGAATCAGCTTATAGCGCATCCTCCGGTTGGGGTGATCGGCATTGGCCGCTACCTCGGAGGCGTCGTCATAGGGCTCCCAAATGCGCTCGGGAACATCTTCCCGGGCGCGATCTGCAGAGGTGTTCCCATCCTTGCAGGAAAATTGAAGGGCGGCACATGCCATCAGGGACGAAATGCCCAATACAAATACTATCCGCCTTCGGATGCTAGCTGGTTTTTCCATAGTTCGATATTCCTTTTGCTTATGCGAACAAATTCATCCTTGCCCTCTGCCCTTGCGAGCTCCATGGACCGTGTGGCCGCCCGGATGGCTTCTTTCAGGGCACCTTTCCGGGCAAGGAGCAGGGATCGGACCCGGTGAAAATAATACGTGTCGCCCCCGAGTTCCAGGGCGCGGTCTACATAGTCCAGGGCGCGGTCGGTGTCCCTGCCTGATTCCTGCAGGTAGCGGGCAGCCTCGTAATAGGTCTGGGCCGTTGGATCCCGGGAGAGTGCCCGTTGGATTTCCGCCTCCATGGCACTTCGGGTATCCACCGCAATCGGGATGCGGATGCGGGTATGGTCCCAGTGCCAGACCATTTGGGCCCCGTCGTGCCGGATGCTGTCAAAGCTGATCTCGAAATTCTCTTTGCCTTCCGAAGCGACCTCCGGATATACCTCAAAGCGGAAGAGGTCCTCGGCGGGGTTGTAGGCATCCCGCCCGTCCCCCCAATGCGTGGTATCCCGGTGAAACGCCACCTCCCAGGCGGTTTCCTCCGGGAAGGCATACAGGGCGTAAGTGCCGGCAGGCACCGGGTTCCCGGCAACCAAAACGGGGCAACTCAGCCTGATTTTCGTCGATTCATTCGCTCCCACCCGCCAGATCCTGCCATAGGGCACCAGTTCCCCGAATATTTCCCGTCCGCGAACAGCCGGGCGCGAGTAGGAGACGCCGATACTGCACAGCCCAATCTCCTGGCGGATTTCCTGTGCCGGGCTCGCCTTTGGGTGACGTAACTGGGCATACGCGCCAGTCAGCATCAACATCAGTCCGATCCAGAGCAGGAGCTTCAAGACTGTCGTTTAAAGAAAGAATCCACGAATTCGTATTTGTTGAATACCTGCAGGTCCTCAACCCCTTCCCCGACACCGATATATTTCACCGGAATCCCAAACTGATCCGAAATGCCGATTACCACGCCCCCTTTGGCCGTGCCGTCGAGCTTGGTGACTGCCAGGGAATTGACCTCGGTGGCCCGCGTAAATTGCCGGGCCTGCTCAAAAGCATTTTGCCCGGTGGAACCGTCCAGCACCAACAGGACTTCATGGGGTGCACCCGGGATAACTTTCTGCATTACCCGGCGCACCTTGGTCAATTCGTTCATCAGGTTCACCTTGTTGTGCAGCCGCCCGGCCGTGTCGATCAGGACTATATCGGCCTGCTGGCCCACAGCGGAACTCAGCGTATCAAAAGCTACGGAGGCCGGGTCGCTTCCCATGCGCTGTTTGACAATGGGCACCCCCACGCGCTCTGCCCAGATTTCCAGTTGTTCGATGGCTGCCGCCCGGAAGGTATCTGCCGCGCCGAGGATTACCTTTTTGCCCTGCTGGTTGAATTGGTGCGCCAACTTGCCGATGGTGGTGGTCTTCCCGACCCCGTTCACGCCCACGACCATCACCACGTAGGGACCATCCACTTCGGGCAGGCTTACTTCGGCAGCCTCCCCCGAATGCGTTTCTTCGAGCAGCCCGGCAATTTCTTCCCGGAGGATCCGGTCCAGTTCGTCCGTGCCCACATACTTGTCGCGGGCCACGCGTTCTTCGATGCGCCCGATGATTTTCAGGGTGGTCTCAACCCCCACATCCGAGGTCACGAGTACTTCTTCCAGGTTGTCCAGGACTTCGTCGTCCACCTTGGACTTCCCTACCACGGCCTTGCCGAGTTTGGAAAAGAAACTGGTCTTGGATTTTTCGAGCCCCTTGTCCAGGGTCTCCTTTTTCTCTGAGGAAAAGATTTTCTTGAATAAACTCATGGGATGGCGTGCTGTTGGGCAAAGATAGCATTTTAACGATTCCCCTCCCCAACCCGCGGGAGACCCGGGACCGTCCAACATTTACCGCCCTGGGTTCCTGAATAATCTTCGTGACGGCGGCTGGCACAGGTAACAAAAAAAACCGCCCTCCCGAAGGAAGGCGGTTCACTCTATATATGCAATGCTCTTATTTACTGTTGAGCCAGTCATTCACCATTTCGGGCGGCATTACTGCCTCCACAAAAGTATACGCCCCTGTTTTCGGAGACTTGACCATTTTGATAGCCTTGGTCAGCCGCTTGGACGATGATTGTAACGTTGCTACTGTTTTCTTAGCCATGTTTCCTTATTTTATCTCTTTGTGAACAGTCATACGCTTGAGGATCGGGTTGAATTTCTTCAATTCGAGCCGGTCCGGCGTATTCTTTTTGTTCTTGGTCGTGATATAGCGGGAGGTCCCGGGCATGCCGGATTCCTTGTGCTCGGTGCACTCCAGGATCACCTGTACTCTGTTGCCTTTTTTAGCCATGGTGCAATCGCTTTAGTGTCTGATGACTTATTGGATGATACCTTTCTGTTTTGCCTCCTTGAGCACTGCCGAAATCCCCTTCCGGTTAATCGCCTTCAATGCCCGGGCCGATACCTTGAGGGTAATCCAGCGGTCCTCCTCCGGGATATAAAAACGCTTCTTTGAAAGATTTACATCGAATCTCCGACGCGTCTTGTTGATCGAAAACGAAACGTTATTGCCAAATTGGGCTCGTTTCCCGGTAAGTTCACAGACTTTAGACATTGCGCTACAATTTCTTGGTTCAAAACAGGGTGCAAATTTACGGCATTTTTCGCGTACACCCAAACTTCTTTTTTAGAATTTTAGGATTTCTTCCCGAAGCATCTCAAAGGCCTTGTGGACGGACTTCCGGACAATCCGCTCCCGGTGGTTGCCCATGGTGAACACTTCGGCACGCGTCCCCCCGGGGCCGCTGACCGCGATGGCCACTGTCCCGACGGCGGCATCCGATTCGCCTTTGGCAGGCCCGGCGTTACCCGTGGTGGCTACCGCGATATCCGCCCCCAGCAACTTCCGGGCTCCTTCCGCCATGGCCCCGGCAACTTCCGGGCTCACCACGGAATGGGCTTCTATCAGTCCCGGATCCACGCCCAGCAAGTCTTTCTTAACCCCGGTGGCATAACTCACCACACTGCCCAGGAAAAAATTCGAAGCCCCTGGGACAGCTGTCAACTGGGCGGCGATAGCCCCGCCGGTGCAACTCTCTGCCGTCGCCAGGGTAGCCCCGCGGGCGGTGAAAAGCTTGGCCAGGGTAGCCTCCAGGGCTTCCCCGTCCGATTCCCCGAAAAGAATATCTGCCAATTGGTCGCGCAGTTCCCCCACGTAGCGGTCCAAATCCTCCTGAACGGCCTCCGGGTCGGTACCCCGGGCGGACACGCGTAGCCGCACCTTGCCCAGGTTGGGCAGGTAGGCCAACCGGATGTGGCCGGGCAGGGCATCCTCCCAGGTTTCAATCCGGTCCGCAATCGCGCTTTCCCCCAGGCCGTATGTAATCAGGGTATGGTGCAGCAATACCGGTCGGTCGTAGCTGGCGATGATTCGCGGCACCACGTGTTCCGTGAACAGGGCCTTCATCTCAAACGGGACACCCGGCAGGGAAACCAGCACGCCCCGGCGGCCTTTCAACCACATGCCCGGGGCCGTGCCGTGTGCATTGTGCAGGACATCGGCCCGGGATGGTACCAGGGCCTGTTTGCGGTTCAGGTCGGAAATCGGGGTCGAAATATAGTTGCTGAACAGGTATTCAATATGGCGGAGTACCTCCTTGTCTTCCCGGAGGCGGTCTCCGGTGTACTCGCAAAGCGTATGTTTGGTAATGTCGTCCCTGGTAGGCCCGAGCCCCCCGGTAATTATAACGATGTCCGCCCGGGACTCTGCTTCCTTAAGGGCGGTCAGGATGTGTTCGCGATTGTCCTGCACCGAGGATATCTGGTACACGGACACCCCGATTTTATGAAGTTCGGCGGCGATAAATGCCGAATTGGTATCTACGATCTGCCCGATGAGGATTTCATCGCCAATCGTCAGTATCTCGGCGTACATCAGACGTCAAAATCGTTCCTGAGCTCCCCGATCACCTGTTCCACGTCCCGTTTCAATACCGGGAAACGTTCGCGAATAGTCTCCATATTCCCCTCGCTCTTCCCCAGGGTTTCTATTTCCAGGGCTATCGCCCGGGTCTGTTCCATTCCCAGCAGGTCCACGTTGGGCTTGATCTTATGAGCCAGTTTGTATACCTGCTCGTAATTCGATGCCGCGATAGCAGTTTCCAATTCCCTGAGATCGACCGGCACTTCTTCCAGGAACACCGAAACCACCGACAGTACGAAATCGGAATCCCCGTCGGCCATTTCATTGATTTTGTCGAGATTGTAAATCATCACTTTACATTTACGGAGAAAAGCTCCTTCCCTTCCAACTTGCCGGCAAGGTAATCATTTGGCTGTACCTGTCCAACACCGGCCGGGGTTCCGGTAAAAATTATATCCCCCTTTTTCAGGGTAAAGAAGGTGGAGATATAGGCGATGAGCTCATCCGTTTGCCAGAGCATATGCCGCGTATCCCCGCGTTGCACCACCCGTCCGTTGCACTCCAGGGTAAATTCCAGGTATTCTTTACCGGTGAACCGGGATTTGGGCACCCACTCCCCGATAACCGCCGACCCGTCAAAGCCTTTGGCCTTTTCCCAGGGCAGGCCCTTTTCCTTGAGCGATTGCTGTACGTCCCGGGCGGTCAGATCCAGGCCAACGCTCACCTGGCTGTAATAGCCGGGTGCAAACTCCGGGGCAATGTGTTTGCCCACCTTGTCGATGCGCACCAGCAATTCCACCTCGTAGTGCACCTCCCTTGTAAACTCCGGGATATAGAAATCCTGTTCCCGGGGCAGGATAGCCGAGTCCGGTTTGATAAAGAGCACGGGGGAATCCGGCCGTTGGTTTTTGAGTTCCTCGATGTGGGCGGCATAGTTGCGCCCCACGCAGATGAGTTTCATAATGCTGTCCGTATTTCAATATGAAGCCGGCTTAGGCGGCAGGGGCGGGAGCCCCGGGGGTTATCCGAGTTTGTTGTTGAGCTTGCTGAGCTTGATCTGGGTGAGTACTTTCTTGGTGTACAGCGGGAAGTCCGCATTGAGCATCCACCCGAAATACCCGGGTTCCTGCTCCAATACCTCGTGGACGCTCCTGCCCTTGTGCTTCCCGAACCCGAAAACCTCCTCCCCGTTTTCATCCCGACGGATGAACCCGGCAAAATCCACGGTGTCGTTGTGGGTGGAAAACGCCGCCAGCTCCTGCACGTTGTTGGTCAGTTCCGGGTAACGGTCCAGTTGGGAGAGCAATACTTCGTAAGTAGCCTGGGTATCCGCTGTGGCGCTGTGGGCATCGGTCAGCTCCTTGCCGCAATAAAACTGGTAGGCAGCAGCCAGGGTCCGCTTCTCCATTTTGTGGAAAATAGTCTGCACGTCCACGGAAACGGCATTTTTCATATCAAAGTCCACCCCGGCCCGCAGAAGCTCCTCCGCCAGGAGGGGGATATCGAAGCGGTTGGAATTGAAACCCGCCAGGTCACACCCCTGGATCATCTGGTAAACCTCCCGGGCCAGTTCGCGGAAGGTGGGCTCGCCAGCCACCTTTTCGTCCGTGATGCCGTGGATGGCGGACGCCTCCTCGGGGATGGGCACCCCGGGGTTGACCAGCCAGGTTTTGCTTTCCTTGTTCCCGTTGGGGAATACCTTCAGGATGGCGAGCTCCACAATCCGGTCGGTAGCGATATTGGTCCCCGTGGTCTCCAGGTCAAAAAAACAAATGGGCTTACTCAGGTTCAGTTTCATGCTAATGGATTAGGTCGGGCCTGTTTATGCCTGGAAAATACAGGGGGTTTACAGGTATTATAAAGTTCATTGTCCGCAAAGCGGTTAATTGTATGCGTCAGTGCCTAATGTGTGCTCCAGGGTCATACGTCCCGTTCCGTATCCCAGGCCTCCAGGTAATCGGCTACCGCCTTGACGAACAAACCTCCCAGGGCGCCGTTGACCACGCGGTGGTCGTAGCTGTGGGAAAGGAACATCTTGGAACGGATACCGATGAAATCCCCCGAAGGCGTCTCGATGACGGCAGGGACCTTCCGGATGGCCCCCAGGGCCAGGATGCCCACCTGGGGCTGGTTGATGATGGGCGTACCGAATACGCTGCCGAATGACCCGACATTGGTTACCGTATAGGTTCCGTCCCGGACCTCGTCGGGCTTCAGGGCGTTGTTCCGGGCGCGGGTGGCCAGGTCGTTGACCGCCCGGGCCATACCTACCAGGTTGAGTTGGTCCGCATTCCGGATTACCGGAACAATCAGGTTGCCGTCCGGCAGGGCGGCTGCCATGCCCAGGTTGATCTGTTTTTTCTTAATCACCCGGTCGCCGTCTACCGAGATATTCATCATGGGGAATTTTTTCAACGCCTTGGCAACGGCCTCCATGAAGATCGGGGTAAAGGTCAGCTTCTCCCCTTCCCGCTTTTCAAAATCCGCCTTGACGCGATCCCGCCATTCCACAATGCGGGTCACATCCACTTCCACAAAACTCTGGACGTGTGCCGAGGTCGATACGCTTTCGGCCATGTGTTTGGCGATCAGTTTCCCCATCCGGCTCATCGGGATGACCTCGTCCCCATCGGCAATCGAAACAGGGGAATCTGTAGCGGGGGTGGTTGCAGGCCTGGATGCCTGGGCTTTCTCGGAGGCAGCGGCCGGTGCCGGACCGGTTGAATCGGATGCCGCCGCCTCCCGGGAATCCCCTTCGGTACGGGCCGCCCCTTGCTGCCCGCGCGACTCGAGGTAGGCGAGCATGTCGCTTTTGGTTACCCGGCCTTCCTTGCCGGTGCCCGGGATGCGGTCGAGTTCATCCTGGTCAATACCCTCCTCCCGGGCCATATTCCGAACCAGGGGTGAATAGAACCGGTCTCCGTGCGAAACCGGCCCAGGGGCCGGACGGGCTGTTTTCTCACCCTGCTCCACAAAAGCCGCGGCCGCTTCCGCCTCCGCGGATGGTGCATTTACTGCCGACTGTTTCCCGGAAATGCCCTCCGTTTCGGCGGAGTCCTCCGTTTCGGTGGATCCGGCGGAATCATCCGGGGCATCCGGCTGGTCGGATTCGCCATTGAGTTCAATAACCGCCACCACCTGGCCAACTTTAACCACATCGTCCACCTCAAAACGCTTTTCCAGCAGGACGCCGTCTACTTCGCTGGGCACCTCCGAATCGACTTTGTCGGTGGCAATCTCAAAAACGGCCTCGTCCGCCTCAATGGGATCCCCAACTTCTTTCAGCCAGGAGGTCAGGGTTGCCTCGGCAACGCTTTCCCCCATCTGCGGCAATTTCAATTCAAATTTTGACATATTCTTATTTTGACACCTTGTATCCGGGTGATTTTTGCAAAAATAGCAAAAAAACAACCGGTTTAATGAACTTTCTACCCGTCCTGCCCCTTGAATGATCCTTCAAATGGGATCCGCTGCAGAATGGAGCGGCCCAGGGTCACCTCGTCCGCATACTCCAGGTCGTCACCTACGGGAATCCCCCTGGCAATGGTGGAGAGCACCACGTCCTCCCCTTCGAGTTGTTTGTAAAGGTAAAAATTCGTCGTATCCCCTTCCATGGTCGCACTGAGGGCCAGGATCAGCTCGCGCACTCCCCCTTCCCGAACCCGTGCCACCAGCGATCCGATGTGCAGGTCCTGGGGGCCGATGCCCTCCATGGGGGATATCTTTCCGCCGAGTACGTGGTAGAGCCCCCGGTAATGTCCGGTGCTCTCGATGGCCATAATATCCCGGATATCCTCGACCACGCAAATCAGCGACCGGTCGCGTTTGGGGCTGGCGCATATCTCGCAGCGTTCCGAATCGGAAATATTGTGGCAATCCCGGCAACGACATATCCCCGACCGGAGGCTGGTGAGCGCCTCTGCGAGCTTTTCAGTCCGGGCCTCCGGCTGCCGCAACAGGTGCAGTACGAGCCGGAGGGCTGTCCGTTTGCCGATACCCGGCAACTGGGACACCTCATCCACGGCCTTTCCGAGTAATTTCGACGTGATTTCCATATAGGGCAAAATTACGTATCTATTTTAAGTTTTGTACTTTGGTGGCCAAATTAAATGGAATGTCCAACCCGGGCAGGGTTCCGGCCTGCCGCCGTTTTGCAGGCAACGGGCACCCCCGGCGCGGCACCAGCCTCCTCCTATGAATGCAACCCATATCCTGCTCCTAATCGGGGGGTACTTTGCCCTGTTGCTCCTGATTTCCTATTTCACGGGGCGGAACGATTCCAACGACGACTTTTTTAAAGCAGGCAGGCAGTCGCCCTGGTACCTGGTGGCCTTTGGGATGATCGGGGCCTCCCTCTCCGGGGTGACGTTCATCTCCGTCCCGGGCTGGGTGGAATCTTCCCAATTCAGCTATATGCAGGTGGTATTCGGCTACCTGGCGGGGTACATTGTGATCGCCCTGGTACTGATGCCCCTCTATTACCGGCTGGGGGTAACCTCCATTTACGAATATCTCGAACAGCGGTTTGGCTGGGTCAGTTACAAGGTGGGGGCCCTGTCTTTCTTTGTCTCCCGCGTGCTCGGGGCGGCCTTTCGGTTATTCCTGGTCGCCATGGTGCTCCAGCAGTTCGTCTTCGACGCCTGGGGGGTCCCCTTCGAGGCAACCGTAGTGCTGTCCATCGCACTGATCTGGGTGTATACCTTTCGCGGGGGGATCAAAACAATCGTATGGACGGATACCCTGCAAACGCTTTTCATGTTGCTGGCCGTAGGGCTTTCCATCCACTTCATCAACGAGAGCCTGGGGTGGAGCCTGTCCGATTTCCTGGCATCCGAAGAGTTGGAGGCGTACAGCCAGACCTGGTTTACGGATTCGCTCACAGATAAAAACCACCTGGTAAAATCCTTCCTGGGGGGCATGTTTATCACTATCTGCATGACCGGCCTGGACCAGGACATGATGCAAAAAAACCTCACCTGCCGCAACCTGTGGGACGCACAGAAAAATATGCTCTCCTTTTCGGTGGTACTGATCGCTGTGAATTTTGTCTTCCTGCTGCTAGGCGCGCTGCTCTTTATCTATGCCGACCGGTTCGGCATTGCGCTCCCCCTGATGGACGGCAGCCCGAAATCCGATTTGCTATTCCCGGAAATCGCCCTGAACAGCGGCCTGGGACCCGTGGTGGCCACCACCTTCATGCTCGGGCTGATCGCCGCAGCCTACAGCAGTGCGGACAGCGCCCTGACTTCCCTGACTACTTCGTTCTGCGTGGACTTCCTGGGGATCGGCAAATTACCGGGCGGGCAACAGAAAAAACTGCGCAAGCGGGTGCACATCGGCATGAGCCTGTTGCTCATCGTGGTGGTAATCCTCTTCAAATACGTCCTGGACCGCAACGTCATCGACGGGTTGCTTACGGTGGCTACCTATACCTATGGCCCGCTATTGGGCCTGTTCGCCTTTGGCATCCTGACCCCCTACGCCCTGAAGGATTCCCGGGTTTGGGTGGTTGCCCTGACAGTCATCCTCCTGGTGGCCCTGATAGCCAACCTTCCCCCTGAATTGCTCGGGGGCTACGAAATCGGGTATGAACTCCTCCCGCTGAATGGGTTGCTCACATTCCTCGGACTGATGCTAATTCGGAAGAAACGCGCCACTTAACTGACTCCGAAGCAAAGCGCCACTCAAATGGCCGTCAGAAGAACGCGGCCGGTCAATAGGTCTTCGTCCCCAGCATGACCAGGGTGCACGCCTCCACTGCCTGAATCCCTTCTTTCCGGAGGCGGGAAGCGAACTCGGGGTTCTCCGTCCCGGGGTTGAAGATAACGCGCTCGGGGCCGAGGGCAATCAGTTGGTCGTAAAATGGTTCCTGCCTGCGGGGGTTCATATACAGGGTTATCGTATGGATCCCTTGGAATTCTTCAATATTCCGGGTAATTTCAATACCGTGCGCATTTCCGGCCACCATCCCGAATGCCACGGTTTCAATGCCTTTTTCGGCCAGGCGCCGCATGGCCAGGTTACTATAGCGGGACGGTTTCAGGGAAGCCCCGAAAACAAGCGTTTTCTTCATACTCCTGACGGTTAAATTTTATTCCGTAAGATGTAACGAATGCGAAGGTAACACGTCTTTATTACATAGTACCATACATCAACCATTGACCGGGCTGTATTTTTTATAGTTAATGGTTAGTGTTTAGTGCAGCCTGTCAATGTAAGAAACCCCGGCTTTCGACGAGTAGTCAGCCGGGGTTTCGCATGCAATGATCCGGGATACAAATTCGCTTTCGGTGTTAAATTCACCGATTCCCGTAACATTCGGGGATTTGAGGCGTCTATTAAACAACAACATCATCAATCATCAACGACATCATCAATCGTTTGAAATCAAAAACGAACAGTCATTTTAAAATATTCCAGGCTGTGGACCGGTAGTCTTATCGGCGGGCCCGAGGGGGAATTGGTTGGTTAACCTCCCTGGCTTGGCCGACGAGGACCCCGGCATCCGTGCCGGGGTTCTTTTTTTTGGCTGCCCGGTAAGTGCCCCTCCCAGGAGAGGTCGCCACAATGGCGCACTACCAGCGGATGATGACGCTCCCCCAGGTAAAGCCGCTGCCAAATGCGGCCAGGACCACCAAATCGCCCGATTTAATTTTGCCTTTTTCCCAGGCCTCGGTAAGAGCAATCGGGATACTCGCCGCCGTGGTGTTCCCGTAATGCATGATATTGTTGAAGACCTGATCGTCGGCAAGTCCGAATTTCTGCTGGATAAACTGCGAGATCCTCAGATTGGCCTGGTGCGGGATCAACATGTCGATATCGGCGGTATCCAGGCCGTTTGCCTTAAGCCCTTCGCGAATGACCTCGCTGAAGCGAACTACGGCGTTCTTAAAAACGAATTGCCCGTTCATTACCGGGTAAAACGAGGTGTCCTCCGGATCTGCATCCTCCAGGATGTCGGTGACCCAGCGCTGCCCCATCCCGGGGGCAGTTACGGCCAGTTCTTCGGCATGCTGCCCTTCGCTGTGCAGGTGGGTGGAAAGAATCCCTTTATTGGTGTCGGTTTCCCGACTGAGGATCGCCGCACCGGCACCATCCCCGAATATCACGGAAACCCCCCGGCCGCGGGTGGTCATATCGAGTCCTTTTGAATGGAGTTCCGAACCGATTACCAGGATGTTTCGGTACATCCCGGTTTTGATGTACTGGTCGGCTACCGATAGCGCATAGACAAAGCCGGAACACTGGTTGCGGACGTCCAGGGCTCCAACGGTGGGCAACTCCAGATCCCGCTGGACCAGTACCCCCGGTCCCGGGAAATAATAGTCCGGGCTAAGCGTTGCAAAGACGATAAAATCAATCTGATCCTTGTCGATCCCCGCCCGCTCAATGGCGATGCGGGCTGCCTTGACCCCCATGGTAGTGGTGGTATCCTCCCCAGGCACCACATGCCTTCGGGCTTCGATACCTGTGCGTTCGCGGATCCAGGCATCGCTGGTATCCATTTTCTTTGACAGGTCGTCGTTGGTGACAACGCGGTCGGGTACATAAAACCCAAGGCCGGTAATTTTTGAATGATACATGGGATGTGGTATTTAGTTTGGTTCCGGTACGGGCCGGGACAGTGGGTAAATGTACCGATTATTGTTTTTGTGTCCCACTTCTCGATTTAAATTTTGCCTCCCGTCCCCGCTTGCTTCCTTAAGCGGGAAGTTAGTATCTTCAGGGCGGTGCAGGCCGGAGCCGGCCTGTACATACACCCAAAATGAACCCGCTATGAGAACCCTGTTTGCCATTATCGCATTCCTTTGCCTGATCCCGGTGTCCGGACAGGACCAGCTGGAATACCAGCAGCCCCCCGAAGAAATCCTGGAACTTGCCACCGCACCCCTGGCGCCGTATGTCTGGATGACAGACAACGGGCAGTACATGCTAATGCTCTACCGCAGTGCCTACAAGAGTATCGGGGAATTATCCCAGCCGGAAATGCGGCTGGCCGGGCTCAGGATCAATCCGAAGACAAATACGGGAAGCCGCACCACGTTTTACAACAACCTGGAAATCCAGATTCCCGGGGAAGCCGGAACCCGGGCGGTGACCGGCCTTCCAGAGGAGCCGCGCCTGGCCGATTTCAGCCTGTCCCCGGACGAGGAAAAACTGGCCCTGACCCATACCACCGCTAACGGGGTAGAGCTCTGGGTGGTGGAACTTGCCTCGGCTACAGCCCGCCGCCTGACGGGCCCTGAACTGAACGCCAACCTGCGGGACGTGATCAACTGGTTCGGCGACAGCCGGGCGCTATTGGTGAAGACGCTCCCGGCTGACCGGGAACCGCTGATAGACCGGAGCGAAGTGGTCCCCTCGGGCCCGACCATTGCCACCAACGACGGAAAAAAAGCGCAGAACCGCACCTATCAGGACCTGATTAAGAACCCCGATGACGCCTTCAATTTTGAGCAACTGGCCCGTTCGGAACTCACGCGGGTTTCCCTGGAGGGAACCGCAGCGCAATGGATGGGCCCGGGGATGTACCGGAACATCAGCTTTTCCCCGGATGGGAATTACGTTATGGTAACCACAGTGGAGAAACCGTTTTCCTACCTGGTACCCTACTACCGATTCCCCTCACGGACCGCCGTCTATTCCAAAGACGGCGCGTTGGTACAAACCGTGCTGGAGGTCCCGCTTATCGAGGACCTGCCCAAGGGATTTATGGCAGAGCGCACCGGCATGCGGGACCTGAGCTGGCGCAATGACCGGCCGGCCACTCTGGTTTATGTGGAAGCGCTTGACGGGGGCGACCCGGCCGTGGAGGTGCCGTACCGGGACCAGGTCTTTACTCTGGAAGCTCCTTTTGAGGCTCCCGGGAAACCCCTGCTCAAGACCCGGAACCGCTTCCGCGGCATCACGTGGGGTACGGACCAGGTAGCCATCGCCCGGGATTACTGGTGGAACAACCGGAATACCAAGACCTATCGCTTCAACCCCTCGGACCCGGAGGAAGCCCCTGTAGTCCTCTCCGACCGCAATTACCAGGACCGCTACAGCGACCCGGGGAATTTTGTAACCCGCCGCAACGAATGGAATCGCGAGGTACTGGCCATGGACCGCCGGGGCCGGGCATTCCTGCTCGGGGACGGTTACTCCGAAGAAGGGCAATTCCCCTTCCTGGACCGTATGGACCTGGCCACGGCAGAAACCACCCGGCTGTACGAGTCGCGCCTGGAGGGAAAAATGGAATCGCTTATCGATTACAAACCGGAGAAAGACGAGTTGTTGGTTCAGATAGAGTCGCCCAGCGAGTATCCGAATTACTACAGCCGGAGCGCGATGCGCCGGCGTGCTCCCGTGCAACTCACCCATTTTGAAAACCCGTTCAAAAGCCTCCAGGAGGTCCAAAAGGAAGTGATTACCTACCGGCGGGATGACGGGCTGGAACTCAGCGGCACCCTGTACCTTCCTGTGGGCTACGACCCGGATTCGGGCGAGAAAAAGCCGATGATCCTCTGGGCATATCCCCGGGAATTCAAGGACAAAAACAGCGCGTCCCAGAACACCCGGAACCCGAACGAATTTACCTATCCCTATTGGGGCTCGCCCATCTACTGGGTGGCCCGGGGCTACGTGGTGCTGGATGATGCCGCATTCCCGATTATCGGCGAAGGGGATGCGCAGCCCAACGACAGTTTCCGGCAACAACTGGTGGCCAATGCCCGGGCGGCTATCGATGCGGTGGACGAGCGGGGTTATATTGACCAGAGCCGCGTGGCGGTGGGCGGACACAGTTACGGGGCCTTTATGGTGGCCAACCTGCTTTCGCATTCGGACCTCTTTGCCGCCGGCATTGCGCGGAGCGGGGCGTATAACCGGACGCTTACGCCCTTCGGGTTCCAAAGCGAGGAGCGCAATTACTGGGAGGCCCCGGAGGTGTACTACACGATGTCCCCGTTTATGCATGCGGATAAAATGAAGACGCCCCTGCTGCTGATCCACGGGGAGGCGGATAATAATTCCGGGACCTACCCGATGCAAAGCGAGCGGTACTTCAATGCGCTGAAGGGGTTGGGGGCTACCGTCCGGTTGGTGATGCTGCCCAAGGAAAGCCATGGGTACCGGGCCAAAGAAAGTATCTTACACCTCCTGTGGGAACAGGACCGCTGGCTCGAAAAATACCTGAAGCCGGAACCGGGTTCTCCTGCCGGGAAGAATTAGTCAGGGCCGGGTTGCCATGGCCGGGTACTCCTGGTACACGGCCGGGTTGCTCAATCCAGGTACTCCTGGTAATTGTTGACCCGGACCCGTGCCTTCAGGTCGTGCAGTAAATTATACAGGCCGAAAAATGTGCGGTTGATATAGAGGAAATGCCGGGATCCCCGGTTCGCATTCATCTTGCGGATTTGGGTATCCTGGGAATACCGCTGGCTCAGGTCGGCGATCTGCCCCCAGAATTCCGTGGATGAAAAGTCGAACTCCTCCTCGTTGAAGGGGCTCGTAAACAATTCGAGCATCTCCCGGAACAGCGCCTTAAAGTAAGTGAGTTCCTCCGGGCTGTCGGAAGGGGTCAGGATCTCGAGTTCCTGTAATTTCGCCGTAAGGATCGCATCATTTTCAATATTCTCCCGCTCGGCAAGTTCAAAATAGGGATTGTAGAAACTTTCCGGGATTTCCTTGATACAGCCAAAATCGATGGCAATCAGGCTGCCGTCCTCCCCCACCAGAAAATTGCCCGGGTGCGGATCGGCATGTACTTTACGAAGGCCGTGGATCTGGAACATATAAAAGTCCCACAGGGCCTGGCCCAGCCGGTCGCCGGTTTCCGACGGGAAGGATTTCTTGGTGAAATCGCCCAGGTGCTCCCCAACCATCCAGTCCATGGTGAGGATGCGCCGGGAAGACCACTGCGGATAATACTCGGGAAAGCGCAACCCGGGCAGGTGGCTGCAGGCATTCGTAATGCTCCGACTCTGTTCGAGCTCCAGGAGATAATCCGTTTCCTCGAGCAACTTGTCCTCCACCTCGCGAAAATACTTGTCCGAATCCTTCCCGCTCAGGTTGAACATGCGCATGGCGATGGGTTTCACCAGGGCCAGGTCGCTGCTGATACTCTCCGACACCCCCGGGTACTGGATCTTGACGGCGAGGGCCTTGCCGTCTTTGGAAGCCCGGTGGACCTGGCCAATACTTGCGGCGTTTACGGATTCCGGTTCAAACCGGTCATAGAGCTCCTCCGGGTACGCCCCGAAATACGTGCGGAATGTTTTCCGCACCAGGGGGGCCGAAAGCGGGGGTACTGAAAACTGGGCCAGGGAAAATCGCTCCACGTAGGCGCGCGGCAACAGGTTCTTCTCCATACTCAACATCTGCGCAACCTTCAGGGCACTGCCCTTCAGACTTTTAAGCCCGTCGTAGACGTCCCGCGCATTGTCCTCGTCCAACTGGCTCCGGTCTGTTGAAGGGTTTACGAGTTTTTTTCCGTAGTACTTCATGTAGTTACCGCCGAGTTTGACCCCGGTCTGTACGAGCTTGCCGGCGCGTTCCATCTTGGTTACGGGAATGTGGTCGAGTGATTTCATCTGTGGTATCGGGATCTATTGGATTAACTCATGGGAAAATAGGAAACGGAGCTGCACGCCGATCAGGTCATGTGTTCCTTATAGAGGAATTTGCCGAAGTCCACTACCCGCTCCAGGGGGGTATTGTCGAAAATATCGAAGATGGTATTGACGGATTTTTCAATGGCCACATCGGTTTTTTCAAAGCCGGGCGAGTCGTCCTTCATCCAGAAACGGAGCAGGAAAAGCATCTGAACCCACGCCCCTTCCGAAAACAGTCCCGGCTGATGGCGGGTAACTTTGGTCTGCTTTTCCTCATTAGCCGCCTCGATCAGGCTTTTTGCATAACCCCGTACCTTTTTTCTCAATTCCCCCAACTGGGCCAGTTGGCGCGACGGTTGGGAATCGGAACCCAGAGCAAACAGCACGTACGACCCGTTGAGCCCGAGCAATTCAAAAAACGTGTAGAAGAAACTCAGGATTTTTTCCCGGTTGGTATACCCGTTGTAATTTTTGTCCTTCTCAATCCGCTCAATGGTCTGGTCGAAGAATTCCGTCCATACCTGACGCCTGACCGCATCGAGGGAACCAAATTCCCCGTAAAACTGCTCTTCCCCGATTCCCAGTTCTTTACAGAATTTATATACCGAAGTGGGAAAGTGCTCCGTCTCCAGGACGGCGGTCATGTAGCCTGAAAAAATTTGTTGGCGGAGGGTTGGTGAATTCTTCTTTTTAGAAGCGCTCATGTCGTTATTTTTTGTTTATACAAATTTAGTTTTTAAAAAACATTAATACTGTTAATGGAACGGTAAATCCACCGTTAATATGCGAATTTCACCCAGTGGCCCGCCAGCCTGTTTGCAGTTACCCGCCAGCCTGATTACAGTTACCCGCCAGCCCAACAGCAATGGCCCGCGATCCCATCCATTGAGTTCACTCCACCCATTCTACAGGGGCAGACAGCAGGATTGCAATAAAAACAAAAGCGCGCCCCCACAATGGGAAGCGCGCTTTTCAAACAACCTAACCAATTAATAAACAAACTGATTACTGAGTCAAAATGCTTCTTCATAGCAAGTTTGAAAGCAATCGTTACAAATATACTTATGTTTATTTATTATCATTATTAATTCAACATAAATATTTGTTAAATATGCAGCGGCAGGAAGTTGCCCATACGTGTCAGTTTGTCACCCGCGGCGGCATTGGTATTTTTTTTGACATGTACCAGGCAAAAACTGATACCATGGCAACAGGCAAGATCAATGTTTCCGTAGACAACATTTTTCCGCTCATCAAGAAATTCCTTTACAGCGATCACGAAATCTTCCTCCGCGAGTTGATTTCGAACGCGACGGATGCCACCCTGAAACTCAAGCACCTCACTTCCATCGGGGAGGCCGAAGTGGAATACGGCAACCCGCTTATTGAGGTAAAAATCGACAAAGAAGGCAAGAAACTGCACATCATCGACCAGGGGATCGGGATGAGCGAGGAAGAAGTGAAAAAATACATTAACGAGGTGGCCTTCTCAGGAGCCGAGGAATTCCTGGACAAATACAAGGATGCCGGGAAGGATGCGGGGATCATCGGCCACTTTGGCCTGGGCTTCTATTCCTCTTTTATGGTTGCCAAAAAAGTGGAGATCCTCACCAAAAGCTTCCGGGAAGACACCCCGGCTGTCCATTGGACGTGTGAAGGCAACCCGGAATTCACTATAAAGGAAGCCGAGAAATCCGACAGGGGTACCGAAATCATCCTGCACCTTGCGGAGGATTCCCTGGAATTCCTGGAGGAAGGCCGCATCCGCGAGCTGCTTACCAAATACAATAAGTTCATGCCTATCCCGATTAAATTCGGGACGCGTACGGAGACCCTCCCAAAGCCCGAAGGGGCTAAGGAGGACGATCCGGCACCCACCCGGGAGGTAGACAATATCATCAACAACCCGAACCCGGCGTGGACGCAGAAACCCACGGACCTGGAGGAGAAGGATTACAAGTCCTTTTACCGGGAGCTCTATCCGATGCAGTTTGAAGAGCCCCTCTTCCACATCCACCTGAATGTGGATTACCCCTTCAACCTGACCGGCATCCTGTACTTCCCGAAACTCACCGGGGACATCAACCTGCAGAAAGACCGGATCCAGCTTTACCAAAACCAGGTTTTTGTCACGGATAATGTCGAGGGAATCGTTCCGGAATTTTTGACCATGCTGCGCGGAGTTATCGATTCCCCGGATATCCCGCTGAACGTCTCCCGTTCCTACCTGCAGGCCGACGGAGCTGTTAAGAAAATTTCCTCCTATATTTCCCGGAAGGTCGCCGACAAACTCACCGCACTCTTCAAGGACGACCGGGAAGCCTACCAGGAAAAGTGGAACGACATCAAGATCGTCATTGAATACGGCATGCTGTCGGACGAGAAATTCTTTGAGAAGGCGGATGCTTTTGCGCTCTACCCCACCGTAGACGGGGAATACTTCACCTTTGAGGAACTCATCGACAAAATTGAGGCCCAGCAGACCGACAAAGACGGCAAGCGGGTTCTGTTGTACGCTTCCGACAGGGAGGCACAGCACGCCTACATCGATACGGCAAGGGCAAAGGGATACCAGGTATTGCTGCTGGACAGCCCGATTGTCCCCCACCTGATGCAGAAACTCGAAACAACCAAGGAAAATCTGTCATTTGCCCGGGTAGACGCCGACCATATCGACAAATTGATCCGGAAGGAAGAAGATGCGGTGTCCAAGTTGTCGGAGGACGAGCAGGAAACCCTCAAGGGCCAGCTGGAAAAGGCCCTGGGCGAAAAAAGCTCCTACACGGTCCAACTGGAGGCCATGGACAGCGACCAGGCTCCGTTTGTGATCACCGAGCCCGAGTTCATGCGTCGGATGAAGGAAATGCAACAGACCGGGGGCGGGATGCTCGGAATGGGGAACATGCCGGAGCTCTACAACCTGGTGGTCAATACAAACCACCCGCTCGTCGGCGAGATCCTCAACACGAAAACCGATAAGAAGCGCAGCCGGCTGATTGCCCAATCCCTGGACCTGGCCCGGCTGTCCAAGGGACTGCTCAAAGGGGAGGAGCTCACGGCCTTTATACGCCGGAGCTACGACATGGTGAAATAGGTCGTATCTTTCGGCCATGGCGTATACCTGGCACTACTATTTGATGGCCGGCATGTACCTGTTTGCCGGCCTGGCCCATTGGATCTTTCCCAGGGTATACGGCAAAATCCTGCCCCCCTGGATCCCGTGGAAGCGTTTTACGGTCTGGGCCAGCGGGCTGCTGGAGGTCCTGCTGGGGATTGCGCTGTTCTTTCCCGTATTCAAAGACTGGGCACTTTACGGAATCATCGGGATGCTTTTCCTGTTCCTGCCAGTTCACGTTCATATGTTGCAGGACCCCCGGGCAGCGGGCGGTTTGCCGCGCTGGCTGCTCTGGCTGCGCCTGCCGCTACAGGCGGGTTTGATGGCGTGGGCCTATGCCTATCTGGGCTGAGAATCCGGCCTCAGTTATACAGGCGGTTTTCGAAGTAGCGCTTTATCCAGGCCAGCTGGCAGCACGCAAAAACCAGGAGGAAAATGGCTCCGTAGACATAGGTCACCGGCACATCCGGGAATTGCATGGCCGGCAGTTGCAGGGCGGCCGTCCGGTCTGCAAGGGTCTCCAGAAGCCGCGGGCGGACCAGTTCCCCCGGCGGCACGCTTACCCCCAGGACCACCAGTACGAGGGCGGCAGCGGCTATGCCCAGCCAGGCGCGCCTGCCGATCAGGGGGCTCGTCGGAGGGAGTACCTTTTCCGCGCGGACGCGGTCCATCACGGAACCCGTGAATCCTTCCGGGGCCCGCTCCATAGCAGACTCCCTGAGGATCTTCCTGTAATACGCATCTTGTTTTTTATCGTCCATATTCCCTGAGTATTTGGTAACCGGCCGAAGCCGAAATCAAGTCGCGCAGCCTTTCTCTGGCCCGAAACAACCGGACCTTCACCGTCCCGGCGCGGATTCCCGTTATGGCTGCTATTTCCCGAAGGGATTGTTCCTGCAGGTAAAACAAACTGATGAGCAACCGGTCGTCTTCGGGCAATTCCTCCAGGGCCCTGAGGATCAGGTCGCGGCGCTCCCGATCCATCAGGCGCGACCAGGTATCTTCCAGATCGCAAAGCGGCCTGCCTTCCGGCAACTCATCCGTCCGGTAGGACCTGTGCCGTTTTTCCCGTGCCGCAACATCCAGGATGCGATGATAGGCGATGGTGTACAGCCAGGTTGAGAAACGGGCCGATCCCCGGTAACCGGACAACGACTGGTACGCCTTGACAAATATATCCTGGGCGGTTTCCTCGGCCACCTCCCTGTCCCGGAGCATCCGTACGGCCAGGGTAAAGACCATGTGGCTGTAGCGGTCTACGAGAACTTCATAAGCGCGGTCCTCCCCGTCCAGTACCCGGGCAATCAAATCCCTGTCCGAAAGTTGTTGGTTCATCTACCCCGTTTGACGCCCGGAAGGCCCTCCGGGTTACAGAATTTTCGATATATCTGTAACCTGCCGGCAACCGAACCCGTCCTATGGGGTGTATATCAATCAAAAATCTAAAATTCATATCACATGGGAGGAGAAATTATCGTATTTGTCTGTTTGTTTTCAGTTGTATTCGGGATTGCCTATCTCTACTTTTCCACGCGGAACAAGGAGCGGATGGCACTGATCGAAAAAGGTGCGGATGCCAGTATTTTTGTCAAGGGCAAACTGCATGCGCAACCCATCTGGAAAACCCTTATCCTGAACCTGGCCCTGTTGTTAATGGGTATCGGTGCGGGGGTAATGATTGGCGGGATTTTGGCCCAAATGGGAGGTGTGGACGACGACATCGCCATGCCGGGTTCCATCTTCCTGCTGGCGGGAACCGGTCTGTTGATCGGTTTTTTTATCACCAAGAAAATGGACGAAAAGGATTGAGGCCGGACAAATATCCGGCACATGCCATACATCAGGCCGCCCGCTTTCGGGCGGCCTTTTTTTTTGGGCGCGGTCTGGCCCGTTTCGGCGAATACCCGGAAATGGCTAAATTGGTATATGGAAATTATCAGTACGAATACGGGGAAGCCCACAACCTTCCGATGGAAGGGAAAGGATGTAGTTACCGGGATTTATAAATCGCCCCAGCCGGATGGCATCTACCTGGACCGGGAGGGCGTACGCAACGACTATATCGGAAACCCGAAAGTCCACGGGGGATCCTACAAAGCATTTTACATGTTCGCCGCCAGCGAATACCCCTACTGGCAACGGCAATTTCATCGACCCGAATGGGGGTATGGGCTGTTCGGGGAAAACCTCAGCGTAGACGGACTGGACGAATCCGCATTGCGCATGGGTGCCGTATACCGCCTCGGGGAAGCCGTCATCCGCATCACCACCCCGAGGGAACCCTGTTACAAGCTGGGCGTGCGATTCGGGGACCAGGGAATCATCGACCGGTTTATTAAAAGGGGACGCCCGGGGGCTTACGGCCAGGTCATCGAACCCGGGCGGGTCCGGCCCGGGGACCGGATGTCCTTGCAGGAAGCCCGGGGAGAAAGCCCGGATATCGCCTCGTTCTTCAAAATGATTTATGCGGGTGAAAAAGATCCTCAAATCCTGGCAGGGGCACTGGATACGGATATCCTCCCCGAGAAAATGCGAAAACAACTCCGGCGTTGGCAGCGCCTGGGTTAACGGGACCCGATGGGAAATGGCTGCTGCCCGAAATGTCGGGTAGCAGAAACAGGTGGGCCATAAAAAGCCTGGGGCTCGTATGGCATTGCCCAGGATTAAGGCGCAGCCCACAAACAGAAAGAGGGAACACAAGTGCTCCCTCTTCCCGGAATTAAACAAACTAAACTAAACATCCATTACCTGACAACTTTCAGGGATTCTGAATACGTTCTATCTCCTGCCTTTACCTCGACTTCTACTTTGTAGGTGCCGGCTTCGGCGGTTTCAAAGTTGAAGGCCTTTTCGACCACCGGGGAGTCCTTGAAACGCTCAATGTAGAGCAGGCGACCTTCCTGGTCAAAGACTTTAACCACTACGGTGTTTCCTTCGAGGTTGAGGTAATTGAGATATACTTTTTCGCCCTGCTTCCGCATATACGGGTCGGCGTCGGCGATTTTTTCGAGTTTACCGGCCACCGGCTTTACGGGATTAACCGATGCCGTGGCTACTGTTGTGCCGGCCAGCATTACGAAGGCGGCTGCGATGTTGATCCAATTTTTTTTCATAACTGGTTGTTTTTTGAATTACACAAGGCAAATCTACGGTGGAAGGCGTGCCCACACTACTACGTGATTATCCAGTTTATGTGCTATATTGACCCGGTTTTGTGTTAATTAATTGTAAAATGATAATATTGCACATGTTTTGGGTAATTTTGCATAGTCCAAGGGGAAATTCCCTACGTATCTTAGGTATAGATTAAATGGATATGCTGAAACTCAAACCAGCTTTTGAAGCGATCGAGCCCGACTTCGGGCAGTCGTTTACCTACCAGAAGTTCGATGCGCTGAAACCGAACAAGAACCTGGTCTGGCATTACCACCCGGAAATTGAACTAGTCTATGTAAACGGGGGAAACGGAAAGCGGCAGATTGGCAGCCATGTATCCTATTACACCCAGGGCGACCTGATCCTGATAGGGTCCAACCTCCCGCATTGCGGGTTTACCGATGCCTGCACGGGTAATACCAGCGAATCGGTGGTTCAGATGAAAACCGACTTTTTGGGCTCCGATTTTTTTTCTATCCCGGAAATGCGGAACATCCGGCAGCTTTTTGAGAAAGCCAAAGGGGGCATTGCCTTTACGGGGAGCGCGAAAAAGAAAATCGGCGAGAAGATTGAAATCCTGGAATACAAATCCGATTTCCAGCGGTTGCTGGCCATCCTGAATATCCTCAATGAGTTGGGCAGCACCTCGGAATACCAGATCCTCAATGCGGAACACCTTTCGGTGGAAACCCAGAGCAAGGAAAACGAACGGATCAATTCCATCTTCAATTTTGTGAAGGAGAATTACCGGGAACCCATTTCACTGGAAGAGATGGCCGACCTCACCCACATGACCGTCCCCTCTTTCTGCCGCTATTTCAAAAAGGTGACCAACAAGACCTTTGTGCAATTTGTCAATGAATACCGGATGGTGCACGCCTCCAACCTGCTCTCCGAAAATGAAATGTCGATTACCGAAATCTGTTTTGAAAGCGGTTTCAACAATTTTTCACATTTCAACAAGTCGTTTAAGGCCTTTACCGGCATGAGTCCCTCGGAATACCGGAACCAGCTCAAATCGGTCATGCGATGAACCCCTCCCGGGAAGACCTGGAAAACCTGCCGGACGCTACCCTGAGGTACCAACCGGGCTTCCTGCTCCCAAAAGAAGCCGAATCCCTGTTTGGCGAGATTAAAAGCCAAACCCCCTGGCGGCAGGATACCATCCGGCTCTTTGGGAAAACCTTCCAACAACCCCGCCTCACGGCCCTGTACGGTAAAAACGGACAGGCCTATACCTATAGCGGTATCCTGATGGAGCCCCTGCCGTTTACGCCCCTGCTGGAGGATTTGCTCCATCGGGTTTCTATTGCGGCCGGGGAAAAATTCACGACCTGCCTGCTGAACCTGTACCGGGATGGTTCGGACAGCAACGGCTGGCACGCGGACGACGAACCCGAACTGGGGAACAACCCGGTAATCGCCTCGCTCTCCCTGGGTGCATCCCGTAAATTTCATCTGAAGCACCGGCGCATTAAATCCCAGCGCGTCCGAATGAACCTGGAGTCCGGCAGCCTGCTCCTGATGGCCGGCACCACGCAGCACCACTGGTTGCACCAGGTACCCAAGACCAAACGCCCGGTTGGCCCCCGTATTAACCTCACATTCCGCAGGCTGGGGTAACCCATTAACCGTATATATCATTCAGGACGGCTGCCAGGCGCAAACCGCCCAGGAGCAGTTGGCGCTCCACGCTATCCCACCAGAGGTAGCGATAGCGGTAATAGAGTTTTTCCCCGTTTTCGACGGATGCGTAAACCCGGTTGGCCAGGGACTGGGATTGTCCGGCCCACTCCAGGACCGATCCGGACTGGATAACCCGGATTTCCCTGCGCGTCGCTGGCGGGAGGGTTTCGGCCAGCTCCGTGTAGCTCATCCCGTAATCCTCGATCATATCGGAATCCCAGAGCCGGTGCAGGTTTGTCCCTTTGTCAAAATACTGGAGTTGGATGTCGTTGCCTCCCCGGTCTTCCGGCCGGCCCACATGCATGGGCTGGTGCAGGTCGCCAACCAGGTGCACGAGCAGCTTCAGGTAAAATACCTGCTGGTCCCTGGGGCTGGCAGGGTCCTTCAAAACCCGGATGCAGTGTTCAATTCCCTGAAGGATGTCCC
Organism: Robiginitalea sp.; assembly: GCF_982776155.1. NCBI lineage: Bacteria > Pseudomonadati > Bacteroidota > Flavobacteriia > Flavobacteriales > Flavobacteriaceae > Robiginitalea > Robiginitalea sp. The sequence continues at coordinate 411,993 of NZ_CEXZKX010000004.1, forward strand.
CATCCGGATTGGGGGTGATTTCCCCATAGGGCGTCTCAGGAGGGAGGTTTACGTAATGCCAGGGGCTGAAGGAGCGATAGGTGGTATCCGATTTAATATCGTCCCCGAAGGTGGATACCTTGGCCAGGCTTTCGCCCTCCAACAGCCTGGATACCGCCTTGCGGGCCCGGCGGGAAAGGTGCGCCTCGGCTACCTCCCCGATAGCCCGGTGGCCGGTCCGGCCCCAATCGGGCAGGTCGGCGGCGGTTAAGAGGGGAAACAGGCACAGGAACAGGATGGTCTTTTTCATATGGAATCGTAATAGGTTCAAAAGTAGGAATTCGGGAATTAAGGAATTGTTAATTTGAAGGCCCAATCCCAGGGATTGTCTGAAATTCGTACCGTGAAAAAGTTGATACGCGCATTCCGATCCGTCCGCCCGCCCTGGTTCCGATACCTGCTGGCAAGCCTGCTGACGGGGGTCGTGCTGATGGCCCTTTTCATCGGTTCGGTCTACGCGGGCCTGTGGGGGCGGCTGCCCGGGAAATCCGAATTGCGCGACATCCGACACGACCGGGCTTCCGAAGTGTATGCGGCCGACAGTTCCTTAATCGGGAAATACTACCTGGCCGACCGCCAGCCCATTGCCGTGGATGATATTCCCGATTGTGTTCTGGAAGCCCTGGTCGCCATTGAAGATGAGCGGTTCTACCGGCATTCCGGCATCGATTACCCCAGCCTGCTGCGCGTATTTTTTAAAACGCTGCTGATGGGGGATAGCGGCGCAGGCGGGGGAAGCACCCTGAGCCAACAGTTGGCCAAAAACCTCTATCCGCGGTCCGGGGGCGGCGGCCCGGGCCTGGTTGTGGATAAGCTGAAGGAAATGTTTACCGCCCGCCGACTTGAACGCATATACAGCAAAAAGGAAATCCTCGGCCTTTACCTCAACACCGTTTCTTTTGGCGATAACAGTTTCGGGATCGAAAGCGCCTCCCAAAAGTTTTTTGGCGTCCCCGCGGAAGAACTCCGGACCGAGGAAGCCGCCACCCTGATCGGCATGCTCAAGGCAACCCATTCCTACAACCCGCGGCTATTCCCGGAACGGAGCCTGGAGCGAAGAAACCTCGTTTTGGATGCCATGGCCCGCAATGAGTACCTGGAACGCGAAAGGGCGGACAGCCTGCAGGCCCTGCCCCTGGAACTCGATTACAACCCGTATTCCGCAAACGAGGGCATGGCTCCCTATTTCAGGGAAACCGTGAGGCGGGAAGTGGCCAATTGGCTGAAGGATCGTCCCGGGGCGGACTCCGCCCTGAACCTCTACACCTCCGGCCTGCGGATCTATACGACACTGAATCCGGGGATGCAGCGATTGGCCGAGTCTAGCATGCGGGAGCATATGCAATCCCTGCAAGCCGATTTTGAGGAGGCCTACGGAAATCGCGCGCCCTGGAAAAACAATCGCAAATTCATCGACCGGTATATCCGCCAATCGCCTCCCTACAGGAAACTGGCATCTTCCGGTTTGGGACACGAAGATATACTGGATTCCCTCGGGCAAAAGCGACCCATGGTTCTGGCCGATTGGGGTGGTGAAACTGAAACCGAGGCAAGTACCCTGGACAGCCTGATGCATTATGCCCGATTTCTAAATACCGGTTCCCTGGCCATCGACTCCCGGAGCGGGGCCGTCCTGAGTTGGATCGGGGGGATCAATTTCAAATATTTCAAGTACGACCATATCTCACAGAGCCGCCGGCAGGTGGGATCCACATTTAAGCCCATAGTGTATACAGCCGCCCTGGAATCCGGGATCGACCCCTGCCAGCACTTTTCGGCCCGGGAGGTCCGCTATGAAAACCTGGAAGACTGGACGCCGTCCAATTCCGGGGACAAGGACGAAGCCTACCTGAATTATTCCATGCAGGCGGCATTGCAAAATTCCGTGAATACCGTAGCGGTAAAAGTCCTCGAGCAAACCGGTATCCCCCAGGTGGTTGCCCAGGCCCGGGCCATGGGAATCGACGCACCCCTCCCCGAGAAACCCTCACTGGCCCTGGGTACGGGATCCATCGGCATCCCGGAATTGGCCGGGGCGTATGCGAGTTTTGTAAACCAATCCAGGCCGGTTACCCCTTACCTGATTGAGCGGATCACGGACCGGGAGGGCAATGTACTCTATCGGCACGAGCCCGAAAAAGACCTGCAGCCGGCCTATTCGGAGCGCACCCGGCAGCTGATGCTGGAAATGCTCCAGGCCGTCGTGGATGGAGGAACAGCTTCCAGAATCCGAAGCACATATGGCCTCCGCGGGGATATTGCGGGAAAAACGGGGACCACCCAAAACAACAAGGATGCCTGGTTTGCAGCCATTACCCCCCGCATGGTACATGTGAGCTGGGTGGGGTTGGAGTCGCATGAAATCGGATTCCCCAATACGCGCATCGGGCAGGGAGCCAATGCAGCCCTCCCTTTGTTTGCGCAATGGTACGGAGAACTCGCACGCGACCCGGATTTGCGCGAATGGACCACGCAACGGTTCGGGGACCCCTCCACGGAAGTAGCCGGGTTGCTGGATTGCGAGCCGGTTAAACGTGACGGGTTCTTCAAACGCCTATTCACCAACCCGGACAAGGCGAAAACCCGAAAATTCAAGGATAATAACGGCAATTAGAGGGGCGCGTTTACCCGCAATCCCAATACCTGAGTGTGGCTCCCCGGATTCCTTAAGGAAAATATAATATAGTGTTAATGCCACACCATATCCCTGCAATCCTTTTTAAATTAGCCCGCAACTGACCGATAACCGACAACCATGCGAATACTTTGCCTGTTGGCAAGCCTCTTTTATTTTTTGGGAGCTGTTTCACAGGACCACACCCAGAAATCCTTTACCGTAAAATACATCACGGAAACGATCGTCCCGGACGGAATTCTGGACGAACCTATTTGGGAGGAAGCGGAAAGTGCGGCCAATTTTTGGGAATATTTCCCCATAGACAGCATCCAGGCGCGCAAACAGTCGGAGATCAAGATGTTGTACGATGAAACGAACCTGTATATAGGTATCACCGTTTATACCGAAGGGAAGAATTATGCCATCCAATCCCTTAAAAGGGATTTTCGAGCCGGCAATTCCGACAATATCACGCTGCTTTTCGACACCTTCAACGACGGGAATAATGCGTTTCTTTTCGGCACGAATCCCTACGGTGTCCGCAGGGAGGGCCTCGTCTCGGGAGGGGGCCTGGACCTGAGCGGATTTACCATTTCCTGGGATGTCAAGTGGCGGGGTGAATCCCGGATCTATGAGGATTACTACACCTCCGAGCTCGTCATCCCCCTGACTTCCTTTAAATTCCGGGAGGGTGAAAATCGATGGCGTTTCAACAGCTATCGGTTTGACACCCAGTCCAACGAAAGCAGTACCTGGGTCCGGATCCCCCAGAACCAGAATATCTTCGGGTTGACTTTTATGGGGGATATGATCTTTGAGAAACCGCTCGGTCGTTCCCGTACACCCCTGGCCCTGATCCCCTATGTGAATACGAGTTGGTCGAATGACCGGGAGAACAGTATCGAGGACACTTCCTTTAAGGTGGGCGGTGACGCCAAGGTATCTGTCGGGAACAGCATGAACCTGGATATAACCTTAAACCCGGACTTTTCCCAGGTGGAGGTGGATGACCAGGTAACCAACCTGACGCGCTTTGAGGTGTCCCTGCCTGAAAAGCGCCAGTTTTTCATCGACAACAACGACTTGTTTGCCAGTTTCGGAGATTCCCGGGATGCAAACCCCTTCTTCTCGCGCCGTATCGGGATTGCCCAGGATACCGCAGGCAATACGATTGAGAATTCCATCATTGCCGGGGCCCGGCTCAGCGGGAAACTCACCAACGATCTGCGCCTGGGCTTCTTCAGCATCCAAACCGAGGAAGATGCGGGGAACGAGATTGCGGGAAACAACAACAGCATGCTGGCCCTGCAGCACCTGGTTTTTTCGCGTTCCAATATCGGCATGTTCTTTATCAACCGGCAGAGCACGGGGGACCCGGATTTCCTCGCTGAAGAAAATCGCTATAACCGCGTTGCAGGCATCGATTACAACCTGATTTCTGCCGACAATGTTTGGAGCGGGCAGTACTACCTGCATAAATCCTTCAGCCCGGGGGTTGAGGGCAGGGATTGGTCGGCCGGGGCAAGTATGCGTTACAATTCCCGGAATTACAGCGGATCTACCAAATGGGTTTACATAGGCGAAAACTTCGATTCCGACCTGGGATTTGTGCGCCGCACGGACATCGTCAAGGGGCTGGCCAGTTTTAACCGGGCCTTCTGGCCGGAGGACAGTTTTATCAACACACACAGTTTTGGAGTGACCCCGGTATTTATCTGGCGCCCCACCCAGGACTACCAGAATACGGATTACAGCATCTTCTCCCAGTGGGAAGCCCGATTCCGGAACCGGGAGCGGCTGCAGCTCCAATGGTCCAACCGCTATACCTATTTGTTCGACTCCTTTGACCCGACGGGTTCCGAGGACGGTCTGGAACTACCGGCGGATACCGAGTACCACTACAACAGTTTCCAGGTGGAATACCAATCGGACGCCCGCCGGATCCTGGCCTACGGGGTGGAGACCACTGTCGGCGACTTTTACAATGGAGAGCGCTTTTCCGTGGAAGGGAACCTGGCGCTGCGCATCCAGCCCAAGGCATTTATCTCCATGCAGTTGAATTACGACAAAATCACATTGCCCGACCCCTACCCCAGTGCGGATATCTGGCTGATTGCCCCGCGGTTTGAACTGACTTTTTCCAAGTCCCTGTTTTTATCCACCCTGGTGCAATACAGCAACCAACGCGACAATTTCGGCGTAAATGCCCGGCTGCAATGGCGCTTTGCACCCCTTTCCGACCTGTTCCTGGTATACACGGACAACTATTACGTAGACCGGTTCAGCCCCCGGTTCCGGTCGGTCAACCTGAAGTTTACCTACTGGTTGAATATCTGAAAGCGCGCTCTGGGGAAATTCGATTATCTTTTGGCCCAAACCGAAATAACCGACCATGGAGGAACCCCTGATTACTGACGACACCATCGTTTTTGGACTGCTGGCACTGTGCCTCGGCTTCGTATTCTATACCTCCGGACGCCAACAGGGTTTCTGGAAGAAGTTTTACAATTTCATCCCCGGGATCCTGTTGTGCTACCTGCTACCCGCGGTTTTTTCCAGCCTTGGGATCATCTCCGGCGACCACTCCCGCCTGTATTTTATGGCGAGCCGGTACCTGTTGCCGGCAGCCCTGGTCCTGATGACCCTGAGTATCGACCTCAAGGCGATTCGAAACCTGGGGCCCAAAGCGTTGATCATGTTCCTGACCGGGACCGTTGGGATTGTCGTCGGTGGCCCGCTGGCCATCCTGATCGTTTCTGCCGTTTCACCGGAAACGGTTGGCGGCGCGGGGTTTGACGCTGTCTGGCGGGGCCTGGCGACCATCGCCGGAAGCTGGATCGGGGGCGGGGCCAACCAGGCAGCCATGCTCGAGATATTCCAGTTCAACCCGGACCGGTTTGGGGAAATGGTCCTGGTGGATATTTTAGGTGCCAACCTGTGGATGGCCATCCTCCTGCTGGGCGTTGGCAAAAACCGCAGGATCGACCGGTGGCTCCGGGCAGATGCCTCCTCTATAGAGACCCTGAAAGTCAAAGTCACCGAATTCGCCGAACGCATCACCCGCGTACCCAGCCTGAACGATTACATGATCCTCCTGTTTATGGCCTTTACGGCCGTGGGCCTCGCCCACTGGGCCGGGGGCTATATAAGCCAGGCCCTGAGCGAAGGCTGGGAATGGGTCAGCGACCCGACGAGTTTCCTCTCCTTCCTGGGCGGGGAGTTTTTCTGGATGATTGTCCTGGCTACCGTCATCGGGATAGGGCTTTCTTTTACCCCTGCCAAAAACTACGAAGGGGCGGGTGCCAGTAAGATCGGCGGGGTTTTTATCTATATCCTCGTAGCGACCATCGGAATGCAGATGGACCTGAGCCGGATCCTCGAAAACCCGGGATTGCTGTTATTGGGCCTCATCTGGATCGGATTTCACGCCGGCCTGCTGATCCTGGTAGCCAAATTGATAAGGGCGCCATTCTTTTTCCTGGCCGTAGGCAGTCAGGCCAATGTGGGCGGTGCCGCTTCGGCACCTGTCGTCGCTGCCGAATTCCACCCCTCCCTGAGTTCTGTAGGGGTGCTGCTGGCCGTTCTCGGATACGTAGTCGGCACCGGCGGCGCCCTGCTTTGCGCCTACCTGATGGAAGTGGCTGCTCCGGTTACCGGTTGAATTTCCTCTGTACCCGGGTTTCCGCAATTTCGTCAGAACTGCCTCCCCGGCTGATGGCAGACCGCCAGGCCCGAATCCTGAGCCGCCGGCCCGAATCCTGTCTGCACTACCTGCATCCGCTTCCGGGTTTGTAAAAAAAATGGCATATTTGCCCCGCTAATCTTCAAGGATGAAAAAATTGGTTTTGGCAGCGGTTGCCGCTGTTGCACTCGCGGGTTGCGGAGGGGATGATACCGCCGGGAATCTCACGGTAGAAGGAAATGTCCGGGGTCTGAAAAAAGGAGTACTCTACCTTCAGCAGGTGGCAGACACCTCCCTGGTGACGCTGGACTCGGTGGTGGTCAAAGGCAATGGGGAATTCCGATTGACCAGCCCGGTGGACGGAGCCGATATTTTCTATCTCTACCTGGACAAGGCAGACAACAACCAACTCAATGACCGCATCGTATTTTTTGCAGAACCGGGTACTATCCGGATCGATACGGAATGGGATGCGTTTGAATCGGAAGCCGCAATCTCTGGTTCGGCGGCCAATGAGAAGTTTGCAGAGTACCGCAAAATCCAGTCGCGCTACCACGTACAACAGCTCGAATTGGCCCGTGCCATGGGCGAATTGCAGCAGCCACAGGATAGTGCGGCCCTGGATTCCCTGGACCGGGTGGGGCAGCGACTCACGCTACGCTCCTACCTCTATGCCCTGAACTTTGCCCTGAACAATACGGATTCCCACCTGGCCCCGTTTGTGGCCATTACAGAAGTATCCGATGCCAACCCGAAATACCTGGATTCCATATACCAGGCCCTAAGCCCGGCGGTGGCCGAGTCCAAATACGGCAAGCAGTTAAAGGAATTACTCAGCGAGCAGCGTTCCCAGGCAGAAAACCCGGATTAATCAGGCGAGCTCGTTGACCCGGTCTACCAATTCGGCAGCTTCTTTCTCAAGGGTTTGACGCACCCCTTTCAAATGCTTTTTCCGGTTTTCAACATCCTTGTTGTTGACCTCCGCAATGAGCGAGTCGAAGGTCGCTATCGCCTTGTCAATGATCTCGGATCCTTCCTTGGACCCCTCCTTATTACTGCTGCGCTCCGCAATGTAAACGGCCTCTATAATGCCGCCCAATACGCTGTTGATATCTTTTTTGAGGTCCCGTATAGTAGCCATGATGGTAAGTTTCTTTCAAAAATACAATTTCCCCGCATACCCGCGGGAACCTTTTTCAGGCTGTCACTTGCAGTAATTCGCACCCGTTGGTCACCAACCGGGCCTTGTGAACGGCTGCCGGCAGCATCAGCGTCTCCCCGGCACGGAATTCTTCGGCTACCCCACCTGCAACCAGGGTGGCTGTACCAGACAGACACATAAAAACCGTAAATGACTTCCCGTCAAATTGCAAATCCCTGTCCCGGTCCAGTTTCAGGTAATCCGTGTTGAAATAAGGACTGCGGGCCAAGCTGTTTGACGTATTCGGCTGCCTGGAATAATCCAGGACAAAATCGTCACGGCGCCGGTAGTCGATGGCATCGAGGGCGAGGTCCGTGTGGAGTTCCCGCAACTTCCCCTGCGCATCCCGGCGGTTGAAATCGTAAACCCGATAAGTAACATCCGAACTCTGCTGGATCTCCGCCAACAGGATACCCCCGCCAATTGCATGGATCTTCCCGCTATTGATAAAGAATGCATCCCCCGTGGATACCGACTGATAGTGCAGCAGGTCCGTCAGTGTACCTCCTACCAGGGCTTGCTGGTAGCGCTCCCGGGATACATCCTCCCTGAAGCCGACAATGAGCTCGGCGCCCGGGTCGGCATCCAGGATATACCACATCTCCGTTTTGCCAAAACTGTTGTGGCGGGTCCGGGCCAGTTCGTCCCCGGGATGCAACTGGATGGAAAGGTCCAGCCGGGCATCGATAAATTTAATCAGGATCGGAAATTCCTCCCCAAAACGTTCCAGGACCTCATTCCCCAGAACTTCCCCGGGGAATTCCCCGATGAGTTCCGGCAGGGTTTTGCCAGCATACGGTCCGTTAACAAGGGTTGTGGCGTCTCCCGGCACTCCGGATAATTCCCAACTTTCCCCCACCGTGTCTCCATCGGCTTCCTTTTCCAGTACCGTTCGCAGTTTATTGCCACCCCAAAGGCGCTCTTTGAAAATGGGTTGGAATTTTAATGGATACAGTTCCATAAATATCGTGTTGACAAACGGATTATTCAGCGCCCTTGTAGGAAACGAAGTTTCTCGGGGTTTCATACAGGGTGATTTCCAGGTCACATGCAGCGGGGATGTGGGGCCGGAGTTTATCCCAGATTACCACTGCAATATTCTCGGCTGTCGGGTTGAGTTCCCTAAACTCAGGGACCTCCTCATTGAGGTTTTTATGGTCCAGGGCGTCCTCCACTTTATCCCGGATGAGAACTTTGAGCTCTGCCATATCCACAACAAAACCGGTTTCCGGATCAATCGGACCCGTAACACTGACAATCAACTCGTAATTGTGGCCGTGGTACAGCGGATTGCTGCATTTTCCGAATACCTCCCGGTTCCGGGCGTCGTCCCAATCCGGCCGGTAAAGCCTGTGAGCCGCGTTGAAATGTGCTTTTCTGCTAACGGTTACTCGCATCACTTGAGGTTGTGCGTCATCACGTAGTTGTGAAAGCGTTCAAATATAATCTTAAACCATGCGGTATAGGCTCCCGGGTTCGCCTCCAGGTCTTCGCGAATCTCTTCCAGCCCCATCCATTTCCAGTCGGCTACCTCATCCGGATTGATGTTGGGCTCGCCCTCGAAATGACCCAGCAGGACATGGTCCAGTTCGTGCTCCGTAAGGCCGTTGTCGAAAGGGGCTTTATAGATAAAAGAAAAAAGGTCCTGCAAGTCTGTTTGAAAACCCATTTCCTCTTCCAACCGCCGCTTGCCAGCCTGGATGTTGGTCTCCCCTACTCTTTGGTGGCTGCAACAGGTGTTAGTCCAGAGGCCCGGGGAATGGTACTTGTGGGCGGCGCGCTGTTGTAACATGGTCTCCCCTTTGTGGTTCAGTACGAAAACCGAAAATGCCCTGTGCAACCGGGCTTTTTCATGAGCCTCCATTTTGGGCATGGTCCCGAGGACTTGGTCTTGTTCGTTGACAAGGATTACTTGTTCTTCCATAACAGCCCAAAAATACGGTCTTTGATGTAGTTTCGGGTTAAGGGGATCATAAAATGTGGAATGGGGCCCCCATCCACCCGAAATAAAATTATACGTATCGCCTGCAAAGAACAAGCGGGCACCTGGAAATCAGAAGAATCGCGGAGACTTGATATTGCCAACCATTCGCAGGAAGTCATAGCGGAGGATCACTTCAAATGAGCCATCGTTGAATGCGGCGCTACCCAACTCGGTAATTTCCCTGTCATAGGCCACCCCGATGAGGAAGGAGGGGGAAATATTGAAGCCTACCATGCCGCTGAAGGCGGCATCCCAACGGTATGCTGCGCCGAAAATAAACTTTTCGTTGTACATGAAATTGGCCGACACGTCCACCTGCAGGGGTGCCCCAAGGGTCGCTTTGGTCAGGATACTCGGTTTGAATTTCCAAAGCGGGTCGAAGTCCCAGACATAGCCCGTGATCATATAAAAGTTCATCTGTTCTTTTGCGGTGGACAGTGAGGATTCGTCAAAGTGGCTGGTCTCCAGGAACCGCGGCACCGACAACCCGGCATAGAAATGCTCGGTATGGTAATAAATACCGGCGCCGATATTCGGGGAAAGCCGGTTCTGGATATCGGACTGCAACTGGGCATCCGGGTAATTCGGGTCGGAATTGAGTTCGGAAAAACGGATGTCCAGCATGTGGACGCTGGCCTTTAATCCAAAGCTCAGGCGCTGCTCCGGCCCCACCTGAAGTGTATAGGAAAAATCCCCGTCAAAAGCAGTCTCCGAGGTAGGTCCGATCTGGTCGTTGACAATCGACAGGCCCATCCCCACGCCTCGGTACCCTACCGGAGTATGCAGGTTGAAGGTCTGCGTCTTCGGGGCGCCATCCAGGCCAACCCACTGCGACCTGTAGAGTGCTGCAATACTCAGGTTGCCGCGCGACCCGGCATAACCCGGGTTGATGGAAACCGTATTGTACATATACTGGGTATATTGTGCATCCTGCTGTCCTTGTACCGACGCTTCAATACAGAGGAGAATAACCATAGTTATGGCCACCCGGCCGAGGCGAATGATTGGTAAGAGGTTATTCTGTCCCATGCAATTATCGGTTTAAGTAAAGGTATCCGGTCCGGGTGCGCATCACCCCATTCTCATCCTCAAAATCCAGTATATAGAAATAGGTTCCCACCGGTAATTTGTTGTCCTGGGCAATCGTGGCCCGGCCCTGTGAAGTGCCGTCAAAAACGTTGCCCTGCGTATCGTAGGCCCGTGTGGTGAACACCAGTACGCCCCAGCGGTTGTAGATCCGGATCGTGTTATTCGGGAAATCCTGGATCCCCGCAATTGTCAGGTAATCGTGTGCGCCATCCCCGTTGGGGGTAACCACATTGAAAACCTCCAGGTCTTCGGCAGAGCTATTGGGCTCCAGGTAGTCCGGGATACCGTCCCCGTCCATATCGTCGTTGTAGAAGATGCCGTCGCCGTTGGCGTCCTCGCCCGCGGTGAGGATCTGGTCGCCGTCATCGTCCGTATCCCGGTAATCGAGCTCCCCGTCCCCGTCGGTATCGGGCCAGTCGTTGATGGGGTCGTCCTTGCCGTCGTTGACGTTGATATCAATGGCCGTTGTCCCTTCGAATCCGTCGTCCAGGCCGTCCCCGTCTTTGTCGGACCCCACAATTACAGTCTCCGCAAATCCATCCATGTCGATGTCGTTCGCCTCAACGCTGTCGGGTACCCCGTCGTTGTCGCTGTCGCTGTCCACGTAATCCGGTATGCCGTCCCCATCGGTATCTTCAGGGACAATCCCCACGGCCCCGCCGTTTTCATAAACGTCATCCAGCCCGTTCATATTGGCGTCCGTACCTCCCGGGGGAATGTAGCCGGCTGTGGACTGCCCTTCGATATTATCCGGCACGCCGTCGTCATCGCTATCAATATCCAGGTAATCCGGGACTCCATCCCCGTCCGTATCCGTCGGGTTGGTGGCCGGGTTGCCATCGCCGTCCAGATCCAGGTCTTCAAAGCTATCCACGATACCGTCGTTATCCGCATCGATATCAAGCCCAACGGCATTCACCAGAACCGTCACAGTGGCGGTGCTGCAATTTCCCAGGGCATCGCAAAGGGTATAGGTAAAGCTGTCCGAGCCGGTAAATCCGGGATCAGGCGTGTAGGTCACCGTATCATCCGAAGGATCCCCGGGCGTGCCGCCGTCATCCAACGCGAGCGTGCCATTGGCAGGCGCCGTGGTGGTCAGGGACCCGGAGGTGGGTATGTCGTTATCGTTTGCCAGGATATCGGCAATTGTTGCCTCATTTTCATTGGTGGCAATCGCATCATCAAAGGCGTCGACAATCGGGTTGACCGTTACGGTAACCGTTGCCGTACTGCAATCCCCGGATGTGTTGCAAACTGTATAATCAAAAGAATCCGTCCCGTTGAAATCAGGATCCGGGGTGTAGGTGAGGATATCATCTGTAGGATCGTTCGGGGTGCCGTTCTGGTCGATAGTCACCGTGCCGCCAGCCGGATCCGTAGCTGTCAGGGAGCCGTCCTGGGGGAGGCTGCTGTCGTTGGCGTATATCGGGATATTCAATGCCACATCCTCGTCGGTAATAGCCGTGTCGTCCACCAGCACAGCGGCCTGCTGCATACAAACAACCGTGAATTCCGGTAGCGGTGAACTCACGCCGGCTTTTATGACCGAAGCCGTATAGTTCCGGACGGTCTGGTCGGCTATAACCATGGGGCGAAGGGGGTCTCCGCCCACAGCCGGACTCCAGGTCACCGTCGCACCACCGCTTACATTTGCGGAGATATCAAGCGTGACTTCATTGTCCGGGCTATTGCAATCTGTAAGTATAAAATATCCGGTTGCGTTCGAGCCGCAAAGCGTTCCGTCATAGGTGGCGAAATAAACACCCGGCTGGGTTGCCTCGTAAAAAAAATCCGTACTCAGGACGGTGCTCGTATCCGATGCCTCGTACCAGCGGTAATTCGATTCATCTCCCGCATTGGGGGCCTGCAACAGGAACTGCCCATGCAGTTGGGATATACCCGCGAACAGGAACAGGCCAACAGAGAGGATTGCGGTATGAAGCAACTTGAGTTTCAAGATTCGGGCTGGGTTGTTGGTTGCTACTTAACTACAAAGACCACGTTGATCAGTGCGTTATAATCTGCAGGTTGTCCGATGATATCGTATGTGAGTACCCCATTGGCATCGATACTCATATTGTCGAATACTGTGGGGTCTGCATACGTCACATAATAATACAGTTCATTGGCCGCATAGGTGGGCAGGGCTGCAGGTGCACCGGCACTGGCTACAGCCGGTGTGCCGAATTGGGCAACGTATTGGGCATACAGGTCTTCGGTAAAACCGGTGCCATTTGCCGATGCATCGATTGCGATGGACGGCGGGTAGAAAATCCGGGCAGCCTTCGAGGTAATCGGCGCAATGGCATTAATGACTTCCTGTACAGTTGTTTCGTTGGTTGGCGAAGATTCTCCGCCTTCATCCACGTCAATCGGTGTCCTGAGCGGGACTTCGTCGTCGTACTGGTCGTCTGTGTTGTCCAGCAGGGAGGAAAGGTCCACTACCTCGTTGGTCCCATTCTCAATCCCGATGGTCAGGTCCGTGCCGCTCAGGCCCGAACCGCTGATGTTCTGATCGTCCGTGGAGACAAATCCTGAGAGGTCCACGCTGTTGCCGTCTTCGATGGAGAGCGTGTTGCCCGCCAGGGTCAGGTTCT